>JAZRVB010000121.1:0-74813 GCA_045598885.1 Bacteroidales bacterium
CTATGAGCTTGTGCAATGCGCAAAGCGTGTCACTTAACATTTAACATTTTAACATCGGATTCGCAGGAGTTCTCCCCACCGACTTCACTGCTTTTCTCAAAAGCCAAATCTCTCACGGGTTGCAGCAACTGCTTGATCTCAGCATTATTAATAGGGCTACGTCCACGGGAGACGCTTGATAATTATCGTAACTTATTTTTTTAGGAAGAAGTCATAATATGTCGGCAGCAGCAGTTCCGTCTCTCCGGCAAGAGGATTCTTCTCAACGCAAATCCGCGAATCGTGGTCCACAATGAGCGTACTGCGGTCTTTCTTCTCATACTCGGGAATGTCAAGACCTTCAACGCTAGGGTCGCCTGTGCGGGCGAAATTCACCAAGATATTGCTGAAACGTTTGGTGAGAACCGGATCGAACGGCGCACCATCTTCATATGCAAGGTTATTGAATGCGTAAGTGAGTTCGCAGGCGTGGCAGGCCTTCATATAATCCTCCCCGTGATTGGCACCCTTTTCAAACCCTTTGCCGAAAACATACATATAGGTTTTCCCCTTGCCGCAGGCCTCGGAGTGGTTCTGGGCAATGGTGATACTGCCGAGACGGAAATTGTAGTTGTTCAGAATTTCGGTGTATTTCCAGATACCGGGATGTTTTGCATCCCATTCGTCACTGTCGGGGTCGATGATTTTGAGGCTCTCGTCTATGCGGCGGGCAGTTTCCGAACCTCCTATCTTCTTGATTCCATCGACCTTCGCTTTCGCCCAGTCGTAATAGAAGCCAAGAGGACTGACCTCATCCGTAGGGTCATACTGCAGATGTGCCCAGTACCTTATCTCGTCCGCCACGATGCCTATCATTACGTCAACGTCCTTGGAAGCACCATCTGCAATGGCCTTGTAGCCGTCGGAAGGGATTATGCTCCTTTCGTCACTGCGCATAGGCCAGTTATTGAAGTCACCCACGTGACCACCGACGCCTTCGGCACTCACGTCGCCAGCCTCTGTGTTCAACGCCTTCAGCAGTTCGGCCTCGGAAAGAGCCATCAGGCCATCCATATCTTTGCATCCTGTAGCGGCAAGCAACTTGGCAGCCTGTCCGGTCTTCTTATAATTTTCAGGCGTATGCTCCAAGCATATCTCTCCCGACATAGGTATGGCTCTGCGGAACAAGCCATCGGAACCCTTGGCTATCAGATGGGCGCTGACAGAACCTCCGCCTGCCGACTCGCCAAAAATAGTCACGTTGGACGGGTCGCCGCCGAAAGCGCTGATATTCTTCTGAATCCATCGGAGGGCCTGCTGCTGGTCGAGTATTCCAAGATAAGGAGCATCAGGGAATGCCTCGCCTCCAGGGATATCAATGAAATCGATGAATCCCATAGCGTTGACTCTGTATTCAACAGAAACCAATACTACATCCGGATACTCTGCAACAAGATATTTACCTTCGTAGAGCGGGTCTATGGTGCCGCCCCAACCGTAGGAACCGCCGTGAAACCAAACCATTACAGGACGGTCTTTCTGCATCTTAAGGTCCGATGTCCAGACGTTCAGATAGAGGCAGTCTTCGCTGAGTTCGCCGTGACTGGCCACCTCCCCCTCGTCGTATGACTGTAATCCGGGAAGGCCGTTGGTCTTGGCCTCGAAAACCTCATCGGAAGCTTCCACAGGCTGCGGAGCCTTCCACCTGAGTTCGCCCACAGGAGCTTTTGCGAAAGGAATTCCCTTGAAAGTCAGGACACCGTTGTCCTCGATATATCCCACGAACTGTCCGTTCTCGCAAACTGCCACGGGGTCACTCTGCTTTTGGGAGCAGGAGAGTGCGGCAAGGCACAGGACGACGCCTGCGGTCAGAATACTGATATGCTTCATAATGATTTACAGTTTGAAATTGTAATGCTGTTCATATTTCTCGCGTACCGTTACCCAAAGGGTTCTGTTCGCTATGTCGTATGTACTGTTGTGAGCGGTGAACCATAGATTCAGTTCAGGGTCGTACTCTCCGGTCTTCTCATACACCTTATAAGCCTCCACCTCGATTGCGGGCATCTCCTGCTCCAGAACCTTTTCCTTTGTCCAGTACTCCCGAGGATGCTCGTCGAATGACGGGATCACATCATAGTATTCCGAGCACCAGAAAGGCTCGGTTGACTCCTTGTATGCCTGGGTGTATTGCACCTTCTTCATAAGCTCCCACATTCCCTGCATAGTGTTGCTTCCTTCATAATTGGCCTTGAGGATGTCATATCTCTCCACGCCGCAAGCGTGCTGAGGATAATCTCCGGTGGCTTCATACATGTGATTGTAGAAGTTGGTCATTATATTTGTCTCGATGTATTTCACCGGTGAGCCCTGGTCTCCCGTGAACTCGACTATCACCGTATTGTCTGCGTCAGCAATCATGATATGTCCGTCCCACAATTCTCCCAGTTCCGCAGGGATAGGGGTGATGTCGTGATTGTTGATGAATTCCTTTGCCTGGGCCACGTTGCCGCAATTGTCAAGTAGGGCGCGTACCAGATTCATAACCATTATCTGAGGCTTGCCGGGGTTGGTGTGAGTGTGCATGTTCTTCTCAATGTCATACATATTCACGACATTGATATTGCACACCAGTCCGGCGTCGTTTATGCCGTCCATTGTCATCCACGGGATGAAATTCAGCTCCTCTTCCGTGAGCCCGGCCAGGACAGCTTCATTCGTAATGTTCCGGAACACAGAGTTTGCCACACCTATTGATGCGTGTTTGCGGGTCTCGGTGGCTTTCGTCCTGACTATGAATTCACATATTTCATTAATACTGAGGTCGAGATTCCTTCCGTAGAAGTTGCCGTTTCTTACTGCGCTGCAACCGAAGGATACAGGTCCGTCGTCTGTCAGGAGTGCAGCAGGAGCCTCGGTGCCGTAGCCTTCAGCCTCATATTCATACAGATAGTCAGCAACTTTGCTCATTGCAGCCTGATATACTTTCTCTCCCTCGAACCAGGTGGAGACAACCTTTGTCTTGTGGATGTCAGTCACAGGGCAGTTGAACACATCCTGGTCGGCAAGTACGAAATCAGCGTATTTGCCCACCTTGATGCTGCCGCGCTCGCTGTCCAGACCGAGCTGCCAGGCTCCGTTGATGGTGAGGGCCTGCAGAGCCTGTTCCAGAGTGATGAGCTCTTCAGTATCGAATAACGGTGTCGGTTCACCTGTATAAGGATAAATCATCTGACCCGTAACGGCTACCTCCATAATCCCGAAAGGATCCTGAGGGCAGGTCCCGTTGGCAGGATAATCGGTATGGCTGGAAACCTTGACTCCCGCATCGAAGAACGACTTGATAGGATATCCGTGCAATACATATTCCTCATCAATGTATTCAGGCAATATAACAAGACTCAGTTCGTCAGTTACGTGCCATGTCAGGCCCGCAGTGCAGGCAATGTTTTTCTCGGCAAAACGCTTGAAATCCTCCTCGCGCACATTACGCAGATGTACCAGACAGTTGCGATGCTCGCCATCACCGCCTTTGATATAGGCATCAGCAGCTTCCGCGATGGCTTTGTCGCCCATTACGTGAGTATGAACAGTGATGCCCTTGGAGTTACATTCGCGGGTGATGTCGGCAAGACGGTCCACAGCCCAGTGACTGTTGTATGTAGTCCCGTTCTTGTATGGTTTGTACATTGACCCAGTGGTAGCTTCCACGACTCCATCCATGAACACCTTCAGATATTCAGGGCGAACATGAGATGTGCCGTATTTCTCCCTGAGGGACACAAGATTGTCAATCTGTTCGCCCATATCCTTCTGCCAAGGCTCAACCTCGTAACTCATAGAGAGAAGAAGTTTGAGTTTGCCTTCCTTGTCGAAACGGTTTGCGACTTCGTAGAACTTGGTTGGGTGATATGCATTTGACCATCCTTCCATGTATGACACATAGCCGGTGGAAAGCAGCAGTTCCTGAGATTTTTCAAGAGCGATGCTTGCTACCTCATCATCTATGATTTCGTCTGAGTCGATGCCTCCCATACGCATAGGATACCCCGTCACACGCTCATCTATGAAGCCTGTCAGATGTCCGTTTTCATCCATTTCGAGCAGACCGCCCGGTATTTCCTTGATAAGCACATTGCCCTTGTCGTCGATGATACCGCAGCGGCGGAAACATTCCGTATTGCAGTACATGTTGTGTCCGCCGGAGTCAAACAGTGCGACAGACAGTCCGTGTGAGACAGCATCAAGTTCTGCCAATGTGATATGGTCGGTCATTCTGTTCTTAACCATATCCCATCCGAAACCGAACAGACAATGCTTGCCGGAATTGGCGGCTTCAAGAGCAGCGGCATCGACTTTCTTCAGGATTTCAGCCTTTCCGTCTTCGTGATCAAACAGCAAACCTCCCTTCATGTTGGCAAGACAAATCGTCATCATGTAATGTGCGTGACCGTCGAAACAGCCCGGCATTACCATACCTTTACCTGTATGGTCAACCACTTCGGTTACACCATCTTTGATATAGGCTTCTACTCCGGTTTTGTCACCTACGTAGACAAACTTGCCGTTCTTGACAGCAATTGCCTCTGCTACAGGGTTGTCTTCTTCCGCCGTGCGGATTGTTCCGAAAACAACGGTATCAGCCGCCTTGTTGCAGCCGACTGCCATAAGAATGGCGATTGCGTAAATGATTTTTTTCATTGGACAATAATTGTTATGTTGGCGCATAAATAATTGAATATCAGTAGGTTAATTGAAATATTATTCGTAACTTTATGAGCATCAATCAAATAAGTTATGGGACTATATCCTTGGCCAACCTTACTGATAAACAGTGGCAAATTACGGAAAATATTCTTGATCCGAATCATAGAAAGAGAAAATATTCTCTCAGAGACATTATGAACGCTATTGGTAGGTTCTATTAATTCATAAATTCGAGTGGAAGCCGTTCCGTTAGAGTCAATCTTTCGGAGTCTGTCGCTCATCTGAGGACTTCGGCTATCGATTGCGTTCGTTTATCCACTCATTGACATGTTGTTTTTGACGATTTGAGACGTACGGGCACAGTTATCCCTTGCAAGTGATAAGCTGTGGCTGGTAAATGTTGATCTGTACATATCTGAATATGTTATAGACGAGGTTGGTCAGAGCATTGGCTGCTTTGGCTCGCACCATTCCGATGCTGCGGACAAGCGAACCGTCCATCGCACCCTCAATGAAGCCGAAGATGTGCTCAATGCGACATCTGTCCTTGGACTTGATGCGGTTGTTCTGCTTCTGTTTGTCAGTCAGAGGGTTGTTGCGATGCCCTTTCTCGCAGATGATGGGATTCATTCCTTTCTTCCTGACAATGTCGTCCTTGGATTCATAGCCGGCATCAAGAAAGAGGTCTTGTCCTTTATCCTTCTCCTCTATGAGAGGCTCGATGACATTTGAGTCGTGTACGCTTGCATCCGTGGTGTGATACTTCTCTATGAGCTTGGTCTTCTTGTCTGCCTTGACGTGATTCTTGTAACCATAGTGATTTTCACCACGTTTCTTCGTCCATCGGGCATCAATGTCCTTGTGTGACTTCTTGGCCAGCTTGTGTTTCCTCTCCTTTGGAGTGTCGCCATCCTCGGGATTCCACAGGTCTTTGCCGTTTCCGGCTTTGATCTGTTTGTTCTCCTCCTTGGTGTTTCTCTGCCTTGGGGCTTCAACAAAAGTGGCATCGATGATCTTGCCCTCGTTGAATGAAAGTCCCTTGTTGTCAAGGAAGGTGCGGAACTCATCAAACAGGCGGTCGAAGGTGCCGTCCTCAGCAAGCTTGTTCTTGCATGCCCAGACTGTCTTCTCGTCAGGAACCTCTGCCACAGTATGAATGCCAAGGAACTGGCGGAAGCTGGTACGGTCTATAATCTGATACTGTATCTGGTGGTCGCCCAAACCATAGTAACGCTGAAGGAATATGACCTTGAACATTAGAACAACATCAATCTGCGGACGTCCTGCCGGAGTCTTGCAGTCTTTTTTGACCAGCACTTCTTCAAGTGCGGGACGGAACATCTCAAAGTCGACCAAGGCGGCGAGTTGCTCAAGGGGATTACCCATCTGGGAGAGAGCTTCAATCGTGAACTCCTCCTCGAACAGGTTCTCACCCATCGGCTTGCGGTATATAGTAGTTCTATGCATGATTCTGTATGATTTCTACTACAAAGGTACGACTTTTTATCGAAATATTATACCATTTATCTAATTATTAATATGTTAATTTATAGAACATCCCTAGAATGTATTTTGGTGACAGAAGCTTTGAACGATTAGTTGTTGCTGCTATCACATACAGGCCAACCTTCGAGCACAGATCCTACAATTTGTCACCGATATGCGGATAATCATTTTTATATTATTTATAATTGCTTATATGTGATTTAAGATTAAATACAAAAAACGTGGGGTACTGTATGCTCCACGTCTTAACATCCAGGCCCTGAGATAACCTTTGTAAGCAGATGTGGGATAACAGCCCCACGCAAAAGCGTGGAGACCATTACACCTTCTCTTGCTTACTTATTGAAGTTTCTCAGGCTTCGGATGTACAAGTGGAAGACATAACGCCTCTATATTTTTTCACCAGTTTATGTATGTGCTGGGGGTTGCATTATGGATGCTTTCTGTTTCGTAAATATAACTATGATTATGTGATTTGACGTATTTATTTAGAATTTAGACTATCGCCTCTATTAACTTGCGACCATTCAGTTCAACTGGTGGCAACAGACCTGACTTCTTGGTCTTGTTGAAGCAGAAGCTGAGAAGGTAGCCTTCCTTTAAGTCGAAGTATTCGAGGTAGCGACAGAGTTGCTCCTCGCCACGCTCGTTGTATGCGTTACCTCGCCATATCTTCAGTTCGATGACGTACTGCTTACCGAGGTAGTCAATGACGACGTCCATTCGGTCATGGTCACGTGTCTGTTCTTCTATGTGATAGCTACCAATGCCGTTTATGACCGGACGCAGGTAAGTAAGGAACACCTTGCGACCATCATCTTCAATGAACTCGTTGCCATGGTCCATCTTATACGTCTGGTTCATGTGGACAACGAAGCGTTCCATGAGGTGTGCCATGTCTATGACACCATCTTTGATAAACTGGCTTTTGTCGATTTGTCCTTGCCTGAAGAAAGACGAATTTTCCTCTTCACTGATAAACAGATTATAAAGACGAGTCTCCATGATGCGACAAGCGATGGCTATCTTTCCGTCCTTATTGGATATGTAATTGAACATCGATGCAATCTGGACGTATTTCTCATCGGGATTATAATACTTCACTTTACCGGAGAAAAGGATGCCCTTTAATATCTGCTTAAGTTCTGGGTACTCATCCAGCTTCTTAATCATGTTATCAAAGAGTGTGTTACGTTCAACCAAAATGGCATTGACTGCTTTCAGCACACCTTCCTTATCCCAAGTGTATTGCTCTGCATCGACAATCTGACAGATGCGGCTCACAAGGAATGGATAGCCAGAAGTATAGTCGCGAATCATCTGGCCTACAAACACTTCATCAAACGCCAAGTTGTGGTCAGCCCTGTATTCAGCGAGCATACCAGCAATGCCCTTTGCAGAAAGGCTCATGTCCACATCGAAAGGAACGGCAATGTTCCAAGGACTATTGTACTGGTGTTCATCCTCCTTGCGTATCTTCAGTTTTAGGTTCTTGATGTCGTAAACGCCTGCAAGGATGACGGATTGAAAGGTCGGACGTGTGTCGCGCTTCAAGTACATTTCCCTGAGAAGCCCCAAGAATTGGATAAATGAAGCTGAATTGCTGGCTTGATCCACTTCATCGATAAGAAGAATGGCTTTTTCTGTTTTGCACATCTTTGAAATCGTTCTCGTAAAAACGACATCATCAATAGATGAGACAGCACTCTTTTCAAGTTCTTCTAGCAACACCTTTGAGGTTTCAGATATATTCTTAACCTCATCCCACAGAATACAATCATTGATTTTCTGTATCAACTTAAACAATACTGTATTCAAATTCTGGAAGGAACCCTCTGCCATGCCCTCAAAACTTAGGCTGAAAACAGTATATCCTAGTTTTTCGAGTGTGTTCTGAAGAGCATTCAGTGTAGTAGTCTTACCATACTGTCTACCACGGTTGATGCAGAAATAGTCACCCTTGGCAACCATCTTGCGGATGATTTCCAAACGGTCGGTGATGTCCACCATATAGTGTTCATTCGGGCGACAAGTACCCGCTGTATTGAATGTTTTCATAATTACAGTGGTGAAAGTGCACAGCTTTGGCTTTGCAAAAATATGAAAATCTTCTCAAAAAAAGAGCAAAAAGGCTCTAAAAAATAGCGTTTTTTATAAAACTTTATAACTTATGTTATACAAAACTGACATTTTAGCGCACATTTCTGCAATTCGTTGCAATCATTCGTTATCATTCTGTTAGTGCTTGATTAAAGAAATCTGACAACCTATTGACTGCCTCAATTCTTGTTGGCATAATCACCTCTGCATAGATTTGAGTTGTCTGAATATCCTTATGACCAAGCAACTTGCAGACGGTGAACAGATCACCTCCAGCAGCTATTGCACTCGTTGCAAAAGTGTGACGAGATACATGGAAACTGACAGTCTTGTTGATGCCGACAGACTTCGCCATCTTCTTCAGTATTACGTTCGTCTGGCAGAGCGAAGTCAATCCTGCAAACACCTTCTGGCTTGCTGCATTATTGCCTCTTTCTGGAAGCCATGACAACGCAATGTCACTCAATGGAACACGGACGGAGTGTTTTGTCTTCTGCATAGAATCGATTACAATCTCTCGCCCTAACGAGGTGTATTGAATGTTACCCCACATGAGAGAAGCAACATCGCTATATCTGAGACCTGTAAAACAAGCAAACATGAAGGCTTGTTTTGCCAACTTATTCTTGGTGTCTGCTGATGCCATCAGTTCCAATTCTTCTTTTGTTAGGTAGTCACGTGATGTGGGAATCTCTGCAACCTTTTCCCTATCATTCAATGAATAGAAGGGATTGGCACTGAGAACTCCAGACTGTACGGCATCATTGAGTATCTTGGTCAGTTGGTGCTGATACGCAAGACAAGTTCGTGGTGAGAGTGGTTTGGGGTTCTCTGGGCTATTGGTGTTCTTGTATGTGTGTTGCAGATAATCAAGAAAGTCAATCATAAACTTCTTGTCTATCTTCTTCATAAGCATTCGAGGACGATGTTTGAAAGCCAAGTACGACTTGACCACCTTTATGCAGGAATCCACATTCTCCAAAGTACTGTCTGCCAGTCGGTCTTCATCCTTCAATCTCTTATAGTAGCCGTCAAGCCAGTCTGCAAAGACACGCTTCGGCAGTTCACCATTGGCTAATGGCTCTGGCTCATCCTCAATACCCAAGATGCGTTTGGCTTTGATGGCAATAGCCTTATTCATCGTCCCTTCATTCTCCTTCTTGATTGCAGGAGTATTGCCAGGAACGATGTAGAGGTCAAGGTACTCATACCACCTTTTGCCATTCTCGTAGAAGTCAAGATACAAAGTCTTGTTGCCGTTCTTTAGCGAACGTGAGCGAAGTTCTACAGTCATATTGCAATGGGTTATTGTTGCTTTCCGAAGTAGTTATCCATCAGATTGATGGTCTCAACCTTCTTCTGGTCAACGATTTTAGCATAAATCTGGGTTGTTTCTATATTCTTGTGACCTAACAACTTGGACGTAGTGAAGAGGTCAGCACCTAATGTAAGCAACATCGTAGCATAGGAATGTCTGGCACAGTGGAAGGTCAGATGTTTCTTGATACCAACACCCTCCATCCACAAGCGGATGTTGCGTTCAACATTGGAATCAGTCGGAAGGCGGAAAACTGGCTCGTTCAGATCCTCCTTCTTTGGCATCCAGTTCAGAGCCTCATTAGATAGAGGCACATTCACATAGGTCTGAGTCTTTTGCATCAGGCAAGAGACGAACAACGTCTTGTCATCAGGTGACTTCTGCACCTTTCCCCAAGTCAGAGTGCGAATGTCGCTCAAACGCAGACCAGTGAAGCAAGCAAAGATGAAAGCCTTCTTAACATCTTCATTGATGCAAGAACCTGTCATAGCCAGTTTCAACTCTTCGAGAGTCAGGAACTCTCTGGAAGAATCTGGGGTATGAACCTTCTCCTTTGGATTGATTGCCTTCATAGGGTTACTTTTGAGCATACCTTCACGAACGGCATTATTCAAAGCACCATTGAAGGAAGTCTGCACGGTTGCAGCATAACCAACGCTGATAGTTGATTCCTCCTTCTTGCGAGCATTCTTTGCAGTTCGCAGGAAACGAATGAAGCCACGGCAGAACTCAACATCGATATTTGCAACCGAAACCAACTGCTGATTGCTTTCGCTTGCATATTGCTCTACCTTCAGGCGCATATCATGGCGATTCTTCAAAGTCTTTTCAGAAACACCAGTCTTGGCATTCTCATAGTCTTTGAGATAGTCAAGGAGTAATGTGCTTGACTTACGCACCTTGTCCCATTGCTTCACACTGGCATGTTGGAGGGCAAGAATACGATCCGACTTTATTTTCTCGGCAGTCTGTCGTGCTTCCTTATTTAATTGACGCGCGTGAGGGCTTGTCTCTGGCACAAGATAAAGTCCAAGAGACTCATATTTGCGCACACCCTTCTGATAAACGTCCAAATACAAGCTGATATTTCCGTTAGCGAGTTTGCGCTCACGGATGCGGATAGGCTCTTTTGCCTTAATTTCCTTTTTCTGTCTGCCCATTGATTTTTTCTTATTGTTGGAAATGGTTTTTAGAAACCCAAAAGAAGAAGGATTTCAGGTGCAAAGATAGTGCTTTTTCTTGGTTCGTGCAACAAATACGCAACAAAAATAACATTTTTAAGAGTTTTTATGAATCACCTCGGCAAAGATAGGAAAATTCGATTTGTGCTTTACTATGCACTAAATATCAGTGTTTTACACTCTCGATATTTGCTTTCTTTTCCTATCGCTACTTTTTGTTTCTCGTAATAGAAACCTCAAGGAGAAAGGTTTCTACAACAACATCATGGGTACGAGTGCCGTCTTCAGCATCTTCTGTGACAGCATCCGTCTCGACATGGACAAGATGGAGTTCACCTACTATGGTCGTCAGCGTATCGAGCGCAGAACGAGCATCCTCACCCGAGAGCTCGTCACCGCAGGTAGTATGAAGAGAGTTCCGAGAACCGAGAACAACCCTCACGGACTGTTGATCACCAACTGGCGTACGCTCCTCAATAAGGACATCGAGCAGAAGACCAAGTCTAACTTCTAACAAGAGACACAATGGGAAGCTGGAAGAAGCTGATCATGGGAGAGCCCATGCCGGACAAGGATGATCCTAAGTACAAGGCGCAGTATGAGAAGGAGGTGGCCACGGGCAGGAAGGTAGCCGAAAGGCTGCACCTCTCGAAGCCTTTCATCAAGGCGCAGGAGTTTGCAAACCGGTACCCTGCTGCCTTCCTCACGCTGGTCTTCGGTTTCGTCACGCTCTGTCTCTGTATGAACCTGTACAGGATGGCAGATGCCTGGCACAACCGTCCGAAGGAACCGATGACAGCCACGGAGGTACAGGAGCAGCTCATCAAGGCCAGGAAGGCGCATACTATAGAAACTAACACAAATATACAGCCATGAGAATCAAGGAAATTCGTTTCAATCAACCGAAATACGTCATCCCGGCCTTAGTCTATGTCTTCGGACTGTTCATCGGATGGATGGTCATTGATATGTTCCACACTGAGATCGAAGACAAGGAAACAGGACTAGAGACCACCGAGTACCTCAATACCAACCTTCCTCAGGCCAATATCAAGGATGACGGTATCGGCAACCGCTATGACAACATGAAGAAGAGCTTCGGTGCTGTCAAGGACTTCTCTGCCGTCGAGAATATCGACCGCTATGAGGAAGGCTCGCTCGAAGAGTTCCAGTCGCGCTATAGTGACGATGAGCGTGACCGTATCGCCGAGGATGCCGCAGCACGCAGTGCCGAGCTGGACCGTCTCAGGGAGATGAGTGAGGCCATCGAGCAGGGAGCAGAGAAGGGCAGAGGGCTCTACTCCGAGGGAGAGACCGTGCCACAGACCGAAGATCAGCGTCTCGCAGCCTCGAAAGCCCGGCAGGACAGTGCCATGGCAGAGCTCACCAGAGTCCTCAATGAAAGCCGTCAGGCAGGAAGACAGAAGGTAACAGATGCCCGAGACACCATCGCACTGACAGCACAGATCGCAGTAACCAATAAGGACAATGTCAATGCCGATGCCGTCCACACCCTCGATGAGGATGAAAATGCTACGGAAGTGGTCAAGGTACTCACCCAGCAGAACAGCTATTTCAACACCATCGCCGACAATGACCCCCAGCCTAAGATGATCAAGGCCATCATCGATGAGGACATCACGGCTGTCAACGGCAGCCGAGTCCGACTCCGTCTTTTGGATGACATACAGATCGGAGAGGTCACCATGAAGAAAGGCTCGTACCTATATGCCACCATGAGCGGTTTCGGTTCACAGAGAGTCAAGGGTACAGTCCAGAGCATCCTTGCCAACGATGAGCTCGTCAAAGTGAGTCTCACGCTCTACGACACCGATGGTCTTGAAGGACTCTATGTGCCTCAGAGCAGGTTCAGAGAGACAGCCAAGAATGTGGGCAGCGGTGCCATGAGCGGAAGCATGAGCTTCAATCAGGGAGGCAGCAGCGGCGATATGCTCAGACAGTGGGGTATGAATGCCTTGAACAATGCCTATCAGAAGACAACCAACGCCATTGGCAATGCCGTCAAGCAGAACAAGGCCAAGCTGAAGTATGGTACACAGGTATATCTTATCAACTCTAAAGAGAAGAGACAATAAAGTGTAACAGAAAAAAACATCAATAATATGAAAATGAAGAAGTTTCTTGGACTGGTTGTTACCAGTCTCATGTCCGCAACCGCCCTGAACGCACAGAGCACCATCACCGATATGGAGGTGCTCACCGTCAACGAGCATGTCACCACTATCATCACAGCCAGCGAGCCTATCCGCTTCGTTGACATCAGTACCGATATGGTGGCAGGTGACCAGCCTATCGAGAACACCATCCGTCTGAAGCCCAAGGAGGGCAAGGAAGATGGTGAGATCATGGGCATCGTCACCATTGTCACCGAGCGTTACCGCACCCAGTACGGTCTCATCTACACCACTGAGATACACGAGGCGGTAACTGATAAGGAGATATGCCTTGCCGACCGCCGTCAGTATAACAACCCAGCCGTCACCATGAGCACCGAGGATATGTATGCCTATGCCCATAGGATCAGCAGCTCTCCGGCCAACTACCGTGACGTGAGCTATAAGAACCACGGTATGAGGATGCGACTGAACAACCTCTATAGCATCGGTGACTATTTCTTCGTGGACTACAGTGTCGAGAACGCCACGAACATCAAGTTTGACATCGATGAGATACGTCTGAAGCTCAATGATAAGAAGATCACCAAGGCTACCAACAACCAGACCATCGACATCAAGCCGACGATGATACTTAACAGAACCACCAGTTTCAAGAAGGGCTATCGCAATGTAGTGGTCATCAAGAAGATGACCTTCCCTAATGATAAGATACTCACTATAGAGATGAGTGAGAAGCAGATCAGCGGACGCACGCTGAAGCTGGATATTAACTACGAGGATGTACTCACCGCAGACAGTTTCGATGAGACCCTCCTTAACGTACAGTGATGCCATGAAGAAGATCTTTCTGATGCTATGCCTGACTATAACAACACTACAGGCATGGGCTACCGACAGGGGTACGAGGGTGAGTGCCAATGTAGGCCTTCTCTATGAGAGAGGCATGGATGCAACGCTCTCCGTCGAGCGCGAGACCCGTTATCATAATGTCTGGGAGTACTTCGCTACCGGCTATCTCAAATGGGAAGACTGTCCGAGCTGTGGTCATATCTGTCCAGAGTCTTTATGGACCAACTATAACACCTGGGGCGTAGGTGTAGCCTACAAGCCTCTGGTCCTAAGAACCAGAAATACGAACGGCAGAGTCCGTTTCGGTGCATCCTTAGGCAGTGATACGAATAAGTTCTTAGGCACTATACACCTTGGCTATGAGCATGACTATGTCCTCAGTAATGGCATTATTCTTTACTGGCAGGTGAAGGAGGATGTCGTTATCGAGGGTAAGGATCTTTTCCGTACTGGAGTCGCTGTAGGTATCAAGCTGCCACTAAACTACTAAGCCATGAAAAACACCAAATTACGCATGATGGCAATGGCTGCCATCGCTGTCCTTATGACCTCATGTGATGATCATAAGGATTTCATTGACAATAGTATGCACGTAGGAGATGTGCTCACTACCGATGGTGACGTGCTCCGTTACCATGACTACGAGAAGAGTGGCAAGGAAGCCATCGGCGTAGTCTTCCATGTGAATCAGGACGGAACCAAGGGAGAGGGAAGAGGCTATGCCGTCTATCTCTGGGATAAAGAAGGTTTGGCCTATGCCGATACTGTCAGTATCAGCCAGAAGACGGGTACTGACACCGAAGCCTATGACGGCAATGCCAATACCTTTGCCATGATGGAGAATACAGGTGTGGGCTCACCACTGGCCGATGCCGTCTTCCCGATGTGGAAGATGGGTCAGAGTGCCTTTATCCCGAGTGTCGCTGAGATGCGTCTGATGAAGCAGCACAAGCTGGAGGTCAACCCTATCATCGAACGATGTGGCGGTGATGTCCTTCCGGATCAAGCAGAGGAGTGCTGGTATTGGACGAGTACGGGCGTGGAAGGCCAGGAGGAGTATAAGGCATGGCTCTATTCGCTACAGAGTGGAGCCATCCATGAGACTCCTAAGGATCAACCTCATAAGGCACGTCCAATCATTTCAATCCGTTACTGATCAACAAGATGGAAGAAAGCAAGGAACTGCAAGGTAACTATAAGATCTTCAGGACAGTGATCTATGTGTCACTGCTCCTGGAGTTCTTCGAATATGCCATTGATCCGGCTGTGCTGGACCATTGGAATGGTGTGCTGGTCGAGATTCATGACCGCATGAAACAGTGGTTCATCTATATGGATGGCCATATCGGATGGAGCAAGGTCGCTACCTTCCTAGTGGTCTGTGTCACCTGTCTCGGTACCAAGAACAAGAAGAGCATAGAGTTTGATGCCCGTAAGATGGTACTCTTTCCGATCGTGGCCGGCTTCATGCTGACCCTTCTCTCGGTAGTGCTTTTCAACCACAGACACGCCACTCCTTTCTATGCGTCGATAGGTCTCAGGTTGGGTACGATCCTCTATATGATCGCCACCATCGTCGGCACTGTCTTCATCCATATTGCACTGGACAATATCAGCAAGTTTCTTAGAGAGGGACTGCTGAAAGACCGTTTCAATCTGGAGAACGAGAGCTTCGAGCAGACGCAGAAGAAGGAGGAGAACAAGTACAGCGTCAACATCCCGATGCGATACTACTACAAGGGTAAATTCAGGGAAGGATGGGTGAATATCGTGAACCCTTTTCGAGGTACTAAATAGAACAATCGAGTGATTTTTGTTAAACTCATACACTGACTAAAAGTAAACGTAAACGACTAAAATACAGTGATATGTGTAAAACAAAGGAAAACAACAGAAAAAATACGAAGCGGGATGACTTCGGGATGGTTGGGAACTTTGGTCGGGAACAGCCGATTTTGTTTCCCAGAGTTTCCCAGAAATGGGCTGAATACGGCTTGATTCAAATGGATAATCCGTTTGTAGGTACATGGATGGAAACGAACGATAAGCCGCCATGAGGTCTAACTGTAAAGTCTAATTTTTCCGTCAGTAACTAAATAGATTTAATAGAAGATTGATAGTCAACAATTAAAAAGGATAATCCGACCGAAATTCCTTATCTTCGCAACCGCAAATCGAGGATTGTTCGGACTCCTACACTCGATAAACAAATAAATAAAGAATTCCAATGAAAATATCAGTTTCGCTACATAATGCCCCAAAGAAGGGCGAAGACCCAAAACTCAGACAGCTGATCTTCCGAGTACGAGAGGGCAACAATGATTTGAAGGTACGCACTGACCTCATGGCAGACCCAACACTTTGGGATGAATCGATACCAGGCTACCGACGCACTACCAAGTTGGGCAAAGGAGGCACAAAGGCATACAATGATAAGTTGCAAGACATCTTCCGACTTATCGAAGCAGACTTTACGCCAATGCGTGATGGCAAGTGGCTAAAGGAAATCATCAATGGCTATCTTCACCCAGTTGTAGAGCAAGCAAAAACCTTCTCACCTCTACCATGCGAGGATGATGAGAAGGACACTTCGCTTGAAAACCTTGACAAAGGCTCAGTTCCAGAGTGGTTCAAGAAATTTGTCGAGCGATGCGATGTCAGCCAAGGCAGAAAGGCTTGCTACCTTTCCACCATCAAAAAACTCCGTCGCTATGAGCTGTACAAACGAGAGTTTGAAGGTCAGGAAGGATTCAACCTATATCCAGATACCTTCACAATAGATGATCTCTATGACTTCTTTGACTATGTCGAGAATGAGTACATCTACTATGATGAGCATTTCGAGTGGTACTGCCAGTTCCACATCGGCAAGAAGCCACCTGTAAAGTACACCGACAACTATCTCATGACTGTCAAGAGTCATTTCCGAGCATTCATGAACTGGATGACCAAGAACGGCTATAGTTCCAACATGGAATATAAGAAGTTAAAACTCAAAGCCGATGTCTATGCAGACCCTATCTATCTCACACTTGAAGAGCGTGACAAGGTCTATTATGCAGACCTTAGCAAGCATCCGACTCTGAGCCTTTATAGGGATATGTTCATGTTCCAGTGTCTTGTAGGTTGCCGAGTGTCTGACCTTTATGCTTTCACTACTCGCAACATTACACCTGATGGCTTCATTGAGTTCCTTCCTGCGAAGACGCGAGAGAATGCGGTCGAAGGCGCACCGTCTTCATTCTGCCGTGTGCCTCTCAATGAGAAGGCTATGGAGATTGTCAACCGCAACATGGATAAGCGCAGTGGTCGTCTCTTCCCATATCGCAATAAGAATATGTATGCGTATGGCATCAAGATGCTGCTCTTGCTCTGTGAGATTGACCGCATGGTGACAGCCAGAGATCCTGACACAAAGGAGTTCAATCGCTTCCCACTGTATATGGTTGCAACAACCCATACCGCGAGAAAGACCTTCATTGCCAATGTCTATAAGAAGGTAAAAGACCCAGACTTGATCTGTTCTATGACAGGTCACATGCCTGGCTCCAAGTCCTTCCGTCGCTATCGTCACATAGATGACGAATGCAAGTGGGAAGCCCTTGAAGGCATAGAATAACATTGATTGTCTAACCACCCAAGAACAAGAAGATGAAAGTTACAGCATTTATCCGTCAGAAGACTGTTGCCAAGAACAACACTACTGACAAAAGTACGATATTCTTCCGCATCCGTGATGGCAAACTCGACATCAAGGTTGCCAGTGAGCTCTCTATCAATGCGAACCACTGGAGCGATGACCGCCAAGGCTACAAGCTTCGTGTGAACACCGTATCTGATGCAGTGAAAAGGGAACTCGACCGCAAGGTCAGGGAGATCACCGATCTTATCAATGACAAGTATCACAAGGGAGTTGATGGCAAGTGGCTGAAGCATCTGATCCAGTTGTATCACCATCCCAACATGATCTATGCAGAAGATGGCATCGACACCCGACTGACAAGTCAGATTACTGAGTACTACAATCATAGAAAGGTCGCTACTTGCACCATCTATACGGCTCATACCATCATCAAGAAGATACAGCGTTTCGAGCAGTACATGCAGACCGTCAAGCGACGCAAGGGTTATGTCATGTATGCAGAAGCCATCACCGAGGAAGACCTTTATCTTTTCAAGGAGTACTGTCTTGATGAGTATCTGATCTCACAGGATTATCCAGAACTCTTCGAGAACGTGAAGCCATGGCAGAAGCCCAGAGCGGAAATGTCAGAGAATGGTGTCTATGACATCCTTCACAGACTCCGCACCGTCATGAAGTGGATTGACTTCAACGGCATACCAACAACCAAGCCTTTCAGCCGCTTCGAGTTGAAGGCTCCAACGTATGGTACTCCGTGGTATCTCACTCTTGAAGAAAGAGACAAAATCTGGAACCTTGATCTGTCAGGCGAGAAGAACCAGTTGAAGTTCCATCGTGACATCTTCATTTTTCAGTGCTGTGTCGGCTGTCGTATGGGTGATATTGGCAGATTCACCAAGGACAACATCGTCAATGGTGCTCTGGAGTATATTCCACATAAGACTGCCGAAAGTTCAGGCAGACTTGTACGAGTTCCGCTGAACCAGAAGGCTCAGGAGATACTGAACAGGTACAGTTGGCGCAAGACTACCTTGCTTCCTTACTTCGTGGATTTCGAGTACAACGAGGGTATCAAGACACTCTGTACCATGGCAGGTGTCACTCGCATCGTTTCGGTACTCGACCCGAAGACTCGTACCGAGGTGAAGAAGCCACTCAATGAGATTGCAAGCAGCCACATGGCTCGACGCACCTTCATCGGCAACATGTACAAAAAGGTCAAGGATCCAGACCTTATTGGCTCGATGTCTGGTCATGTCGAAGGCTCCAAGGCTTTCGCCAGATACCGCACCATCGATGATGACATGAAGCGTGAACTCGTTGACATGATCAACTGACACACCTGCTCTGCTACACTTGCTCTGATGTTCTAACGTTCTGTCTGGCAGATGTCCCTATACCGCATCTACCGACAGGACACATGTCAAACCTTTTAATACTGCAAATCAAAGAAGAAGCATATTCAATGAATACCCCACCTCTTGACCAACAGTTTGGTCTTCAGGTATCGAGAGAATCAACCGCTTTTATCACTGATATACTTACTATGTCACAGAAGCATTTTACTAACGAGGTCTTTCTCACTCATGCAGTGAGTCTTGACCTACTGGATTACCTCTGTCCAGTTCACAAGAAAGAGGTGTTGAGAGTCGATGCTTTCCGCGACCTTCTCAACAAGACCTGCCAGCAGCCTACAGGTGCAATGACCAAGGAGGGTACTCCACTGATCGTTACCCCAGGGCAACTGGTAACGTCGGTTTCCGAACTCTCACGAGTGTGGGACTGGCACAGGGATAAGGTTCGTGACTTCCTTGATGGACTTGCCGAACGTGGTGTTCTCACGATCGACATGCACAAGAAGTTCATGATTCTTTCGTTCCCTGATCTGGCAGACCGCATTGCAGCCTATGCTCCGAAGGCTGACAACGAGGTATCTGCCGAGCCTGAATCTTCGAATGGTGGAGCAATCGAAGATAAGGGACAGAAGAAGGAAAGCTCATCTGTCACTCAGGATGTGGATGCAGCAACCGAGGCTATTGAAGCCAAGGAGGTGAAGTCTGGCATTCAGAAGGACGGAGAGAAGCAAGAAGATGGCGAGGCTGGTACTGCCAGACGTGGCGGTTACATAGAGCAAGACATCTTCTCTGGTGTTGATAACGCTGGCACTGAATAAGTGCCGGCTAATACTAATCTAATGAATACTTAACAATGGATCTATACTCAATGATTCAGGCTGGTGGTCGCATGAATTTCACGGTCACTGGCGAGGATCTTGTCCAGTTTGCAGAGACCCTTATCGAGAAGACTATCGCTATGCGTGATGCCGAATCGGCAATGGCTCCAAAGGACGAGACCTATCTTACAACTGACGAGGTCATCGCTAAATTCCATGTCTGCAAGACTACCTTGTGGACTTGGGAGAAGAACGGTTACCTGATTCCTTCGCGTTGGGGCAAACGTAAGACGTATGCCTTATCGGAACTCCATGCGATCATGAAGGATAAGAAGAAGCGTCTGCCAAATCTTGCCGCTCAGGAGAACAAGCTGGCAGATACGCTTGGAAAGGAGGTGCAGGGCTGACGGGTATCTCTGGGTGATAGGCATGGCTGCATTTGTACGCAGTCGTAGCCTGTCACCAGGGTCTTGCAGGAGCAACAGATTGGTGCTGTTATACGGCAGACACTCTATGTCTTACCCTTTTCCCTTTCGTCGATACCAGATGCCTTTTTCAATTTCACTTCTTGATCATCTTCAAGGCATAAGCTGTGATACAGGTATCTGGCAGATACACCCAAAGGTTAAGGGATGCCGAAGCGCCACTTACTATATTATATGTAGTTCGTGCCGCACCAGGCATTGGTCAAGACTCGCTTCTATACGGACTTTACGCAGCAGACAGAGGTCAGCGACGTATCTCTGATCACAGTCTGTTATCATGCGTAAATCCGTTTCTGGAGGCTTTGTCAAGGTCGTAAGTCATGGGCTCACCACCTGTCCTGCAGCCTGTCTATTCATGTTTTACAAGCATCTTCGATGCCTACGGCTAATCCCTTAATTCTAAGTCGTTATGTCTCTGATCTGCCACGATCCAGCAGAGCTGAAACGATGACTGTCAGACGTAACGTCCGTTTTACGGAAAGAGTTTTTTCGGGGTTGGGGAGCAAGTGTATGTTTTCTAAGCCCAGAAAACAACCATCCCATTCGGTCGGGAGCATCAAGATGCTGGCACATAAATGTGAAGGAGGCTATTATGAATAAAACCTCTAAACCCCAACCCCCAATATCTTCTCGTAAACATAAGGGTGGTCGTCCACCCATTCCTGAGGAACAGAAGCGTACCTGCTGCAAGAAGGTTTACTTCACAAAGGAAGAGTCTGAATGCGTAGAACTCGCTGCTGATGAGAACAACATGTCTGACTCAGAGTACATCAACCAGATGACTATGAACGGCAAGGTGGTAGCACCAATCTCGCCAGAATTTGCAAGGGACTTTCGATCCGTTGCGAATCTGTCAGGTAATCTCAACCAGTTGGCATACCAGGCCAACAAAGGTGGCTACCATACTGTGGCAAATGAACTGCTCGCAGAACGGTCAAGGCTGAAGGCTGTACTCAATAAACTCTACAGCTGGGTATGATGCCGAAGATAAGTAACGGTTCTACCTTCGGTGGAATCGTCAATTACGCAAATGACATCAAGGACAAGGGGACAACAATCCTCGCGTCTCGTGGAGTGGATCTGACGAACAACTACACTATAGCGCAGTCGTTCAAGATTCAGGCTATGATGAACCAGCGAGTACAGATTTGTGTCGGACACTTTGCTCTCAGTTTTCCTCCTGAAGATGCACATCGCTGCACTGACGGATTCATGCGTAAACTGGCAATGGAGTATATGAAGAAAATGGGCATTACTGATACCCAGTTTGTCATCTTCCGACACCATGACCACGATCATGACCATGTGCATGTAGTGTATAACCGAGTCAATGATTCCGGCAAGACCATATCTGACGGATGTGATGTAGAAAGGGCAATCGCCATATGTCAGGCGATGACCAGACACTATGGTCTTCACTGGAGCGATGGCAAGATGAACGTCAACCGCAACAGGCTCAAAGGCAAGGCTGTTGTCAAGTATGCCATCTTCGACGCAGCACAGAAGGCGTTGGCTGGCAGTCAGACGTGGAACGGTTTCATCGAGCGTATGAAGGAACAAGGCATTCAGGTCAAGGTTGCACCTCGTGATGATGGCAAGGGCATGGGCATCGTCTTCACCAAAGGCAATGTCTCTATGAGTGGTTATCAGGTTGACCGACGCAGCCTGACTTTCTACAAGCTCAACCAGCACTTGTACAACATCAATGATCTGTTGCCAAGAGACCAGTGGCTACCCGACGAGCCAAGGATCTCTGAGGGCAATTACGACGAGTCTCAGTCTGATGCACGTCTGCCGAAAGTGTCCTTTAACAAGTCAGACGAGTATGTCGAGGACAGTAGCGTTAATATCTATGATGAGAATAACGATTCTGCCTTTTTTGATACCGACTCGGCTGCCGAAGTTGCTTCCAACGTGGCTGCTGCAGCTGTTGAACTGGTGACTGGTCCAGCTGTGGTTCCGACCTCAGGAGGTGGCGGCGGTGGCAGTTCCAGTGGCTGGGGCGACGACGACGATGACGACGAGAAGAAGAAACGGAACACACCAAGGTTCCATCGTTAATAACTTTACAGAATATGGGAAATAACACATCAAAACTAAAACCTGCAAGGGCAATAAGCAGGGAGAAGATCAAGGAAGTGGAAGGGAAATCGGAGAATGTTTCTTCTCCTGTTGCCTCTTCACGGAACGGATTCGTTCAACCTACTGAGCCTACAGACCAGAGAGAGGATCCTGATGTTATCGTTCCTATCTGTCAGCCGGATTCTGAACCGCCAGACGAGTCGGAAGACTTGGATGTGCCAGAAGAATTTACTGACAAGATACTCGGTGACATCTCAGTTCATGACTTCTGCTTTGTCATTGAAACCGTTTATAACTCTCTGCTCGATAATCGTGCTGAAGCGATGCGCAAAGCACGAGAAGAGAGAATCCGCCAGCAAGAGGAATCTGGTATTGATATTATCACTCCAGAGAATGCTCTTATGAAGTGTGTGGAATACATGAATGGTATCAAAGAGAATTACGACCAGTACAAGGCGCAGAAGAATGCAATCGCCAAGGAACAGGCAGAGACTAAGGAAACGGTCAAATTGCAAGCAGAAACCGTCAAACGACTGGAAACGGTAATTGGCAGGATTGAAGACGTGCAGGGTGTCAAGGCTCCCAAGCGACCACCATTCCCTTCATGGGCATGTCTGACATACCTATTCTGGCACTGGCCAATGTACTGTTTCGCTTATTGCTGGCAGTCGAAGTACTTCCGCAGATTCTGCTTCCTGATCACATTCCTTGTGATAGTAGTGCAGTTCTGTATGATTGTTCTTTTGGCAAGCGACAATAAGAATTTGACTCATGACCATGCAAAATATGTCACTGTCAGAAACTGGTCATACGTGATGAAGGACACGGCAGCCATCAATCGTTTCAATCGTGTGGACTTACTCTTTGAAGATGTCAAGTTCAACCGAGAGCAGATTGAAGAACTGGACGAGTTCATCCGTACTAAGCATGAGAAGAACCAGAAGCGTCGCAAGTGATAGGCTTGCTACGTCACTCTATTAAAATTGGCGCACCATCCGTAGTGGGTGATGCGCCTTTGATGATTATTGTAGAACTCTATTATTTGAGATTATATAATTCCGTATTTCTTTACATTTTTTCTACCCATTTAACCACTCTAATACTCAATTCAAAAAGTAAGTATAATGGTATAGTTACCAAAATGAGTGTCATTACGTCAGGTGGTGTAATAATGGCAGCTACAAACATTATAACAAGAAATGCATGTTTCCGGTATTCTGAAAGTAAATCAGAAGAAATGAATTCCATCTTTGCCAATGCAAATGCTATAACTGGTAATTGAAATACTAATCCCATGACTAGGGTCAGGGTTGTGAAAGTACTTACATAACTATCCAGCGTAATGGTACTATGTACTCGATCTGCAACACTATACGTTCCAAGAAACCGAAAGGAAATTGGAAATAGTATATAGTAACTCATTAACACTCCAAGAATGAAAAGAAAATAAATAACAGCAGCAATCTGTATAGAGTATTTCTTTTCACTTTCATACAGCGCAGGAGAAATGAAACGAAATAATTCAAATAGAATGTATGGCGATGCTCCAAGCAATCCTAAATATACAGCTGTGGTGATGTGTGTCATAAACTGGGATGACAAGTCGGTAGCTATGAGATCCACATTGAATTCATCGAAATGGAAATCAGAAAAACCGAGCGAATGCATCACCGACTCTATCCATTGATATGTACAGAAGTTCCATTCGCTCGGAGCAAGCAACATGTTCCAAGTGACACTTTTGAAACAGAACACTACAGCAGAAAGCACTCCTGCTACACCAAGAATGCGAAACAACATCTGGCGGAACACCTCAAGATGTCCGCCAAATGTGAGCATAGAACTGGTATCGTTACTGCTCGCCATCCTTCTTTTCTTCCTTCCTCTCACCTTCATTCAGAGGTGAGGTTTTTCCTTCTTCTGTTGGCTGTTCTGATTGATTATTGTCACTTTCACCTTTAACGTCGTTCATACCTTGCTTGAACTCTTTGACACCTTGTCCAAGTCCACGCATCATTTCAGGCAGTTTTTTGCCTCCAAACAATAATAAAGCTAACCCTCCGATAAGAAGTAGTTCTGTTGTTCCTATAAAAAGGAATGGTATTCGAAGAAAAATCATACTTAATAAACTAAATAAATTTCACGTGTCTCAAAATCGATTTCCCAGTTTCCTCCTTCTACAAACTCCCACTGGTACTTTTCAGCCATAGTATCCCACCACTTTTGAAAATTTGTACAAGTTTCGCCAAGATCCTTTACAAGCTTTTCGTATAATTCAGTATTATCTTTGGTTAAGATTAAAGCCAATTCGTTAAGTCCATTACGACGTTCGAAAAGCGCTTGAATAGTGTCTCTTTCTTCAACAGTTACCTGTCCTACAGTTTTCTTTTGCATAACAAATTTAGTTTATTAGTTTTTTAATCCAATCTTTGCGAATATCGAAAGGGTCAAGATATGAAATCTCTTCAATGACTTTTCCTTGTAAGAAAACTCCGTGTTTTCTGATAGACTCAAGCAGGTATCTACTTGCATTGCGTTCAAGATGTGCAACTACACATTGCTCATGACTTGGGGTGTTAACTTCGGTTGTTGTTCTACGATTAAGCCAGATGCAGCGTTTGCAATGATACGCATCACAATTTCTACACAAGGGCGCATGCGAAATCTTGAATAATTGAGGATTCTTTATATCTAATCCATTCTCTAAAGAGCCAAGGTCAAACCCTTTACAACAAACTTCAGACAAAGACTGTTCGGTGCCTTCAAGTTGCGGATCAAGATAAAAAGCAGGACAAATATAAAAATGACCATCAGGTGCAAGTGTTATGGTTGTATCACCAGCACCACAATTATTCATTTTATCAAGCAGCATTCGATCTGTTATCAGATTAAACTGAGGAGAATTTCCATTTATATATAAAGTAGTTAGCTCATCAGCCCAATCACATAGACATTTTTTGTATGTATCGAAATCATTATTTGAGAAACTTTCAATATCGGTAATAATGATATTTAATCGAGCTACTTTCCCAATTATGTTTTTAATCAGATCACGACATGAAAACAAGGTGTTTTTATCAATCCTAATTACATATGCCTTCTTTTCATCATAATGATAATCAGCAACCTCTTCAAGTTTGCTCATCACAACTATGTCTGCATCGGAAGTATCAATGCAAGATGGCATTATTTTGTTATGATCGATTGTCTCTACAACATCTTTGTATTCTTGTGGTAGTTCATAACCTGGATATACAAACTGAATCATCAAGTTTTCCTTCATTCCAAAGAAAATTCCCTTTTTTAAGTTTTCAATTGAAATAAGTTGATGTTCTGTATTGCTATTACTGTAATGGCAATATGATGTACTTGTACGATCAAGTAATATAACTAAGTATTGAAGCATATTTTTAGCAAATTATATTACTATTTTTTTTATTTTTTTTGGCCTCAAACTCCTCACGCTTGCCTTCTAACTCCAATTTGCGATAGAGTTTGTTCCAATAATAATTATTAGCTCGAACACGTGCTTTGTGCATCTTGCATATTGCTGTAGCACGTTGATAGGTTGTAGGAGTGTCAGCTGCATCATAGTTCTCACCTTGACACCAAGCACAACCACTAGCGACTTCGCATTCAACGCACTCCGGATTTGATTGAGTACAACGATCTATAGTTAATAAAGGTCGAAGTTTATTGAAATCTAAACCGTCATTGATATTTCCAACTATCAAAGGTAGTTTGTTCCTTAACGAATATTGTGCAAATCGAGTGCATGGGTAAAAGTTGCCAGCTGCATCTACAGCAAGCATATTACCAGCGCCACACCAATTTGTATTGTCCAACACTTTATCCATAGGTTTTCCTAATTGCTCCCAGAAGAAAGAACAAGAATTGTCTATGTATAGATCATTGTCAATAATAGCATCAGCTAAATCTATTAGCTGTCTTTCCAACTTCAGATCGTCATTTTCTTTCCAAACTTGCTCAAAAACGCAATTGATGTTTACGTCATGAATACCAATTGAGAATAAATGTAAAACACTATCCTTGATATAATCGATATTTGAGCTTGTGATTGTAACTTTTGTTGTGGCTACAGGAAATTGGGTTAAATATAGAGGTATATTTTTAACAACATCCTCATAGGATCCTTTGTAACTTTCTTTATATACTCTATTGGTATCATGTAGCTGTTTAGTGCCATCTATTGTAATAGTAACACTTAAATGATCAAGGTTCTTTTGAATGAACTTTTGAACTTTTTCGTTATGATAATTAATACCATTTGTAGAAAAGTTGAATCTATAAGAATTAAACCATTTGTGGTTTCTTCTAAACATCTCTACTTTTATATAATCACAAATTCTATCAATCAGATCAATTTCCAAGAAAGGTTCACCTCCAATGAAATCCCAAACTACAGACTCTTCATTGAAATAGTTATCGTTATCAAGAACATAGTCTATAGCTTTTTTGGCGACTTCCCAAGACATCCTTTCTTTAGTGTTCTTCCCGACTAGATAGCAATATTTACAAGCCAACTGGCAATCCTTTGTTACAATAAAAGTGATTTCCCTTGCAACTCCACTTTGCCAAGCAATATCGTCAACTTTAATTCCTAGCTCTTTCATATTACAGAAAAGGGCACCAAAACAAATGCCCAAAAAGCAAATGTTTTGATGCCAATTAAATTTGATAAATTAGTTTTTGCCTACGCCCTTACATGCATAGTGACTACAACCGCCTGTACAGGTTGTACTACAGCTAGTACAGCTGTGAGAACAAGTGCCTGTACATGTAGTGCTACAACCTCGGCAACTGTGAGAGCAAGTGCCTGTACATGTAGTACTACAACCCTTACATGCACCATAGCATGCACCAGTGCAAGTACCAGTGCATCCCATCGGTGAACTTTCTGCTGCCCTAACGAATGACGGAGTGCTTGCCATTACAAGAGCAGTAAGAATTGGAAGTGCGCCCTTGGCTGCTTTTTTGAAGAATTCACGTCTAGACTGAAGTTCTTCATTGTTGTTCATTTTCTTATCCATGGTTTAAGAATTTAGAACAGACCTATAGTTCCAAGATTCAGTCGTTGTTTTATTAATGTGATTAACAGACATAAAAAAAGACGTGGAACTTTCATTGTTGCTCGTTCTACGTCAGGAGGCCTTCGCATTGCCCAAGATTGTTGAACGGAGCAACGCGAAGTCCACGCCAGATAT
The DNA here is from genome assembly GCA_045598885.1 of Bacteroidales bacterium. Classification (GTDB taxonomy): domain Bacteria; phylum Bacteroidota; class Bacteroidia; order Bacteroidales; family UBA3663; genus Liminaster. The sequence goes on from JAZRVB010000121.1 coordinate 27,387, forward strand.
GTATATAATACACCCTACACCAATAATTTGACACTAAACCCTCAATGTTAAGGGAATTTGTATCAAACAATAGGAATAAGGACATGAATATAAACACATCCCGAAGACATTCATCGTTGCAATGTTCTGACAATCTTTAAGAAAGTTGCGAAGTTTCCTGACGTCAGGAACAAAGCGTCAATTGAACGCTTTACCATTATGTCGTAATCTCCCGCCCAAAACCCGCTTCAACATCTGATGTTACCACCATCTGTTTCGGCTTGGCGTGGACTTTAATAGATTCTATTTTGCAAGCTTATCTCGTATTGGCATTATACCTTTCGTGATGTGCCTTTCAAATAAATCTAATTAAGGAAATCAAGTGCAAAAATAGCAATAATATTCAAAATGTTTCTAAAAAAATGAAGAAAATAATCACAAGAGTTAAATAGTTATTTAAATTCATAGCCGAATGTAATTTGAATGTTGCATTTTTGTTAATTAGAGATATCAATCTTATTCTATTATACATTGCATTTTTATCTATGAGTCCACTTGAAGAAGTCTTGGCCTAAAAAAGTGCTTACAAAATGATATTTGATCTATCCCTACACTAAGAAAAGAGGGGCAAATCTCCCTATATTGAGGTAATTTAAGACTGAAATTCGTCTTTGTTGGACAATTGCAGCCTTGGAATGTAGCAAAATGAAAGCAAAAATTTTGGAGCTTTCAAAATTGGCACTTTTTCAAGTAGATTCATCTATAAAAAACTCCTTTTTGATATTTTTTATTACTGTACTTGGAATTTCAACCCTGATTGAAAATGACATAATGTTACAGATTGGGAACGATCCTAATCTTCCAATTAAAATATTTTTTGATATTCAATAGGTTATATCAATACCCATGTATCATTAAGGATGGCACATAGGTAGAAAAGTAGGGGCTACAGTAAAGTAACCCCAATGTAAAGATAGACAGTACTCAGATTAGATCTTTCGTTTCAAAGATTTCATCGCCAGTTCTTGGATTTTGAGTTTAGCTGCTTCCTCAATTTCCTTCTCTGATGCTACTCGGCATGAACGCATCCATTTCAGGAGTTCTTCCTTTTCAAAGTAAACGACTTTACCATTAGGCTTGTAGAATGGGATGACTCCTTCATGAGTCATCTTGTAAATAGAACTACGAGACATTCCCAATAAGATAGCAGCATCTTCAGTAGTGAGCAACTGCTTGCTTTCATACAATACGTTTTCAAGAGACTCTACACGCGCTGTCAGCTTTTCAATCTTCTCTTGAAGTTCTTTCTCCGTCTTAGAAGGTACAGGAATAGCCTTTGGTGCAGTAGGCGAGTTTTGAACCTTTGGTGCTACAGGAACACTCTTTTGTCCACTCTGATCAGACGTTAATTGCTTAACGAACTCCGCGAGCTCGGCAGCAGAAATCTCAAAATTCACTTGTGAAGTCTGAGCCATTTCTAATTTTTCTTTGATACTCATAAAAGTTTATATATTGATACCAGTGGCAATATCGCCACCTATATAATATAATACTCTTTTCCCTACCTTCAAAGATGATCTTTCCAATTAACACTCTGGGGTAATAGTGTTAAAAATGCAACGACAAAAGCAGATTCTTGGGTAACTATTTTCTTAATTCAAGAAAAATATGTATCTTTGCATCCAGTTAGATGTGAGTTCTAACACTTTCACTTGATTCAATTTTGCCCACAAAACCAGAATCTTTTTTCGGGCATCGTTTTTAGTTCTTTGAATAAGCGTTTTTGAACGCTAAATACCTCCAACGGACGTTAACAACCTAATATCATTTAACGTCAAAATATCGGGAACACGTTGGGAACAATCCCCATTTTTCTCATTTTCCAAACTTTGATTATCAGCATTTTAACTACCACCTAAGTCCCACTTTTCGTGGCACCTGGGTCGTAGGTACTCCTGGTTCTGGTAAGACCTTCTCCATCATCGAGCCGTTCCTCAGACAGCACAGTGAGAAGGGCTTTGCGATGGTTGTGTACGACTACAAGTTTCCTACGCTGGCCACCAAGCTCTATTACCACTATCTGAAGAACAAGAAGGAGAAGAAGTTGCCTGAAGGATGCAGTTTCAATGTCATCAATTTCGTCAATGTGGAGTACAGCCGACGGGTCAATCCTATTCAGCACAAGTATATCGAGAACCTTGCCGCTGCCTCAGAGACAGCCGAGACACTGCTTGAATCTCTTCAGAAAGGCAAGAAGGAGGGAGGCGGTGGCGGTAGTGACCAGTTCTTCCAGACTTCTGCCGTCAACTTCCTGGCTGCCTGTATCTATTTCTTTGTCACGTATAAGATGGAACCCTACGATAAGGATGGCAATGTCCTGCACATGAAGGAGATATGGAGCCCTGCACATAACAAGAATGTGCCTGATAAGGGTCATGCCTATGACGATGCCGGCAATGAGGTAGTACCTGCTTACTGGCTGGGCAAGTATTCGGATATGCCGCATATCCTGAGCTTCCTGAATGAGAGCTATCAGACTATCTTCGATGTCCTTCAGACCAACAATGAGGTAGCCCCTCTGTTAGGACCGTTCATGACCGCCTTGAAGAATAAGGCTATGGAGCAGTTGGAAGGTATGATCGGTACGCTCCGTGTCTATACCAGCCGACTCGCAACCAAAGAGTCTTACTGGGTGTTCCATCGTGACGGTGATGACTTCGACCTTCAGGTGTCCAACCGTAAGAATCCGAGCTATCTGCTTATCGCCAATGATCCTGAGATGGAGAGTATCATTGGTGCTCTGAATGCGCTGATCCTCAATCGTCTTGTCACCCGTGTCAATCAGGGTCAGGGCAGGAACGTGCCAGTCAGCATCATTGTGGATGAGTTACCTACCCTCTATTTCCATAAGATAGACCGACTCATCGGTACGGCACGAAGCAACAAGGTAGCCGTTACCTTGGGCTTCCAGGAGTTGCCGCAGCTGGAGGCAGACTACGGTAAGGTGGGTATGCAGAAGATCATCACTACCGTAGGTAATGTGGTCTCAGGCTCTGCCCGTAGCAAGGAAACGCTCGAATGGCTTAGCAACGATATCTTCGGTAAGGTGGTACAGCTGAAGAAGGGTGTCACCATCGACAGAGACCGTACCAGCATCAACCTGAATGAGAATATGGACAATCTCGTTCCTGCTTCCAAGATCAGTGACTTGCCTACTGGCTGGATTTGTGGTCAGACTGCACGCGATTTCGTGCAGACCAAGGTAGGCCATAATGGCAATATGAATATCCAAGAGGCAGAGGAGTTTCAGACCACTAAGTTCTTCTGTAAGACCAACTTCGATATGAAGGCCATCAAGACCGAGGAAGAGAACTACAGGGAGCTGCCAAAGTTCTATAAGTTCCCTTCCAAGGAGGCTAAGGAGCGTATCCTCTACACCAATTTCATACAAGTCAACAAGGACATAAAGGATATGATCAATGATGTCTTTGGGCGCAACAAGCAGCAGCCAGAGACACCCAAGAAACAATAAACCTTGACTTTCTTTTGCCGTCCGGCCTGTTGCTCGTGAGAGTCGCAGGTCGGATTTTTATATGGAAAAACCGCAGCCATTTAGATAGCTACGGTTTCCAGAAAGCAAGAGTAGGTATTAGAATCTATCATACTCTCGACAATCACTTTTTCTATCTGTTTTTGTACTAAGTATCTCATGCAGCAGAGTGGTAATCTTTTCTTCTTCTCTGCTATCTGTTGTGCTACAGCGTAAGAGTGGGATTCCATTTTTTTTGAAGATGCTATCTTTCTTCATATCGCGTTCTTTCTGCTCATTGGCAGTTTCAGCATAGTGGAACTGATAGCCATCTGTCTCAATTGCCAGAATTGGCTTGTTTGTGAGTTTGTTGAAAATCAGCAAGTCTGTATGAGACATTGTATTCCGGACGAATGACCTTTCTTCATCAGTCATCTGAGAGTCTTTTCCAAAAATATTCTTTAGAGAATAATTTGTGTGAACAGCCAGTTGTTCAAACTCGGGTTCTTTAAGGATGCGGTCACGTACTAGCTGAAGCATGAGTATTTCCGCTGGAGATTTTACAGACTCCTTCTTCATCTGTTTCTCATAAACTTCATCAAGGTGTGTATAGAGAATATCAAAGATTGAATGAATCTTACTCTCGATTACCTCTCCGCAGTTGTACTCTATATAATCAACCAAATCAGAAATGATTCTGTCTTTAGGTAACTCATTTCCTGTTACAACAAGATACAGTTCTTCTTTTGCTCTCGATATAGCTACATTCATAAGGCAAGGGTCATCGACAAAGTCATTAGGTTTGTCTGCAACGTAATCCATAATAATTACATCATTCTCCTGACCTTGGAATTTATGTACTGTATCAACCTTGGTAATGCGAGATTTTGCCTGTAGAAGATTCTCTATTGTTGCCACTTGATCTCTGTATGCGGCAACAATGCCTACATCCTTGCCTGCCAGTTTGTCGATTACCTCATCTGAGATAATCTGTGCTTCACGTAGGTTGACCGTACCACGAGCATGATTGCCGGCAACAGAACGTATGACGTGAAGAGGTTTACTATTTTCGTTGTCCTTGGACATTATCACCAACTCTCCGTGATAAAACTCTTTATTGCAGAAGTTGATGATTTTTGGATGGCAGCGATAATGCTCTCGCAATAGGGTAGACCCGATTTGTCCATCCAATATATGCACAACTGACTCCAAGAAACTATACTTTGAGCAGTCGTAATATTCATTCAAAGTATTAGGGAAAAGCTGTTCAAGCTTTGGCTTTACGTCGTTTGAAATAACAGTAGGTAACTGTTTCAGATCACCTACTATAACCACATTCTTCGCTATAGATAAAGACAAAGCTCCTTGAGTAATAGACACTTGAGACGCTTCGTCCATTATTACATAATCGTATTCTACATTTTTTAGAAAACGTGCAGAAAATGCAGTACTCAGAATAATAGGATATTGTTGAATAATAGACAGTGCGTTCTTTTCTGACTTAAGTTCAGAATAATCTGAGTAAACTATCCGGTTAAGATGTTTGCTGGTTTTATTAAGATATTGCTTCAGATAGTCCATAGAGCTATCTGTCAGTTTTTTCAACAAACCATTAGCGTCAACTTTCTTGTTTTCTTCGACACATTTGTTTTTTTCTGTCAATAATTCATTTCGCCTGACTTTGTAGTACAAGCTCTGAGCTGCAAATACTATTGCATTTACTCTTTCTGGACAGAGAACCTCTTTGTTAATGCCGTAAATAAAACGACATTTGAAAAGAAATAATAAATTCTTCAGTCTTGAAAAAATATGATTCTTTTTACCAAGTAGCACTTTCGGCAGTATCGTAAAAATGGCTGAAAGTTGCGCTGAAGACAGGTTCGGTGTGATTAGGCCTTCATCAATGTCATCTTTATGATTTGTCTGAAAATGGTTCTCCTCTGTATCTAATTCCAACAGATTTTGATCTATCTGGGCAATAGTCTCGTTGTTTTCAAAAACATGTTTCAATTGTGATGAAATATGATCTATCTCATCCAACGACATACCTTCTTTGTTCCATTCTGAAATTTCAGGAGGAACAGTCTTGTCACTTTGACTTCTAAGGAAATATTCACAATTGTCTCTATTGCCTAATTTAGCGTTAAGATAATCGAATCCGCTTTTTTTCAGTTTGTCGACTACGTTCTGTATGGCAGAATTATTTCCAGATACCACAAGAACAGTCTTTCCTTGAATGAGAATATTGGCAATGATGTTGAGGATAGTCTGCGTTTTGCCAGTTCCTGGAGGTCCTTGTATAACGCTTATCTGATTTTCGAATGCGGCATTGACCGCCTTTAATTGGCTACCATTACTACCAAAAGGAAATATGCAAGGCTGATGTATAATGTTTCGTTTAGCTTTGTATTTCTCTGGGTAAAGGTAGGAAGCAAGAGCCGAATACTCTGGTACATAGGAAATCTTATCATAGTTTTGCCTAAGACTTATTTCGCCATTTTCCGAATTTGTCGGAATTACCGAAAGACTGGCAGCTTGCTTGAAATAGTCGAAAGCATTGTTCTTATCAAAGCCATCAATGCAAGGAGAGATCACAATAAGTTCATTAGGACTATATAACCTTGTAGAACCATCTGTTTTTTTGATTCTCCAATATTCTTCTTTGCCAACAGCAAATCGAATTGCCTCTGAAATATAATCTTTGCTAATTTCGTTGTTATATCTTGGGTCAATTAAAGTGTAGGAATTTATATCAACGTGCTCACCCTTTTCACAATAACGAACATTTATTGTTTGTGCACGAAAAGGGGTGTCATAATACTTGTTTTTGTAAAGATAATTGCCTTTGCCTTTATTCTCAAACTGTACCCATTCAACCTCATCGGTCAAATCTTTCCAGAATTGACCACCATCTTTTTTGGGTATTAAAACTAAGAATAAAAAGTCATTCATCAGAGGGTAATTACTAATTGATTACTATAAGTCCAACTTGGCAGAAAAGATTAAATTGCGCTGCAAATGTACGAAAAAAACGCGACCTGGCAAAACAAATCGCGTTTTTTTGTTGAAAAATCTTGATGTAGTCCAGAACTGTTGAATGGTCAGATGTGGCTTCATAAAGCAGCATATAGTCAACCCTATAGAATAGGGCCTGTGTATGCCGGCCCATTTGTTCCTGTCTTTGAAGTCTTATCTATCATACTTGTAGTCATCATGAGAGTGAAAGAAAGCGCTGAAACAACCTTTGAAAATCAATGCGATAATCCACCAGAAAGCAAGAAGAGAAAACATAGTCGTATAGTTTTAGAAGGATTTGTTAATATTGTTATTTTACACAGAATGTACCTACAGGAATCGCAGAGGCTGTGATGACAGACATAAAGAAGATACCGTACTGGCCAGCCTCAATTTCGTTAGCAGGGATGGTGAGCAAGTAGGACTGTTCGCCGTACTTATGTCCTGTGAAGTACACATAGCCACCGTTCTTTGTCTCGTCACTACCCAGGAATGAAGGTTCAAATTCCATCCATTGGATACGACGGTCTTTCTTGGTAGTGTTGAAACGAACGATTCTGTAGATGCCCATAGGATCCTGCTCGTTATTCTCACCCTTGATGAGAAGACGTATATCCTCACCGTTCCATTCGTATGTATATGAAGAAGATTTCCCTTGGAATATCACGTCCATGCCCGATGAACTTGCCAGTGCACTGACGGATGATGCCATGCTTGCGGTAGATGCGGCAGTACGTGCTGCGTTAAGGCCGGTCATTGCACCGCTTATGTTGCCAGAGTTGAGACCGATTGCAGCACCGAACAGTCCGACCTTGCTGGCTGCACCTGCTGCCTTGCTGATCTTGCCCATGATACTCTTGGTCTTGTTCTCATGTTTGCCTATAGAGCCATTCTCTTTAGGTAATACGTCATACGTGCTGTCTGACGTTAGGATACAATAGCTGTTTACGAACTCAGGTTCTGGAATAGCGGTCTGAGCGATGGCGGTTGTTGACAGCAGGGCAGCAAAAGCCATGATAAAGATTTTGTTCATGATGAGAAAGTATGATATGTTAGACTTTCCCATGGCGCCATGAGGTTTTGGATTCCGGGTGCAAAGGTAGGCACAATAAATCAAACAAAAAAATCGGATTAACAGTTAAAAGCCTCGCGTGCGAAATCTGTTTCTTGACACGCGCGCGAGATTTAACAATTTTAATCTCTTTTAACAGATTCTGGTCGTATTATTCATTTTTTCCCCTTATCTTTGCAGAAAAAATCTGTTACCTATGATGAAAATCTTATTCCTTTTCATGATTCTGCTTCCGACTGTCTTGCTTGCTCAGGTCAGGACTGATTACACACCAGGGATGGATTTGCCAGTCAGGATTGATCTTAAGGAACTTAGTGTTCCTAGAGCTTTTATTCTTAATATCGAGATGAAGTTCAGTAAGAACACCAATCGTTATTGCCTTCATATCAATCATAGTATAACGACGGGCCTTCACCCTTTAGAGGTCGATAGCATCATGTCCGTAGTATGGGGAAACTACGACCTAAAGTATAAGCAAGACTTTTTCGTACAATTATTGAAGGATATGCATCTGCCTTTCAAATCGGGTGTGTTACAGTCACCTGATGAAGGTCACACCCGATGGACTGATAATGCTGCCTATAAGGGAGTGATGTTTGAAGAGCGTACAAGAACTTTTTCTTTTGAGGATATAACACACCCGTTGTATGGTCTCATGAAGCATTCTGATTATATGACCTTCGATCATCTGGATGCAACTGATCTTGTTGTCAGGGATCGTCAAATCAAGTCATTTATGTTAGTGAACAAGGCTTATAATCCCAAAGATGTAAGGCATAAGTACGTCCCTAAACTCTATTTCATGGTCCGATTCGAAGAAATGGAAGATACAGACTCTTATGTCGTTGCTCTTAGTCCTGATGAGAGCCTTGCTGTAGGTCGGTATCTCCTTGGCGAAAATACAATCTTTGATAAAAAGGTAATGATTGAGTACATGCTTCAGAATCTGAAAGTAGAAAGTGCCAGGGATCAGAAGGATGGCTGGAGATTTTATACTACTAAACGGACCGTACAGGCAAGGAAAGGAATAAACATCATGGACTTCATCAACATCTTTGTCCCTGGAGCCTTCAGTAATGAGGAAATCGCTAGATTCGAGGCTTTGCCTGTAGAACAGAGAAAGTTCATCACAAACATTGCCACTGGTGTCGCTTTGAATAATGCTCCTACCATGATGGACTCTTTCAACAGTGCTCAACAGGCTGTGATTGCAGATCATGACAATGCAAGATAATTGTGATACCCCTTAATTTATTCAATTTATATTACAGGTTTTTTATAGTTTCCTGTTCGGATTTTTGAGAATAGCGATGGCACGAGTTACATAAACCTTGCCATCGCTAAGTTTAATTTATACTAATTCTTGGCTTTTCACACTTCTGTCATCTCAATAGTCATGAACGTGTATTATGTTTGTTGGTTCGTAAAAAAACGTTTTTGAAGATGCCTTTTGGGGAACAGATAATGGTGTCCTATCAGTCTTCCAACATTAAATCATTTTCGTAGAAAAATTCTAAGTAAAATTACTGATTAAGCATATAAATTATCAGTATTCGGTTACAATCATTCGCAATATTTGTTAAATAACAGGAGTTCGGGTTTTGTTTTTCAATAATAATTGGAAGTATCAATATAATTAATTATATTTGCGCGCAAAAATTATTATCATGACTCAGTTCGTATCAGATGAAGAGCACTATGAAGTAGTACTCGAAAAGATGCTCAAAGCACAGCATGTCCTCTGGATCGGCACAGCCGACATCAAGGACTTGTATGTGAAGAAAGGAAACGGCTCGCAGCCGCTTCTCGGTGCATTGTCTGATCTGCTGAAGAGAGGTGTTGAGATCCGTTTGATCCATGCCAAGGAGCCAGGTCCGAACTTCAGGGAGGACTTTGACAAATATCCGATCCTGGCAGAGAGGCTTGAGAGGGTACTCTGCAACAGGGTTCACTTCAAGATCATCGTTATCGACTGCGAATGGGCCTATGTCGGCTCTGCTAACCTCACAGGTGCTGGCATGGGTATGAAATCACCACATAAGCGTAACTTCGAGGCAGGCATCTTCTCCGATGAGCCGCATCTGGTGGATGGCGCTATGGAGGAGTTTGATAGAATCTGGCGAGGTGATGAGTGTAAGGAATGCGGACGCAAGGACTTCTGCATTGATAGGATCAAGTAATACGAACGACGAAACAATAAAACATCATATCGGATATCTATGGATGTATTTGAGATGAAATTCGCAAAGGTCTTTCCTTGCCTCATTGCTAAGGCTGAAAAGAAGGGTAGAACACGCTGTGAGGTGTATGAGGTCACCCATTGGCTCTTTGGCTACTCTGAGCAGGAGCTGGAGGCGTTGCTTGAAAGCGATGTTACATACGGCGATTTCATCGATAACGCACCGTCAAAGAATCCTGAAAGGATGAATATCAAGGGAAGGATCTGCGGCATCAAGGTCGAAGAGATTGAAGACCCAAGAATGAGAGACTTACGCATTCTGGACAAACTGGTCGATGACCTTGCCAAGGGAAAACGATTATTTCAATAAAAAAACTAAGATCATGAAACATTTAGCAACAATGACACTGCTAATCTGCTCATCGGTTGCACTACATGCGCAATCGAAGGTTTATACACTGGCAGATTGGAACATCGAAGGCTACGATATATCCTCAGAACTTGCGCTTAATGTAAGTGAGTACAAGCTCAATTTCAATCATCCTCTGCCTTATACTGATATGCAGAAACAATGGAGCTTGAAGGCAGAACTGAAATGCGGCACCACGGGTACCGAACAGGTATTCGTTTGCAAGGAGGGCAAGGGTAGTTTCCTGATTGGCAAAAACTCGCTTCATGGCGACATCTCTATAGGTTACGACAACATGGAGCAAAGGTTCTTTGTCGAGGTAATTGACAAGGACGAGAATCCACATCGCCTCTTTGCAGGAAATATTGTAGAAAAAGATACATGGCATAGGGTAGAAGCGCAGGGTGTATATGACGAGAAGAAAGGCTCATCACAGCTAACTCTCTCGGTCGATGGCAAGAATGCGACGCTCGAATACCCAGGCAAGGCGCTACGTCACAACGCTTCGCTGTGGGTGGTCGGTCATGGTTTTCCAGGCGGCTATCCCAACTCACTTCAGGTTAGACAGGGAGCCATCCGTAACCTTGAGATAAGCGGAGAACCATTGCCTCGTGTAGAGGGTCAGAACCCACTGTTCTCAGGCCGATTCACAGCCGATCCAGCTTTTACCGTCGTAGGAGACACTGTCTATGCATACGTAGGCGAAGACCGTGCGGATGTCGGAGGATGGTTCAACATGCCACGATGGATTTGCTATTCTTCGACTGACATGATCCATTGGACAGACCGAGGTGAGGTGCTAGCTGCATCTGCTTTCAGCTATGCTCAACCTAATGGAGCATGGGCAGCACAGGTTGTTCCGGCCAATGGCAAATACTACTATTACGTGACCCTTGACCGCAAGGACAACCGCGAACACACTATAGATGTGGCAGTCAGTGACTCTCCGACAGGACCTTTCTTTCCTGCACGCAAGGATGGTACTCCGCTCATCACCGACGGCATGACACCCGATTCGCACCGTCCGAATGCAGACATTGACCCGACGGTCTTTATTGACGATGACGACACTCCATGGATGGCGTGGGGCAATGGTGACTGCTACATGGTAAAGCTGAAGAAGAACATGACGGAGTTGGATGGCAAGGTGCGTCGTGTGGGTATGCGCAACTACTCAGAGGGTCCTTGGCTCATGAAGCGAGGCGACCTCTATTATCTGATCTACGCCAGCGATGCACCAGGCGTACAGGAGGAACAGATGGCATACAGTACGGCACCTAGCATAGAAGGCCCTTGGACATACGGAGGCTTTGTCAGCACTTCGGCAAACCACGGCTTCACCATCCATCCTTCGGTCATCGAATTCAAGGGCAAGTGGTACTACATCTATCATGACGGATCGTACATGCAGAACGGAGAACCTGGTGGCCAGTGCCGTCGAAGTGTCTGTGCTGAATACCTACACTTCAACCCAGATGGCTCAATCCAGTTTGTGCCTCTCACACAGGAAGGTCTCTCTCGATGAGATCAAATAAAAAACTGTGACAATCACGTAAACAATGAAAGTCGAGACATTCGTTTGTAACTATCTCAATGAGAACTGCTACGTTGTCAGCTTTGACAATGGTGAGGGTTTCATCGTGGATTGCGGAGCCATCAAGAAGGTAGAGCGCAAGGCCATCGAGGACTATGTCAAGTCCAATGGCATAACGCTGAAGGCGTGTCTCAACACCCACATGCATTATGACCATGCCTTTGGACTACCTTTTGTCAAGAAGAAGTATGGACTCGTTCCTCAGTGTAGTCCGAAGGAGCAAGGTAACTATGAACGCAAGGAGTGGTGGGTACACATGTTGAGGACAGTGGCCACACTGACACAGGGAAGACCCCTCTTCGAGTTCATGCCCAAGCCTGACTATTCCCTTACTGACGGGACAAAGCTCATGATCGGAGGTACGGAGATCAGAGTCATCGAGACTCCTGGTCATTCGGTGGGAGGTCTCTGTTTCTATCTGCCAAAAGAGAATGTCCTTTTCACTGGTGATACTATTTTCTATGACACCATCGGCAATACGAGGGATAAGGATGCCAATATGGATGACATGGAACAGTCCATCGGTAAGATCTTCAAGATGGTTCCCAAGAATGCGACTTTCTACCCAGGTCATGGTGAAGGAACTACCCTTGGAGGTTTTGTAGAGAATTACAGGAAGAGGGTAGAACGTGCTAATGAGAATTAGGATTCATCAAAATATAAGACTATGCAATTCGTAATAAAGGCTTATGATGGCGAGGGAATGCTTGCCAAGAGGATGGAGGTGCGTCCTCGTCATCTGGAAGGCATGGAAAAACAGAGAAGTCATGTCATTTGTGCAGGAGGTTTGCTCGATGACGAAGGAAAGATGATAGGCTCCATGCTCGTCATGGAGTTCGAGAGCCGTGAACAGCTGGATGACTATCTCGCCAATGAACCCTATGTGAAGGAGCATGTATGGGAAAAGATGGAAGTCGAACGTATCAATGTAGTCATTCGATAACGGATAAAGATTGAAACTATGAAGAGGTATTTTATCTTATTATTGTCAACCTTGATGCTCTCTGCTTGTAGTGGAAACAAGGCGCAGAGCAATGCGAGTGCAGAAACTGCAACAGAGAATGTAGAGGTTGCCACAGAAGAAAACCGCCAGGAACTGTTGTGGGGTTTTGTAAGCGTAGATAATGACCAGCTTGCCGCCATTGAAGGATACGACCGCGATGAGTTTTACGAGGCTCAGGAGTTCCTGATGGAAGTGCTCAACCCAGGCGAGGACGTTGATACCTATTCCGAGGAATGGATTACGGCTCATTGCTCGGCTGAGATGAAGCAGTTCCTGCGTGATCAATATGACTTCGATGGAGAAGGCTATGCAAAATGGCTGATGGAGGGACGATTTGCCGGAGAAGGCGAATACGATACTGAAGTGACAGGCTTCGGCTACGGAGATCGCAACGGCAAGCCAGTGTATTCCATCGAGAAACGTTATGCTTTCGAAGGAATGGAAAGTTTTGTCCGTAATCTCTACTTCGGTCTTCAGCGCAAAGGCGATGAGTTCATCATCACTTCGTTCGAGATGAATCTGGAGCCGAAAGACCCTACGGTGAGTGCGTTCCAGAATTGAGCTAGGTATTGATCACTCACACTCCTTGTCAAGAAAATCGTGACAACAAGACACAAGTGAAATGGCACTATTGACACTGCATCGCAAGCAACGCTTCAAGGTTGCTATTCCGTACTGGGTGTTCATCGACGGACAGCCAGTAGGTATGATGCGGAGCAGTGATGTGGGTATTGAGCTTCCCGAAGGTTCATATAACCTTGCAGTCAAGATAGTGCTTGGTCTATGGAAATGGCGCTTTGACATCGGAGGCGATACGGTAGTCACTCTCTCAGAGCAGCTGCCTACAAGAGTGAGGATCACTGACAGAGAACGATGGTGGAACCTGCTGTTCGACCTTGACTTGGTAATCTGGATAGCCTGTATGTTCATCGAACTGCCAGAGCCGTGGAACGTGGTCTATCATGTTTTATCCGAAGGGTTCTTCGCAATCTGGATTCTTCGCATCCTCATAATCAGGAAGCGATACTTCAAGTTAAAAACAAGTTATTGAACAACATAAAATGATATTTGCAATTCCTACAAGAGACGGCATGGTGGACAGTCATTTCGGACACTGTGCCTACTACACGGTCATTGAGACCAACGATCAGAACGAGATTGTCAAGACCTTTACGCTTGACAGTCCTGAAGGGTGTGGCTGCAAGTCGAACATTGCCTATCAGATGCAGGAGATGGGTATCACGGTGATGCTGGCCGGCAACATCGGACAGGGAGCCATCAACAAGCTCGGTTCGTGCGGAATCGAGGTCATCAAGGGCTGTAGCGGTGAGGTCATGCAGCTGGCCAAGGATTATCTTGCAGGAAAGGTAAAGGACAATCCGCAGGTATGTGACCATCATGAGTGTCACGATTCAGAAGAAAAGCCTGTATTCACTTTTGCTGGATTCAACAAGTAAGCTATGATTCAACAAGTAGAGTTTTCGCTCAGGGAGAAGCGTCGCGGCTTCCATCTGGTGACTGGAGAGATCCTTCAGCACCTGCCACAGCCATTGCCAGAGACAGGTCTACTGAACCTCTTTGTCAAGCATACAAGCTGTTCGCTGAGCATCAATGAGAATGCCGATCCTGATGTCCGCACGGATATGGAGCAGATCTTCAACCACCTGGTCAAGGAAAGAGAACCTTACTATGACCACGTGCTCGAGGGTGCGGACGATATGCCAGCTCATGCCAAAAGCACTATGATAGGAGTAAGCCTGACCATCCCAATTACCAGAGGCAGATTGAATCTTGGCATCTGGCAGGGTATCTATCTATGTGAGCACCGAGACTATGGAGGATCGAGAACTATTGTTGCAACCATCTACTCATGATTATGCTTATGACACCCCAGGAATTTATACAGGCATTTGCAGAGGCATTCGGCTCTGACGCGCAATTACCGATAGCATTCGGCTTTAGTGACGAACCTTTGACGGAACCCAAGGAGGGATTACGTTGTCTGATGGGACTGTTCCCCAAGGTCAGGAAAGGTGAGGCTGTAACGCTGGCCGATAAGTTCATAGGCTGTGGCGGCGGTATGCTCTATATGGGTACAGGCGAGTTACAGGATAGAATCCCTAACTTCGTGTCGAACGTCGAGCACTATCAACAGACACCTCAGATGGTACGTGACTATGTGGAGGGCTTGCATATCGTACCTGCACCGAAGAAGTACGTCAACTTCCAGCGTGTAGATAGCCTGAAAGAGTGGGATGGAATCGAAGGACTGATCTTCTTCGCTACTCCCGATGTGCTGAGCGGATTATGTTCCTGGGCATTCTTCGATGACAACTCTGAGTCGACGGTTGTCTCGCGCTTCTCGTCGGGTTGTGCCTCATTGATCACGATGGCTGTGACGGAGAACCGCAAGGAAGGTGGTCACAGCTGTTTCCTCGGAGGCTTTGACCCATCGGCCAGAATCATGATGCCAGCGGATGAAATGACCTTTGTCATCCCTGCTGTCCGGCTACCAAAGATGCTTTCGACAATGAAGGATACCTGTCTGTTTGATACCCCAGCATGGGGCAAGATCAAGCAAAGAATACAGAAAGCATAAAAGATAAGATACACAAAAAATCAAGATAAGATGAAGAAGACAATTCTCCCCATCCTTGCTCTTTTTGCTATGATCAGTTGTAGCGAGAAGCATCCATCAGAACCGCTGACCGCTGAGATACAGGATTCGCTGAAGTTCGGCTGCGACTTCCATAATCCTTTGCTCGACCACCTCTACACCGCAGACCCTACTGCTGTGGAGTATGAAGGTCGTCTCTACGTATATGGCACGAACGACCAGCAGCAATGTGACGAGGTGCATCCTGACAGTGCCAACACCTACGAGCACATCAATTCGCTGGCCATGATGTCCACACGCGACATGGTCAACTGGACTTATCACGGTCTGATACACACCAAGCAGCTGGCACCATGGATCATCGCTTCATGGGCACCCAGCATCTGCTCACGAGAGGAAGAGGACGGCATGACGCACTTCTACCTTTATTACTCCAATAGCGGCTATGGCACAGGTGTATTGACCTCTACCTCTCCTGTCGGTCCTTGGACAAGCCCTTTGGACAGCAGTATCGTCGATGCGAAGACCCCGGGATTGGGTGACTGTACCGTGCCGTTCGACCCAGGAGTAGTCATTGACGATGAAGGTACCGGCTGGCTGGCTTTCGGTGCTGGCAAGGCTCGTCTTGCACGTCTCGGCAAGGACATGCTTTCGTTCGACAGTCCTTTCGTTGTGCTTCCAGCTCCCCATCATTTTGAGGCTAATGAGCTGAACTTCCTTGGCGGCAAGTTGGTTTATACCTACAACCTCGATTGGACGGACAAGGAGGACTGGAATGAAAAGGCTGCTGTGCCAACCCGATGCAGCATGGGTTACATGTTGCCCGATGGCGATCCGCTCAATACCAAGTCATGGCACTATCAGGACTACTACCTGAAGAATCCAGGTGAGGATGGCTTCGACTATAGCAACAACCACACGCATCTGCATAAGTACGAGGGCAAATGGTACGTCTTCAATCATACCTTGATCCTGAAAAATGCCAAGCACCACAAGGGCGGTTACCGTAACATCTCAGTAGATGAGATCACTGTTGATGAAGCCACTCAGCACATCTCGCTCACTCACGCCACCAACGAGGGTGTTGCTCAGATACGCACGGTCAATCCGTTCGAGCAGCAGGAGATGGAAATGACCTTCGCCACACACAATATCAGCTTCGAGGAAGACAGCGCCACCTACGGCAACATGCTGGCCAAAACAGAGGGTGTAGGCGCTATCAAGGTCAAAGGAGTGGAGTTCGACCACCAAGGCAAGAAGATACAATTCTCAGCCATCGGTCATGGTCAGATTGACGTACGCCTGGACAATCCTGATGGAGAGCTGATAGCCAGCGCTTTCATCAATGGTAACACCAGCACCTCGCTACTTACAAATCCAAAAGGCGTTCATGACCTTGTCTTCATCATGAAAGGTGAGACGCTCAGGTTGGACACGTGGATGATGAAATAATACCTGCATAACCGCATTACAATGACAAATAAATTGCACACAATGCTCGCACTTTTGGCGTCAGTACTCATGATGCAGCAAGTCAGCACCTCCCAGGCACAGCAGCGTGATTGGGAGAATCCTCATGTCTTCGGCATCAACAAGCTGCCTTATCATGCCACACTACAGTTGCCATCACGTGAGGCGGAATGCCAGGAGATCGTATCGCTCGACGGGCAGTGGTCTTTCCATTGGTCGAAGGATCCTGATTCGCGTGTCATGGATTTCTGGCAGAAGGATTATGACGTGACAGCATGGGATAAGATTGCAGTGCCAGGCAACTGGCAGATGCAGGGCTTTGGCCGTCCTATCTACACGAATATTCCCTATCCTTTTGAGCGTAACGAGCCCTCGGTGACCAGTGAGCCACCGAAGGATTGGTATGCTTACGACCATCGCAATCCTGTGGGTCAGTATGTCACAGACTTTGAGGTCAGCCAAGATATGTTGCACGAGAAGAACCTCATCCTGCACTTCGGAGGCGTAAAGTCGGCCATGTATGTATGGATCAACGGCGAGAAGGTCGGCTATAGCCAGAACTCCATGTCACCGGCTGAGTTCGACGTCACCTCATTCCTTCACGAAGGCAAGAACCGCATGGCCGTAGAGGTGTATCGTTGGAGCGATGGCTCGTATCTGGAGGATCAGGATATGTGGCGACTGTCGGGTATCTTTCGTCCTGTACAGCTGTGGGTGAGACCATTGGTGCATATTGCTGATTATAAACTGATCTCTACGCCGATGCTCTCCAAGCAAAGAGGCGAAGTGTGGCGTGGCAGTTTCGAAGCACTGGTCAAGGTTTGTAATACAGGCAAGAAACCTGTGAAGGACGTTCCTGTGAGTGTGCAGATAGGGGGTCTCGGTGTCAAGCTCGAAGAGACCATCCCACAGATTGCAACAGGCGATACTGTGGAGGTTGTACTTCGCACCATCATAGACCGCATACATCCCTGGTCGGCTCATGATCCTTATCTCTATCAGGTCGGCATTGACGCTGCAGGAGAGCATTTCGACTATCATACGGGCTGGAAGGAGATACACACTGAGGGCGACGTTCTGAAGATCAACGGCAAGAATGTAAAACTGCGCGGAGTGAACCGTCATGACCACCATCCTCGTCTGGGCCGCTATGTGGATCGCGCAACCTACGAGAAGGATATTGCCTTGATGAAGATCTGCAACATCAACTTCCTTCGCACCAGCCACTATCCTGACGATCCGTACCTCTACGAACTCTGCGACCGTTATGGTCTCTTTGTGATGGACGAAGCCAATCAGGAGAGTCATGGATATGATTACGCCAATGAGTACATGGGGCATCAACCCGACTGGAAAGATGCGCATGTAGATCGTGCCGTAGCGTTGGTGGAGCGTGACAAGAACCATCCTTCGATTATCCTCTGGTCGTTGGGCAATGAAGGTGGCGTGGGTCCGAACATCCAGGCGATGAAAGATACTATCGAGAAGATGGATCCTACTCGCTTGCCTTTCTACGACTGTGACCCTCAGTATTCCGCGCTTCATGATGTGGGTTATCCTTCACCTGAAGCACTTCGAGATATGGGACGTGGCGAGACTCGTATGCCGATGATTGCCCGTGAATATGCTCATGCCATGGGTAACTCGATGGGACACTTCAAGCAGTACTGGGATGTGATCTATGCAGATTCCAGCATCTGTGGGGCGGCTATCTGGGATTGGGTTGATCAGGGCGTGGCCATGCCAGTTAACAGTGAACAGTTAACAGTTAACAACGATGGGTCGAGAAATGTATTGTTTGGTCGACCTTACACTTCGGAACTCTCAAAACACGACGATGAATTCTGGGCGTATGGTGGTGACTTCGATGACAGACCTAATGATGACAACTTCCTGATCAATGGTATTGTAGGTCCTGACCGTCGGCCTAATCCGCATTTCTATGAGGTGCAGTATGTCTATCAACCGATACATTTCAGTTATGAGAATGGGGACGTGAAGCGCTGGAGCATGGATCCATTCGTAAGCGTCGATGACTTCGACTACATCATCACCGGCCAACGCTATGAGGGTACTGACAGCATAGTCAACGTCCAAGCCGTATTGCGCGAGGATAAGCCTTGGGGAAAGAAAGGAACGGTCATTGCTCATGAGAGCTTTGAACTCGGTGACTACCGTTACCCTATCGGCATCGCTACCAGCCGCAAGGCTCCAAAGGCAACACGTGAGAGCGATCAACTGCAAGTAGAGACTCTGCGAGGTGTCATTACTTTTGATGCCAAGAATGGAGCGCTGCAACAGATTGTTATGGATGGGGAACCGCTGCTTGCGCGACCTCTTGAGCCCTACTTCTGGAAACCAGAAAATGACAACCAGTGGAAGGCAGGATTCCGTGAACGATTGGGTGTCTGGATGGATTGTGCAGCCAAACGCGAAATGAAAGACGTTCGTATCGAGAGAGGCAAACACAAGCTCTCTGTGGAATTCCTGATGTCGCTGCCTGTGGGTGCCGACTACACGCTCCGCTATGAGATCAACAACGATGGAGAGATCCTGGTTCACGCTTCCTACATACCAACGGACGATGACATCCCTCTCATTCCGAAGTTTGGTATGCGAATGGCGGTCAACAGCATTGATAATAATATTATATATGTGGGTCGTGGTCCATATGAGAACTATCCTGATCGCAAGCTGTCGCAACACATTGGTGAATATAACCTTTCTCTCGATGAGATGAAGATGGAATACATCCGTCCGCAGGATAATGGTTATCGTTGCGACACACGCATCATTCGCACCCAGACGAGCAATCACACCCTCCAGATCGAAGGACTGCAACCACTCTGCTTCAATGTCCGTGACTATGCTGACGAGGAGCTGGACAAAGGTCATCGCCATCCGCAGGACATTCAGCGTGATGGATTGCTGCACATGAACATCGACCTGGGTGTTCATGGTGTGGGTGGTATCAATACCTGGGGAAGCCGCACGTTGCCGGAATACACCTTGCCGGGCAATCAGAAGTATGAATACGGCTTTATCCTGAAAATTCAAAAAGAAGAATGATAATTGAATAAATGGTAGCTCATGAGACGCAATTTTTTATTCGCTTTTTTAGCCTCTGCTTTACTTTCCTCTTGCGGAGACAACAAACCTAAGATTGAGCCTTTCGGCCCTCTGCCAACCGAGGATCAGCTGGCATTGCAGGACATGGAGATGTACGCTTTCCTGCACTATTCGCTCAATACCTATACCGATCAGGAATGGGGATTCGGAGATGAGGACGCAGCTCTTTTCAACCCTTCGAACCTTGACACCCGTCAATGGGCCAAGACCTGCAAGGCAGCTGGAATGAAAGGAATCATCTTCACCGCCAAGCACCATTGCGGCTTCTGCATGTGGCCTTCGGAATACACGGATTACTCAGTCAAGTCAGCACCCTGGAAGGACGGCAAAGGCGATGTGGTTGCCGAGCTTGCCGAAGCCTGTCGTGAAGAAGGCCTGAAGTTTGCGGTTTACCTTTCGCCCTGGGATCGTAACCACCCGGAATATGGGAAGCCGGAATACGTCACTTACTTCCGCAATCAGCTACACGAGCTGTTGAGTAACTATGGTGACATCTATGAGGTATGGTTCGATGGAGCCAATGGCGGTAATGGCTGGTACGGTGGTGCCAATGAGACACGACAGATTGACCGTCTGACTTACTACGACTGGGGTCCGACCTACGACATGATTCGTGAACTGCAGCCACACTGTATCATCTGGAACGATGGAGCCGACCGCCGCGGTGACCTGCGCTGGGTAGGAACCGAAGCCGGAAACATCGGACATCGTAACTGGAGTAAGATGAGCAGTACCAAAGACCCAGAGTGGGGTGATCTGCATTGGGGCATGGAGGACGGTGATGTGTGGTGTCCGGGCGAAACCAATACCTCCATCCGTCCGGGTTGGTTCTATCATACTTCGGAGGACGGACACGTCAAGTCGCTCTCCAAACTCATGGACACCTATTACAAGTCCGTGGGTCGCAACTCCACTTTGCTCCTCAATTTCCCTATCATGCCAAACGGCTTGATTTCGCCCATCGACAGCGCTCGTGGCGTAGCATTCAACAAGATGGTGCATGAGGTGTTCGATCATGACCTTGCCGAAGGTCTTAAACCTAAGAACGAGGGCGACTCTGTCTATATGCTTACCTTCAAGGCTCCAACTACCTTCAACCGCTTCATGGCTTCAGAGGACATCGCACTAGGCCAGCGTGTCAAGAAGTTTTCACTTGAGGCATTGGTCGATGGTAATTGGCTGCCGTTGCAGGACGAACTTGCCGATTGGGATGATGGACTTGAGACCATTGGCCGCAAGCGTATCATCTGCTTCCCGACGGTCACAGCCACAGCACTTCGCATGACCATTACCGAGAGCCTTGCCCAGCCAGTTATCAGCCGCATGGGTATATTCATGGCACCAGACATTACTCCCGATATGGCTGATGCGGGCGAGAAGAAATCGTCTGGTTATTATATCTTCTTCCCAGGCTTTGCTGTCAATGGTGTCAAATCCATGTTCATAGACCTTGGCCAGACACAGAAGATCAACCGCTTCAATTTCCTGCCAGACCAGACACATCGTGAGGGTATGCCGCTCGAATACATCCTTTGGAACTCAACCGATGGTGGAAACAACTGGACAGAGCTGGCTCGTGGAGAGTTCTCCAACATCGTCAACAATCCTATCTGGCAGAAGATCACTTTCGACCCACAGGAAGCCAAGCTGCTCCGTCTCGATGTTCCTCGTATCACCAGCGGAGAAAGCATTTTCTACGATGATCTTGAAGTAGTGTTAGACTAAAAAATAGATAACACGTAATAAACGAAATATGGCAAAAAAGAAACAGTCCAAACCTCAGCAGCAGTCTATCTCCCCAGTAAGGTTTCTTAAGGAGAGAGTAAGACAGGTGCCGATCTATAAATGCTACCTCAGTCATGATTTCGAGAACTCTACCGAAGGCACGGTGATGGTAGTGCGCAAGCATACCGGTGACAAATACACCTGCGGTCTCTATCTCGTTGACAAGTACTGTCTGGGTGTGAAGGATGCCTCGTACCATCTTCGCATGGATGAGCAGGAGTTCGATGAGTTCCTTGATCTGTTCGAAGAGAACTTCAACCCACATGTAGTAACCTACGAGGAGGCTCATAACTGGGTATGGGGAGCAGTAGGCTTTGCCGAGGATGCTGGTATTGCACCGTGCAAGGAATTTGATCTTGCTCAGTATGTTCTTGCCGAGGATGATGACGAGGTGGAACTAATAGAATATGACTTCGGTGATGCCGACGGCAAGCATTGCCTGTTGGCTAACGACCGTCTGGAGGCGAGCACCTATCTGCCTATCATGCGCAAGAATCTCGGTGATGAGTTCACCTTCTGTCTTGGCCCACAGGACAGCATCCATGAGCCGGAGGATTGGGACTACGAAAAGAATGTGCCGCTGTTTGATGATTCAGAGTTTACAGATTGGGATGATGAAGCGGACGATGAGGTAGAGTACCATCAGGTGCATCCAGAATATCCGAAAGAATTGAACCTGAAGAACAGAGATATTGCGGAAGTCCTCTCATGCGATGATCCTAAACTTCAATCTACGGAAGATGTAGATGCTTTCATGTCACGTGACGGTATCAAGGAAGACCTTGAACAGTATATCCTGTATCATATCGGCCAGACCAATGACGATGTCTACGATAAGGATGAGACCATCTATGACAATGATGACAGGTATGACTGCAACCTGATGCAGGCTGTAAGGCTCCTGGCAGAGATAGGTGATGCCCAGAGCCTTGATGTAGTGCTGGAAGTATTACGTCAGGATGGAGGATGTCTTGACTATCATTTCGGCGATTATCTGGTTGAGACGTTTGTTCCGGCTGTAGCGAAGCTCGGTGTCGGTCATCTGGATAAGCTGATGTCGTATGCCAAGGAGTCAGGTCTCTATGACTATGCCCACAATCTCGTTCTGGAGGCTGTATGTGCTATTTATGTGCATAACCCTGAATTAAGGGAGGAGGCAAAGGAATGGTTCAAGGAGATCCTTTCCTTTGCCATGGATAAGCTCGATGCTAATGACAAGAGCTATTTCTCGCACACCCTTATCGGTTTCGCCCTCATTCATTGTATGAATATGGGAGAAGAGGATCTGCTTCCGACTATCATGAAACTCTATGAGAAGGACTATGTGAACCAGATGATCTGTGGAACCTATGTCAATGTAGCACAGGACATACTTACCAAACATGGCACAATGGATACCTTCTATATGGACATCCATGAGTGGTTTGAGTGGTACAATAGAAATTTAGTTACAGAAACAAAGAAATAACGTAATAGCCAATGGCAAATATACAAATGACAGCAGAAGATCTTCTTCACGATGTATTGAACTATTATGGTGTCAAAGCCGACATCTTCAAGGCAGCAGAATACCTCGAAGTGGCCGAACATCCGACACCTGCTGGGTTCTTGCAGTGGCTTGAAACGTAAAAACAATTATTTATGACACCTGAAGCACTGGTACAGGCATCGTCCCTGTACGGACAGATTGACGATAATACGTTGCTGACGCTGGCTTACACACTGCTTGATCAGAATCCTCTGGCAACACCTGATGATTTTGATTACTTCTGCTGCCAGTCTATCGGTGACAGATAAAACTATTATACAATGATGAACTTTGACTATCTGGAATCTGTTCCGAACATAGCTGCCACGGTATGTGACAAAGAGGGCATTGTGCTCTATCAGAATAAACGTGCCATCGCCCGTGATGGTGATGTCGTCGGCAAGAACCTGTATAACTGTCACGGAGAGAAAGCCGGTGCTATGATCCGTCACATGATAGAGGCCGATAAGAGCAACACCTATCAGATCATCCGTCTTGGCAAGCATAAGCTCCTCCATCAGACACCATGGTATGATGCTGACGGCAAGGTGGCAGGTCTGATTGAGTTTGCGATTGACCTCCCTGAGAATATGCCTGTATTCAACAGAGACAACAATCAGTAATTTGATAGAATGAGCGAACAGCGCACCTACATAGCCATCGACCTGAAGTCGTTCTATGCTTCGGTGGAATGTGTGGAGAGAGGATTGGATCCCCTCACCACCAACCTTGTCGTGGCAGATGCGAGCCGAACGGACAAGACCATCTGTCTGGCTGTATCTCCCTCGCTGAAGTCGTATGGCATCGGAGGCAGGGCGCGTCTGTTTGAGGTAGTCCAGAAAGTCAGGGAGGTCAATTTCCAGCGACAGAGACTTGCTCCTGGCTTTCGTCTCACTGGTAAGTCTGTACAAGACAAGGAGCTGAAGGCGCATCCCGAACTGGCCGTAGATTATATCGCTGCCATTCCGAGGATGGCTTACTATATCGAGTACAGCACGAGGATCTATCAGATCTACCTGAAGTATGTCTCTGCTGAGGACATCCATGTCTATTCCATCGATGAGGTCTTCATGGATGTGACCAACTATCTGGGTTCGTGCTACAAGATGACAGCCCATGAACTGGCCATGACCATCATCAGGGATGTGCTGAAGAATACTGGCATCACTGCAACGGCAGGCATCGGCACGAATATGTATCTGGCAAAGATAGCCATGGACATAGTGGCCAAGCATATCCCTGCGGATAAGGATGGCGTGCGAATAGCCGAACTCGACGAGATGTCGTACCGCCGTCAGCTGTGGGATCACAAACCGCTCACGAGTTTCTGGCGAATAGGCAAGGGCATTGCCGAGAAACTGGAGCAGTACGGCATGGATACGATGGGCAAGGTGGCAAGGCAGTCGGTCAAGAACGAAGAGGTGCTGTATAAGCTCTTCGGTGTCAATGCAGAACTCATCATTGACCATGCCTGGGGTTGGGAACCCTGCACCATCGATAAGATCAAAGCCTACAAGCCAGAGAGCAACTCCTTCAGCAGCGGACAGGTGCTGACCTGTGCATACGATGTGAAGAAGGCAAGGATAGTGATTCAAGAGATGGCAGATGCCATTGCCCTTGATTTAGTAGATAAGCAGCTTGTCACAGATTAGCTGGTCATCAACGTTGGATATGACGTAGAAAGTCTGAACGGAGGTAAGTATCAGGGCGAGGTTGTCATTGACCGATATGGCAGAAAAGTGCCTAAGTATGCGCATGGCACAGGCAATCTGGAGCGTTATACTTCGTCCTCGAAGGCAATCATCGAGACGGTGTTGAGCGTCTATGACAGGATTGTCAACCCTGATCTTCTCATACGTAGGCTCAATGTCACCACGAATCATGTCATTCGCGAGGAAGATGCCAAGAAGCACGCCCAGCCAGTACAGCTCGACCTTTTCTCAGACTATGAGGAGCTGGAAAGACAGCGAGAGGAAGAGAAAGCAGCTCTTGCTAAGGAGCGCAAGATGCAGGAAGCACTGCTTACCATCAAGAAGAAGTTCGGCAAGAATGCTATCCTCAAAGGACTCAACTTTGAGGAGGGTGCTACTGCCAAGGACAGGAACCAGCAGATCGGAGGACATAAAGCATGACGAACGACTACGAAGACATCATCAATCTGCCGCATCACGTATCGAGGAATCATCCTCAGATGACGATGCTACAGCGAGCCGCGCAGTTCGCTCCATTCGCCGCGCTTACAGGTCATGATGCAGCTATTCAGGAAACTGCCCGACTCACGGACGATGAACTCGACCTTTCAGAAAACGGCAGGGAACTGTTGGATAGAAAACTTTCCTATCTACAGTCATACGATGGTACTTCCATGATTACGATTACGTACTTCGTGCCAGACCAACGGAAGCAGGGAGGAGCATACGCTTCAGTGACGGGACAGATCAGGAAGATAGATCACTATGAGAGGTGTATTATCATGACGGACGGCACGAAGATACCTTTCGAGCATATTACCGATATGGACAGTGTGATCTTTGACGGACTTTATACAGACTGAGATTATGAATATCGAGGAAGTTAGAGAATACTGTCTGACGTTGCCATACGTCACAGAGGATGAGTTCTTCCCTGGCATCATCACTTTCCGCATCGAAGGCAAGTGGTTCCTGATGATGTGGCTGGAAGCCCCAGAGCCGAGGGTCGCGGTCAAGTGTGATCCTGTTCTGGCTATAGAACTACGCGAACGGTTTCGAGGCGTTGAGCCGGCCTACCACATGAACAAGAAGATGTGGAATGACCTCTATCTGGAGAGAGACCTCGACGAAGAAGAAATCAAGAAGTGGATTAGACACTCCTATGATGAAGTGGCGAAGAAACTTCCCAAATCAATAAGGACAAAATATCAATTCTGAAAATATATGCAACGCAGTCCAATCACATTTGATCGTTTTATTCGTGGCATACTTATACTTGTGGGTATAGCATTGGCAATCTATCTGATCAATCTGCTCAGTGGAGTGCTGCTTCCGTTTGCGGTGGCAATGCTGTTGTCTTACCTCACTTTCCCTCTGGTTAAGTTCTTGCAGTATAAGTGTCGCCTGAAGAACCGCCTGATCAGTATTTTCATAGCTTTGATCATCGTGACAGCCTCTGTGGTCGGCTTCTGCTGGTTGCTCATACCACCCATGATAGAACAGGGTGAGCATCTGAATGCCATCGTTCAAAGCTACCTGCATCATAAGATACAAGCTACGGATCTTGCTGGTCAGGTAGAAAGCTGGTTCCAGGGAATCTGGGCTGACGGTTCAGCTCAGCAGTGGTTGAAGGATGCCAACGTGTTGGGTGTTGCCAGAACTGTACTCCCCAAGCTCCTGCACGCCATGACCAGTACTCTGGGTGTGCTGATGGGCGTCTTTTCTGGATTCATGACTATCCTTTACTGGGTATTCATCATGGTTGACTACGAAAAGATAACCGAAGGATGGATCAAGCTGATTCCTGAGCGTTTCAGGGAGCGTGTCCAGATGGTATGTGGTGACGTGGAAGAGGGTATGCGCCGATATTTCAAGATGCAGTCGGTCATTGCGGCTATCGTAGGTGTGTTGTTTGCAATAGGTTTCTCCATCATTGATCTACCGATGGCTATTAGTCTGGGGCTCTTTATCGGCGTTCTCAATCTGGTGCCATACCTACAGACATTGGGATTGATACCTGCCGTGATGTTCGCGATGCTGAGAGCCGTAGAATCAGGTCAGAGTATCTGGTTGGCTTTGCTTGGAGTGGCTATAGTATTCATTGTAGTGCAAGGAATACAGGATGCGATACTTACACCTCGTCTTATGGGTAAGCGTTTCGGCCTAAATCCGGCTGTGATGCTGCTATCACTCTCTGTATGGGGCGCATTGCTTGGTTTCATCGGTCTGATCATTGCTTTGCCGCTGACCACTATTGTCATCAGCTACTATAAGAGATATATCTTGAACAGTTCACAAGAAACATCTGTCAACAATCCACAATAAAAAGAGATCTGCACGATGATCAAGATACGTTGTGTCATAGACAGCATCGTCTATCAGAACCAGGAAAACGGTTACACCGTGATGAGGGTCAAGGTGAAGGACTATAATGAGCCCGTCACCCTGATCGGCAACCTGCTGGAAGTACCAGTGGGTGCTGTCCTGTTGTGTGATGGTGACTGGACTATGGACAAGAAATATGGCCGCCAGTTCAAGGCAGAGACCTATGAGGAGGTCATGCCAGCCACTGTCTATGGCATCGAGAAGTATCTTGGCAGTGGATTGGTCAAGGGAATAGGACCGAAATATGCCCATCTGATTGTCGAGAAGTTCGGCACAGACACCATCGAGATCATCGAAGACCATATTGAACGTCTGTATGAAGTCACAGGTATCGGCAAGAAGAGGGTCGAGAAGATCAGGGAGAGTTGGGAGAAGCAGAAGGACATCAAGAATGTGATGCTTTTCCTTCAGCAGTATGGTGTCAGTACAGCCTACGCAGCCAAGATATACAGGCAATACGGCAAGGAGAGCATCGATAAGGTGAAGGATAACCCTTACCGACTTGCCGATGACATCTGGGGTATCGGCTTCAAGACCGCTGACGGTATTGCCTCGAAGATGGGCTATGAGAAGAATGACCTTAGAAGATGTAAAAGCGGACTCCAATATACCTTGAACCAGCTGGCAGATGAAGGTCATGTCTTTGCCATCGAGGATCAGTTGGTCAAGGCAGCCATCGAACTGCTCGAAGCCGATGAGGAACCCATCCGACAGGCGGTAGAGGAGATGATCGCATCTGAAGACCTGATCAAGGAGGCCATTGCCACCACCGAACCACCACAGAGTGCCATTTATCTGCCTCCCTTCTATCACTCAGAGAAAGGAACCGCCAAGAAACTTCTTTCCCTGCTTTCCGCAAGTACAGGCAATCTCTTCGAGAGTCAGATTGACATTGCTTCCATCGAGAAGATTTCGGGCATTCAGTACGATGATGTCCAGATTGATGCCATCAAGCAGGCTGCACAGAGCAAGGTGATGGTACTGACGGGTGGTCCTGGTACAGGCAAGACCACCACCACGCAGGGCATCATCGCGGCATACAAGGCTGCTGGCATGAGGATTCTGTTGGCCGCACCTACAGGCAGAGCTGCCAAGCGAATGAGTGAAGCCACCGGCATGGAGGCCAAGACTATACACCGCCTGCTGGAGTACAACCCGCAGGACGGCTACAAGCGTAATGAGGAGGAGCCGCTGGAGGGTGACGCACTGATCGTCGATGAGTGTTCGATGATCGACATTATTCTGATGTACAACCTTATGAAAGCTGTTCCAGAGCACATGAGGCTAGTATTGGTCGGAGATATAGACCAGCTGCCGAGTGTCGGTGCCGGTAATGTACTGAGGGATGTTATAGAGTCTGGGGTTATTCCTGTTATCAGGCTGACCCGTATCTTCCGACAGGCACAGACCAGCCGGATCGTCATGAATGCCCATGCCATCAACCAGGGCAATTTCCCGGACATCACCAATGGCAGGAATACGGATTTCTTCTTCATTAAGAACGAGGATTCTGAAGCCGTAGCCAACGAGATTGTCAATCTTGTCAAGAACCGATTGCCCAAGGCATACAACCAGCCGTTGAGCAACATACAGGTGCTCACACCTATGCAGCGCAGCGTGGTGGGTGCTTCCAACCTGAATATGATGCTTCAGCAATCCCTTAATTCCAGCACACTCGGAATCAGCAGGGGTGGTATCACCTACAAGTTAGGTGACAGAGTCATGCAGGTCAGGAACAATTACGATAAGAATGTCTTCAACGGTGACATCGGTGTGGTGGAGCGTGTCAATATGGAAGACAGGACGCTAACTATCCACTTCGATGAAAATCTGGTAGAATACGAAGCCAGTGAACTTGACGAAGTAGTTCTGGCATACGCCACCACAATACACAAGTCACAGGGCTCGGAGTACCCGATCGTCGTGATCCCAGTGCTGATGACCCATTTCGTCATGCTACAGCGCAACCTCATATACACGGGTATCACACGAGCCAAGAAGATCTGTGTCCTTGTAGGACAGACCAAGGCATTGTCCTACGCCATACGAAACCTCACGGTCAGCAAGCGCAATACGATGCTGAAGGAACGACTTAGGGGAACCGCAGGTAATGGAGATCCAAAGCTGACCATCGGTAAGTCCGTCCCATACTTCTATCAGGAAGATGGCGGCTATGCAATGGTAGCGGACGATAATAGCATCGAGTACAGAACACAATCACAGAATAAGCAATGATCAACATAGACAACCTATCTCCATCAGCTCTGGAAACCTATCAGGCAACCAGAAAGGCCATGTATCTTGTCCTTGCCCGTATGCACGATATGGGTATGAACCCAGACATAGAGAAGGCACAGGGCAACGAGATACTGAGCGTGAACACCTTCATGCTTGGTCAGGCCTTTATCGGCAATGATTCCATGCTCAAAGAAAAGAACCCTCTGGAGAATGTTGCTGCAATAGAGGAAACCTACCGCGCAGTTCTCAGTAAAGTTCCGCTTGATGAGGAGATCGTTAAGTTTATGACTGACGAATCACAGCTGGCTTTCTTGCTATTCCTGTGTGGAGGTGCCAAGGTATGGTTCGAGAATAATACATCAGAGCAATGACAGAATTTGAAAAGATGCGACATGGTGAGTTCTATGACTACACCAACGACGAAGGCAATGCCAGTAATCAACGGGCAAGGCAGTTGTGTGCAAGGTTACAGACCATGACTTTGGAGGATCAGGATTACCGCAAGGTCATGGAAGAACTGATCCCTGGCATCCCTGCATCGTCGATTGTCAATCCGCCTTTCCATTGTGATCATGGTCATGGCATCCGTCTGGGTGAGAATGTCTTCATCAACTACAATGCCACGATGCTCGATGGCGGTATGATCACTATCGGTGACAACTGTCAGATCGGACCGAACTGTCAGCTGGTGACACCTAATCATCCGATTGACTATGTGGAGCGACGCAAGCCTATCGAGCGTTGTCTTCCTATTACGATTGGCAATGACTGTTGGTTGGGAGCAGGAGTTATTGTCTGCCCAGGAGTGACCATCGGTGACCGTTGTGTGATAGGAGCTGGCAGTGTGGTAGTGAAAGACATCCCTTCTGACAGCATGGCAGTAGGTAATCCTGCAAGGGTCATCAAGAAGCTTGTCTCAGAGAATAGGGATGAGCAGTTCCAGTCTTTGCTCGAAGGTCTGTTGAAGATTTTTACAGAAAAAGGCTATACGGCCGAGGATTTCTATGGAGGGTGTACTCTTTGTGGTGATGCCAATGAGTTTGCTCTTGACATCATAGATGCAGCCGTCAAGCAGGCTGTTCCAGATATCACTCAACAGGAATTGAATAAGACTACCAATAAGCTCTACCAAGATTTGCATAGACTGTTGTCGGAAGCAGATTGATAGAGTCAAAGAACAATTAGAAACAACAAGTAAAATATAAAGTACAATGGTAAATTTTGATTATCAGACACCGACCCGACTCATTTTCGGTAAGGGTGTAGTTGCAGAGAAGCTTAAGGGCGTAATGGACAAGTTCGGAAAGAAGGTACTCCTCACTTATGGTGGTGGCAGTATCAAGCGTAGCGGTCTCTATGACCAGGTCAAGGAAATCCTGAAGGATAAGGAGATCTTTGAACTGGGTGGCATTGAACCAAACCCTAAGTACAATCCAAGCGTACTGGAGGGTGTCAAGATCTGCAAGGAGCAGAAGATCGACGTGATCCTCTCGGTAGGTGGTGGCTCTGTCCTTGACTGTACGAAGGCTATCGCAGGTGCAGCATGTTCGGATGCTGATCCTTGGGATGTGGTGACTGGCAAGGTACGCAATACGAGTGCTGTACCTATCGTGGACATCATCACGCTGGCAGCTACCGGTTCGGAGTATGACTGCGGTGGCGTGATCTCTCGTACCGAGACCAACGACAAGCTGGCTTATTTCTCACCTTTTGTTTTCCCTGCTGTCTCATTTATCGACCCAACCTATACCTTCACTCTGCCAGTGATGCAGACCCTTGCAGGTGTAGCAGACTGCATCAACCACATCATGGAGCAGTACTTCTGTGGTGAGCACATCATGATGAACGATGCTTTCATGGAGGGTGCTATCAAGTCGCTGATGAAGAATGTCAAGATCGTACTTGATGATCCAGAGAACTACGATGCCCGTGCTGAGATCTTCTATGCCACTACTTTGGGTTGTAATGGCATCTATGCCCTGGGCAACAGCGCAAGCGGCTGGCCAATGCACAGCATCGAGCACGCGCTTTCAGCATATTATGACATCACCCACGGTATCGGTCTTGCCATCGTCACCCCACGCTGGATGAAGCACATTCTCAATGAGAATACCATCGAGCGTTTTGTCAGCTTTGGAAAGGGTGTATTCGGTATTGACCCAGAGTTGCCAGAGATTGAGATTGCTATGATGGCAATCAAGGCAATCCATGACTTCTACAAGGAGATTGGCGTACCTATGACCCTCCGTGAAGTAGGCATCGATGAGAGTCGTATCGATGAGATGGCAAAGCACATCGCCGATAACGAGGGTCTTGAAAATGCCTGGGCTCCACTTCTTGAGAAGGACATCAAGGAAATACTGATTGATTGTCTTGACTAACGATGCAGGATTTCGCCGCGATTGACTTTGAGACCGCGAACAGCGAGTGCAGCAGCGTGTGTTCCGTAGGAATAGTCGTAGTGCGAGGGGGTGAGGTAGTAGATTCGTTCTACTCCCTCATCCAGCCAGAGCCCAACTACTACAACTATTTCTGTCAGCGTGTCCATGGACTTAGCTGTCGAGATACCGATGATGCACCTGTCTTCCCTCGTGTCTGGGAGCAGATAGAGCCGCTGATCGAGGGTCTTCCGTTAGTCGCACATAACGCGAGGTTTGACCAGGGATGCTTAAAGGCTGTCTTCAGGGTGTATCAAATGGATTATCCTGAGTATGTGTTCTATGATACGCTGAAAGCCTCTCGAAAGGCATTCCCTGATGCTCCAAACCACCAGCTCCATACTGTTTCGGCACTATGTGGCTACGATCTGAAGAATCATCACCATGCTTTGGCTGACGCTGAAGCTGCGGCTGCCATTGCCATTAAGATATTATAATTTATGAGTAAGACCGCTCTCGTAATCGGTGCTACAGGTGCTACGGGTAAGGATCTCGTCGCTCAGCTGCTGGAAGATTCATCATTTGACAATGTCCATATTTTTGTCAGACGCGATGTCGATCTCCATCATGACAAACTTCATGTCCATGTCGTGGACTTTGACAAGATGGATGAATGGAAAGACCATCTGCAGGGTGACGTACTGTTTTCTGCCCTTGGCACTACCATCAAGAATGCAGGAAGCCAACAGGCTCAGTGGAAGATTGACTACACCTATCAGTACGAGGTGGCAAAGGCAGCCAAGGCAAATGGCGTTGAGTCGATGGCTCTTGTCTCTTCGGCATGGGCTACCGCTGATTCAAAAGTTTTCTATACCCGTATGAAGGGGCAGTTGGAAGAGGATGTCAAGAAGCTTGGCTTCAGAAGCCTCTTTATCATGCGCCCACCCTCGCTGATCCGCAAGGACACAGACCGATTTGGTGAAAGACTCAGTGTAAGTCTTCTTCAGGCTCTGAACAAGATTGGATTGTTGAAGTCACTACGTCCTATGCCCACGGCACAGGTCGCCAAAGCTATGATTGCTATGGCCAAGGAAGGGAAAGAGGGTATTTTTACCCTTGAACCCAAGGATCTCTGGAACATATAATAACATTTTTGTACAAAGATGATAAAATCTCTCTATATTGCAGCTTCATTGCTACTGTTCTCGGGTTGTGAGAAGAAGCAGGAGCATAAGTGTGTCTGCCCATTGCCTTCAGGACTTGAAGTCGAGGCATTGACAGACTGTACAGTTCCAGCCTCATTCACTGCGGATGATTTCCGCTGGATGGGTGGCAATCTCAGCCTGACTGTTTATAAAGAAGAACTCTATGATGCCGTCGAGGTTTCACAGATGCAGATAGGCGATACTATAGTCTATCAAGGTAATCCTATGATCATTACGAGTCTCGAAGAAGAGAACGGTACCCTAAATGTCAACGGTGGCGTTGAGATGGGTGGCTGTTGGCTTAAGGGGTATGAAGGAGGAACCTACAGGGCATACACCTTCGATGACCATTCCATCTATAGCAAACTGGGCACATCCGAGGTAGCCTTGTCTGAGGATTTCGTCATCATAGACTGCCATGAGTTTCCAGATGAACCGTCGGATACTATCCGCACGGATCAGAAGCTCTATCTCGAAAATCTCGAAGACAATCGTAAGGAGTTCTATTCGATCAATACGAGGGTAGTCATCGAGAATGGTATGATTACAGAGATTAATCGTCGCTGGATTCCATGATAATAATATAGAAGAAATCATATTGTATGGTCAAAGATATTGAGCCATAGTACTGTCAAAAATATGAAAAAGTTATTACTTTTACTCTTGGTGTCGCTTTTGTTCAGCAACACATTTGCTCAGGGATTTAAGAATCCAGTACTTCCTGGTTTCCACGCAGACCCTTCTGTCTGCCGGGCAGGTGAGGACTTCTATCTGGTCAACTCCACTTTCCAGTTCTTTCCTGGTGTACCTGTGTTTCATAGCAAGGATCTGATCCACTGGGAGCAGGTAGGCAACTGCCTGACTCGCCCTTCGCAACTCGATCTGTCAGGTCTATATGATCAGCAGAATCCAGAATTAGGATGGACGAACGGCGGTATCTACGCATCAACCATCCGCTATAATGAGAGCAACAAGCGTTTCTATATGGTTACTACAGTCTTCCCGTCACGCCGGCATTTCTACGTATGGACAGATGATCCTGCCGGAGAGTGGTCAGACCCTGTAGTGATTGACTTCGCCATTGGAAGTTGTGACCCTACGCTTTACTTTGAGGGAGATAAGACATATTTCCTTTGGAAAGAAGGTGACATCAAGATCTGTGAAATTGACGTAGAGACAGGTAAGCAGCTGGGTGAAATACATCATCTGGGTACAGGTCTTGGTGGCCGTTACCCTGAAGGCCCACACATCTATAAGAAAGATGGTTACTACTACATGATGCTCGCTGAAGGAGGTACGGAACACGGTCATCAAGTCAACATCCTCAGAAGTCGTAATCTTTTCGGCCCTTATGAATCGAACCGTGCCAATCCTATTCTCTCGCATTTCAATATGGAGATGCAAGGTAGCGAAATCCAAGGCCTCGGTCATGCAGACCTCGTACAGGCACCCGATTCATCGTGGTGGATGATCTGTCTCGGCTATCGTACGAGCGGTTATCTGCTGCATGTGATGGGACGCGAGACGATGCTTGCTCCTGTGCGCTGGGAAGAGAATGCCTGGCCAGTAGTGAATGGCAACGGTACACTGGCTGTAGATATGAAGTGCAGGACTTTGCCACAGGTGACGATGCCTGTTGATCCTGAGCGTGAGGAGTTCAACTACATAAAGCGCAATGTGCCATCAGACAGTTACAGTTCCATCGGTCTGCCTTGGGGATGGATGAGCATCGGCAATCCTGACTATTCATGCTACTCGCTCACTGAGCGTAAGGGCTGGCTCCGTCTGAGCCTTACAACTACCACGATCGATGCTGCCACTTCTCCGACATTCGTTGCAAGAAGACAAACAGAGAAAAGCTTTAAAGCAACTACCTTGCTCGATGCGTCATATCTTGCCGAAGGTTCACAGGCTGGTATTACGGCTTTTGCTGCACCGCTCAATCACTATGATGTCATTGTTGAGAATCGTGGAGGACAGTTTGTCGTTCGTCCTAATATACGTCTTGGAGAACTCTCCCATGCCGAAAAAGAAATAACTTTGAAAGGTAAGAAAGCGTATCTGCGCATCAGTTCCGACGGAGCTTATTATTACATGCAGGTCTCAGAGAATGGGAAAACATTTGAGACGCTCTGCAAGATGGATTTCCGCTACCTCTCTACCGAAGTCATCGGTGGCTTTACTGGTGTGATGCTCGGTGTCTTTGCCCAAGGAACGGACAAGAAGGGCTATGCCGATTTTGATTGGTTTGAGTATAAGACAGAATAAATGAACGAAATAATATTTCTAACACCTGATCTTAGTTCAGAGTTGCCTCTGATGTATGCAGATGGAGGAATACCTGCGGGTTTCCCTTCACCTGCTCAGGATTATGTCGATGGTACGCTTGATCTGAACAAGGAACTCGTCGAGCATCCTGCCGCCTCGTTCTATGCGAGGGTCAAGGGCAGTTCCATGGCTCCGGGCATCGTAGAGGATGACATCCTTCTGGTCGATCGAAGCCTTGAACCCTTCGACGGATGTATAGCCGTCTGCTGTCTGAACCATGAGTTCACCATCAAGCGGCTTGACATGAGCCGTAAGGATAAGGGTATCATACGCCTTGTGCCTGACAATCCTGAGTATTCGGTCATCGAAATCGAGGAGGAAGACCAGTTCATCCTCTGGGGTGTCGTGAAGTATGTAATCCATAAGACCGTCTGATAAGATGTACGCCGTCGTTGATTGTGACAACTGTTTCGTCTCGTGCGAGAGGGTCTTCCAGCCAGAGCTATGGGGGAAGCCTGTTGTCGTACTCTCGAACAATGACGGCTGTGTGGTGGCCTGGTCGAACGAGGCCAAGGCATTGGGCATCAAGATGGGTGTGCCGATCTTCCAGATAACTGCACTCTGTAAGCAGCATGACGTACAGATCAGGTCGAGCAACTATATCCTCTATGCAGATATGAGCAATCGTATCATGAGCATATTGAGGGAGGAAGTCGGTCCTGGAATGATGGAGCAGTACTCTATTGACGAAGCCTTTCTCACTATCGACCTGAAGATGGACTTCAGGGAATGGGGAGAGGCGTTGGTCAAGAAGATAGGCCGATGGACGGGTATGCCTGTGAGCATCGGTATTGCTCCGACACGTACCTTGGCGAAGGCGGCTACTTGGTTCGCTAAGAAGTTCAAGGGCTATAACAAGGTCTGCATCATCGATAACGAAGAGCGTAGGGAAAAGGCGCTGAAGGCACTGGCTGTCAAAGAGGTCTGGGGTATCGGATGGCGAGGTCAAGACAAATGCAGATATTACGGCATCGAGAAAGCCTGGGATTTCACCGAGAAGTCTGCCTCATGGGTCAGGCAGAACTTTACCATCACGGGACTTCGCACATGGAAGGAGCTGAAGGGAGAGTCCTGTATCGACACGGTACTGACAGGTGCCAAGCAGACGATCTGCACCAGCCGAAGCTTCAACGGTATGGTCTCGCAGAAGGGTGAACTGGAGATGTATGTCAGTAACTATGCAGCACATTGCGCAGAGAAGCTGAGAGCGCAGCACAGCGTCTGTAGTCTGGTCACGGTCTTCATCGCCACGAACACCTTCAGGGAAGACTTAGCCCAGTATGGCACATCAATCACAGCTACACTGAGCACCCCTGCCAGTTCCACCATAGAGGTGACGGAAGCGGCACTCAGAGCGTTCCGGGCCTGCTATAAGGAAGGCTACCAGTACAAAAGGGCAGGAGTCATCGTCAGTGGCATCAGTAGTGATAAGGCCATCCAGATGGACATCTTCGATGCTTTGACTCCAGAGCAGAGAAGCAAGTATAACCGACTCTCCGAAGTCGTTGACACCATCAACCGAAAGATGGGTAACGATACGGTGATACTGGGAGTACAGCAGTTCCCGAAAGACCCGAAGACAGGGGAGTCCTCGAACTTCAGGAATCTGATCAAGCACGAGCATCGCTCGAAGTGCTATACGACCAAGATAGACGAATTGATAGAAATAAAGTAATATACAATGCAAATAGACGAAACGATTACTGAGCATCCTGTTTGGCTCAGTGATGAGCTGACTCTTAGGTGTCTCACCCCGGAGGACAGACCGAAGCATAAGGCTATGAGCCAGGAGATAGTAAAGACACTGGCAGCACCTGATTTCCTCATTCCTATGACGGAGGAGGAATATGATGATACCTATACTGAAGAGAATCAGGATGTGGTCTATGGTATCTTTGACGGTGACAGGCTGGTGGCTACGAGCAGCCTTCTCCATGATGTGAGGGCTTATGCCGATAATAAGGAGTTATCGGAAGTCATGAAGCACTCATGTATTGAGATTGGCGAGAGCATGGTATTGCCGGAATACAGGGGCAATGGTTATATGCTCAGACTGAATAACCTGATCAAGGATGAAGCCAGAAGGCAGGGCGTTGAGTATATGCTTGCCACGGCTCACCCTGACAATATTGCCAGCAACACCTCTCTGTTCCATTTGGGCTATAGGGTTGTCAAGGAGTTTGTCAGATGTGGCTTCCGCAGGAACTTACATCTGTTAGACCTTTCAAAAGAATAATGAATAAATCCAAAAATATGACAATTGAAGAAGCGATTGTAGCGCGTCACAGTGTCCGCAAGTACCGTAAGGAACCTATCTCGGCAGAGGTCGTAGAGGCTCTTCAGGAGAAGATTGTCCAGATCAATGCTGAGAGTGGTCTTCATATACAACTCATGACCAATGAGCCGAAGGCTTTCTCTGGTATCATGTCTTACGGAACCTTCCATAACGTGGCCAACTATCTGGTCATGGCTGGCAAGAAGTCTGAAGACTTGGATGAGCGTATCGGGTACTATGGCGAGCATCTGGTACTCTATGCTCAGACTCTTGGTCTTAATTCATGCTGGGTAGGACTCTCTTACCGTAAGGTCAGCGGCATGTATAAGCTGGCAGACGGAGAGAAGGTGGTATGTGTCATAGCGTTGGGCTATGGTGAAGACCAGGGCAGAACGCATAAGGTCAAGGCCATCGAAGAGGTCAGCTCAGGTGTTGATCTTGCACCTTCATGGTTCCGAAAGGGAGTGGAGGCAGCGTTGCTTGCACCTACAGCCGTCAATCAGCAGAAGTTCTTCTTTGACCTATTATCAGAGAAGAGGAATGGGAAGAAGGTGGTCAAGGTGAGCACCAGCTTCTCTATGATCGGATATACCAAGCTCGATATGGGCATTGCGAAGCGTCATTTTGAGATTGGTGCAGGAAAAGATAACTTTGAATGGCTGTAAACAGATGAAGTGCTTGAACTGTGGAACGAAGTGCACGGGCGAGTATTGTCCTAAATGTGGACAGAAGACCTCGACCCGTCGCTTTCAGGCAAAGGAAATAATAGTGAACACCATTGCATCGCTGATTGGCGGTGATAATAAACTATGGTGTACATGTGTGTGCTTGCTCACCCGTCCAGGCTATATGGTTCGAGAATACCTACTGGGCAAAAGAGTATGTTTTTACAATCCCGTATCTCTTTTAGTCTGTCTGGTTGCCATCTATGCTATTGCGACCTATTTCTTTACTGATGCGGTCTCTCCGTTTGATATTATGCGACCCGAAGTGCAGTCTGATTCACTCAATTCGAGTTCCGCAGAATTGTTCCTGTCCTATTATCAGGTGTTGTTCAGCAACAATGTCTATTATGCGATTATTACGGTGTTGTTCAGCATTTATCCCTATCGCTATGTTTTTCAAAAAGAGAAACTGATGCGACCGACAGGCAAACCTGAACCGATGAACGTAGCAGAGCACTTCATTGCCCTTACGTACCAGACGTGTTTCAATATTATTCTTGCGTTCATTCTGATTCCCTTCAGCTACATAGAAGACTACAAAACCTGGATGGCAAGAATCTGTATCATAATGCCTACCGCATATTGCATCATCTTATACAAGCAGTTGTTGCAAATCACATGGTTCAAGAGCATTTGGAAAAATCTCTATGGCTTAATTCTTAGCTTCCTCTTCAACGTATCAATCATACTTGTAATAATAGGTATTCTGTACGGATTTGATAATGTAATGAAATGATGAAAGAGAGACAACCCTATCAGCAGCCGGACCTCGACAGCATCGAGGAACTTAACTATATCTCCACCGTTGAGGAGGATGAGATCATTGATGCGCATATCGAGAAACTCAGGCAGTGGGGATATGGCAGTATCAGGCATGTCAATGACCTGCATCAGCTGTTCTGGGAACTGACCAGAAGAGGTGTGATATGTGATAAGCTCTTCCGTGTGGCCGTTGTGGAGTGTATCGAGGAGGAACCTCTCTATACCAAGTTCCTCGGTATGGCCAAGCGCTACAACGGATGGGCACAGAAGCAGAACAATGCCGAAGGCAGGACAGAGAAGGAAATTCGAAAGAAGCTGCATGATAAGGAAGCGGAGGTCAGGACGCTTACTGCCAGTCTCAATCAGGCCAATGATAAGATTGCAAAGCTGGAAAATGACCTGAAGAAAGCGCAGAAACAGAGGTCTAATGGTGCCATCGAGAATGAATTGAGACAGCAGATCAAGAAGGAGTATAACAAGAAGTTGATGGAGTTCAGGACAAAGTCGAAGTTCGTAAAGCAGACTGCCAAGGCTCTGATCCTGGAGTTGAAGAATCCTTGCAGCCGATTCTACGAATCGTTTGACCTTACCAGAGAGAAGGATGTCGATGACTACCTGATGTGGTTCAAGAGAGCAGATCGAAAGGTCAATGCCCCTACTCTGAACATCCTGATTCAGCAGTATGGCGAAGAGAACGTCCCATATCTCATTGCTCAGGCGAATGCCTATAACGAAGAATGGTCAAAGACTCATCTGGCAAATTCAGGAGACGAAGATATCGATAACGATTTGCCATAACAACAACATCGATAAACGACGGAATTTCATACTGGCTGTTATTCTAGTAATCGCGGTATTTGAGAAGAATTAAATAAACATTTATTGCTGTTGGGAATGTTATTTAAGCTAAACAAATTGAAAATAAAGCAATAAAAATTACTCCATTTTTGGTATTTCTTATGATTTTCTTTTTGTGAGTAAAAATAAATTATTATTTTTGTAGCAACAAAAATGCAACAATATGGCAGACAAGAAGGATTTGAACCGCATAAAGGTCATGTTGGCCGAGAAAAAAAAGACAAATAAATGGCTCGCTTCTGCTGTCGGTGTCAACGCAGCAACAGTAAGCAAGTGGTGTACTAATTCATCACAGCCATCTTTGGAAACTTTGATCAAGATCGCAGAATTATTAGAGGTCAACTACACAGAGCTGATTAGGGTAGAGCCAAAAGCATGATCATTAAACTTGTTATAGTCAAAAAACGAGACAGATATGACACCCGAAGAAAAAGCAAGGGTCAAAATTGACCAGATGTTTGAAGATGCTGGCTGGGAGGTGGTGGATAGGGATTCATATTCACCAGTCTTAACTGCTGCCGCTATACGAGAAGGTCTGCTTAATGGCAATCGAGAGGCAGACTATTTCTTGTTTGTTGGAGGCAAGGCTGTTGGCATCCTAGAAGCGAAACGAGCAGAGGTGGATGTCAAATCTTCGAAGGTCTGCGATCAGACATATATGTATGCAAGAGGTGTTCCTGATTGCTATCAGGCATGGCAGAAGCCTCTCCCATTTGGATATCAGTCAAATGGAGAGGAGACATATTTCCGAGACTTCCGTCAGAAGGATGGAGACATGATCCTCATTAATCGCATCCATACACCAAAGGAAATTTGTAAGATGCTGAATATTGAAGATCCATATGCAGGACTGCCTACTCTGAAGAAAAAGGGATTGCGCGACTGCCAGTTTGAAGCTATTACAGAACTGGAAAAATCTTTCCGTGCAGGTCAGAACAAGGCTTTGATGGTATTGGCAACAGGTGCAGGAAAGACCTACACGGCCTGCCTCGCTTCATACCGTTTTCTTGCTTATACTCCAATGAAAAGAATCCTTTTCCTGGTTGATCGCAATAATTTAGGTAAGCAGGCAGAAGGAGAATTTGGTATGTTCAGACTCACAGAGAATGGAGATCCTTTCAATACCATCTACACAGTCAACCGTTTGAGATCTGCTAAGATCCCCAGCGATAGTAATGTCGTTATTTCCACTATTCAACGCCTTTTCTCTTTGCTGAAAGGTGAGGATATAACAGATGTCGATGATGATGACGATGATAATGACATTGATACTCCAGTAGAACTTCCAGAGAATCCAGCCTTGCCAAAGGATTTCTTTGATTTGATTATCATTGATGAGTGTCATCGTAGCATCTATGGCAACTGGAAGAAGGTTCTTGACTACTTTACCTCTGCCAAGATGATTGGTCTTACTGCTACTCCTGTTCCAGAGACTATGGCCTTCTTCAATAACAATCGTATTGTCAACTATACCCTTGAAAAGAGTATTGTTGATGGTGTGAATGTAGATTGCCGTGTCTATCGCATCAAGACTCAGGCCACTGAGAATGGTGGTGCTATCAAGCAGGGTGATAAGTTGCGCGTAGAGACCCGTTACACAGGAAAGGTTGAAACTATCAGTCAGAAGGAAACGAAGCAATACACCAAGGAAGAGCTTAACCGAAGTGTCATAAACCCAGCACAGATAAAGCTTGTGCTTGAAACCTATCGTGATAGTGTCTATACGGAGATGTTCACTGATCCACAGCGTGAACCCAATATGGACTATCTTCCTAAGACCCTTATTTTTGCTCTGAACGAGGCACATGCTACCAATATCATGAATATCGCAAAGGAGGTGTTTGGTCATACGGCTCCAGATGATCCCTATGTTCAGAAGATTACCTATAGTGCCGGTGATAGCAATGAGTTGATCCGTCACTTCCGCAATGATAAGGAGTTCCGTATTGCAGTTACATGTACACTGGTGGCTACTGGTACCGATGTCAAGCCACTGGAGGTTGTGATGTTCATGCGTGATGTACAGTCCAAGCCTCTGTATGTGCAGATGAAAGGTCGTGGCGTTCGTACTATCGGTGATGAACAATTACGAAACGTGACCCCTAATGCTTTCTCTAAAGATTGTTTCTATCTTGTAGATGCAGTTGGTGTTACTGAGCATGAAATGCATATCCCTTCAGCAGGGACCGATGACGAACCAAAGGAAACGATCACATTCAAGAGACTTCTTGAATTGATTACCCATGGTAATGTGACAGATCAGTACCTTCGTATGCTTGCTTCACGTCTTGCACGCATCTATAGTAAATGTACAGAAGAGCAGCGAAATAAGTTCATTGAATTGGCCTACATGGACATGAAGGAATTGTCATCTTCTATATTCGATAACCTTGATCAGGCATTATTACCTCCATTCGTTGACATTAATGAGCCAAATCATGAGCGAAAGGGGTTGGTAGCAAGTATTGTAAACCATCCTGATGCCCGTCAGTATCTGCTTATCCTCAATGCAGGATTTGTCCAGATACTCATGCCAGGAGAGGATACTCTGATCAGCAAGGGTTTCTCTATGGAGGAGGCAAAGGAAACTACCGATGCATTTGAAAAGTATTGCAATGATCATCGTGATGACATCGAAGCACTTCGTATCATCTGGAACAATGAGGGAGATCCTCTGTCATACGCAGCATTGAAGGACTTAGAGAATAGGTTGAAGATGGCAAATAGCCGATTCTCTTCAAACCGGCTTTGGAACTCTTATTCTTTGATCAGTCCTAAGGATGTACGCAAACATACTACCAAGGAGGAGCAAGTCGCAATGACGAACATCATTCAGTTAGTACGTTACGCATTCCATCAAATTGAGAAACTGGATAGCGTTTATGCCACAGCTCAGCAATACTTCAACCTCTGGTGTGGTCAGCGCAACAATGAGAAGACTCCTAAGCAGATTGAGGTCATGCGTCAGGTCGTTGACTATGTGGCCAGCAATGGTGCAGTCTCTGTCAAGGATATTAGGGAGGATGATAAGACAAAGGCAGCTCAGATCATACAGGCATTCGGAGGTCTGGAACCTGCAACCAATGCTCTTCTCAGTTTATATAAATTCGTAGTTTACAGAAAGACAGCATAATATCGACATGACAATAGAAGAAGTAAAAGAACTTATCAAGATAGATGAAACTCGCATCGTGGAAATGAAAAAGACTACAGGCGAGTTGATTGCTGCCATGCATTCTGTCTGTGCCATGCTAAATAGTGACGGTGGACATGTTATCATCGGTATTGCTCCAACATCTCTGAAGATAATTGGACAATATGTAACTGATAAGACACGCCAAGAAATAGCATGGGAGATACGCAAGATAGAACCTTATGTGAATATGGCTGTGGAATACATTGATGTTCCAGATTCAGATGGTAAACAGATCATCATATTCCATGCAGACAAGAATAAATTCAATGAAGCCCCTTATGTCTATGATGGCAAGCCTTATTATAAGCTGGAAAGCACAACTATGGCGATGCCACAACAGATGTATGAGGAAAGACTTCGTCAGAGGGATGCATATAAGTTCCGTTGGGATTCTATGACCTCAGACAATATGACTATAGAGGATCTCGATGAAAAGAGAATCCGTACAGCCGTCGCAATGGGCGTAAAAAGCGGTCGATTGAATCCGAATGCTGAAAGTGAGTCTATACCTGAAGTCCTTGCAAAACTTGAACTTCTCAATGACGGTAAG
Organism: Bacteroidales bacterium; assembly: GCA_045598885.1. GTDB lineage: Bacteria > Bacteroidota > Bacteroidia > Bacteroidales > UBA3663 > Liminaster. Next base: position 71,287 of record JAZRVB010000121.1, read on the forward strand.
CCAACAAACGCAGCTGTCGCACTCTTTGCCAAAGATACTCGCAATTATCCAGAGATGGAGCTGAAGATGGGGTATTTCAAAGGTAAGGACAGAATGGTCTTCATAGACAACAAGATGGAACGAGGAAACTTTTTTGACCTTCTTGATGCCGGAATAGCTTTTCTTTTCCGTAACCTACGGCTTAGTGGCGAGGTAAAAGGACTTCTCAGAGAAGAAAAACTCGAGATTCCTGCCGAAGCATTACGTGAAGCACTTACCAATGCTCTTTGTCATCGTCAATATGAGCGCACCAACGGAAGCATAAGTCTTGCAATCTATGATGATAGAGTTGAGATAGTCAACCCTGGTAATTTCCCTCCACAGCTCACCATAGACTCGATACGAATGACACATGAGTCTTATCCCTATAATAAAAAAATTGCACAGGTACTTTACCTTACAAAGAATCTTGAAAAATGGGGAACTGGTGCAAACAGAATGATTGACCTTTGTAGAGAACAAGAAGTTCCTGAGCCAGAATGGAAGGTTGGTAACGGAACTGTTACTATCATTTTCAGAAGACCATCTGTCAATACTTCAAATGAAGAAACTTCAGGGAAGGTTCAGAGAAACTTCATAGAAAGTTCAGAGGAAACTCGTAAAAAATTCATAGATACTTTAAAGAAAAAGGATCGTGAGATTGCTGAACTCGTCATCACAAAGCCCGAGATAACTCAGAATGAGATGGCTACAGCCTTGGGTATTACATCTCGTGCCGTTGCAAATCGTACAAAATCTATGCAGGAAAGAGGTCTCGTTAAACGTGTTGGTCCTGATAATGGCGGATATTGGGAAATTATAATTTCAGAATAAACATCATGGCAACAAATACAGAAACATCGCTCACCAAGAAAGTCTGGACACTGGCAACAACATTGGCAGGTCAAGGCATTGGCTTTACCGATTATATCACTCAGCTGACCTACCTACTCTTCCTGAAGATGGACAATGAGAATACTGAAATGTTCGGTGAAGACTCGGCTATACCAGAGGGATATAGATGGAGTGATCTCATCGACTTGGATGGTCTTGATCTTATTGCTCAGTATGAGTCAACCTTGAAGAAGCTCAGCGAGGAAGAGAACCTTATTGGTACCATCTTTGTAAAAGCTCAGAACAAGATTGATAAGCCGGTATATCTGAAGAAGGTCATTACGATGATCAACGAAGAGCAATGGCTTGTCATGGATGGTGATGTGAAGGGTGCAATCTATGAGAGCATCCTGGAGAAGAATGGTCAGGATAAGAAATCTGGTGCTGGTCAGTACTTCACACCTCGTTCGCTGATCCAGGCTATGGTGGATGTTGCACGTCCTCAGATAGGAGAGACCGTCTGTGATCCAGCCTGTGGTACTGGCGGCTTCCTGCTGGCTGCATACGATTACATGAAGAATCAGAGCCAGGATAAGGCACAGCGTGATTTCTTACGTGACAAGGCATTGCATGGCTACGACAACACGGCACTTGTCGTTACCCTTGCTTCAATGAATCTCTATTTGCATGGTATCGGTACTGATCGCAGTCCTATTCTCTGTCAGGACTCACTGGAGAAGGCTCCTGATACACTCGTTGATGTAATTCTTGCTAATCCTCCATTTGGCACTCGTCCAGCTGGAAGTGTAGATATTGACCGTCAGGACTTCTACGTAGAGACAAAGAATAACCAGCTCAATTTCCTCCAGCATATTATGGTGATGCTGAAGAATACAGGTCGTGCTGCTGTTGTCCTTCCTGATAACGTACTCTTTGAAGGTGGTGCAGGTGAAACCATCCGTAAGGAACTGCTGAAGAATTTCAATTTACATACCATTCTCCGTTTGCCTACAGGTATCTTCTATGCACAGGGAGTAAAGGCAAATGTCCTGTTCTTCCAGAAGGGAACACCTACCAAGAATGTCTGGTATTATGATTATCGTACAGGCATCAAGCATACGCTGGCCACCAAGCCAATGCAGCGTCAGCATCTTGATGACTTTGTGAAGTGCTACAATGCAGATAACATACAATCAAGACAGGAAACAGAACGCTTTAAGTGCTATCCTGTAGAAGACCTCCTTGCTCGTGACAAAACAAGTCTCGATATCACATGGATTAAGCAAACTGAGAATGATGAGGACATCACTCTCAATGAGCTGATTTCTACGATTGAGGAGAAGAGCCAGAATATCGTAAATGCAGTGGCTCAACTCAAAGAACTTATGGCAGGAATTGAAGAATCGTAAGTCGAAATATGAGCAACATAGATAAACTACAGTTACTTCCTTCAACAGGGAATCTTACTGCCGATATTAAGGCTATTCTGACAGAAGCCCGTTCTGTCACGGTTCGCGCTATTAATACTACAATGGTGTCTGCCTATTGGCTTATCGGTAAACGCATTGTTGTTGAGGAGCAAAAGGGTTCAAATAAGGCAGCTTACGGAGAAGGTCTATTGAAAAAACTTTCAAAGGAACTGACAGCAGAGTTTGGCAACGGATTCTCGTATGCCAACCTATATAATATGCGCCAGTTCTATACGACATACAGTAACGTCGAGATTTTCTACACGCTGTGTAGAGAATTGCCTTGGAGTCATAACAGATTAATAATGAGAGTTCAGGACTCTAAGGCTCGTGAATGGTATCTGCGTGAGGCTGCACGAGAACAATGGAGTGTACGACAGTTGGAGCGTAATATCAACTCTTTCTATTACCAGCGTCAACTGGAGTCTGGACTTGTGGAAAGCGAAAATTCTACACGGTGTGTAGAGAATTCAAATTCTATTGATCCTCGGCAATTTGTAAAGGATCCTTACGTATTAGAGTTTGTTGGACTACCAGCATACCCAGATCACAAGGAGAAGGAATTGGAAGATGCTCTAACAGACAAGATGCAGGATTTTCTACTCGAACTGGGTAAAGGCTTCTCTTTCATCAAGCGTCAGTACCGTATCAGTACAGAGACAAGTCATTTCTATATTGACCTCGTATTTTACAACTACATTCTCAAATGCTTCGTCCTGATAGACCTGAAAGCAGCTAAACTGACACACCAGGATGTGGGTCAGATGGATATGTATATACGTATGTTCGATGACATCAAGAAAGGCCCAGATGATAATCCAACCATTGGCATTCTGTTGTGTGCTGACAAAGATGAGACTGTTGTGAAATACTCTGTATTGAATGAGTCTAAGCAAATCTTTGCAAGCAAGTATCTTCCATATTTGCCTACAGAAGAGGAACTGAAGCGAGAGTTGGAGAGTGGCAGTCATTTTAAAGAGATTGAGGATTAATAGCTATGGATACAAAGAAATTACGTCAGAAGATACTTGATCTTGCTATTCATGGTAAGCTAGTACCTCAAGATCCTAATGATGAGCCTGCATCAGTGCTCTTGGAAAGAATCCGAGAGGAAAAAGACCGTCTCATAAAGGAAGGAAAGATTAAGAAATCTAAGAGCGCAGTATCTTCCGATACGTCCCATTATGAGAATGTGCCGTTTGAAGT
>JAZRVB010000122.1:0-6453 GCA_045598885.1 Bacteroidales bacterium
TCGTCAAAGCAGATGTTTGCCGCCGACTTCCTTCAGATTCCGCGTCGCCACGGACACCCTTGTCTTTGGCTGAAGCCTTCCCGTTATCAGGGCGGCTTAGGGACTTGCACCCGTTAGAGTATGCCCATGCTGGGCGAACAATCAAAGAATGTCCTAGACGAATTCGTCTGGGACATTCTCTATTTAAATTATAAGAATTTCTTGGGTCTATCTTATCCCTGCAGCGCCTTCTCAAAGCGCTCAAGGAAGAGATCGCACTCCTTCTTGGTGATGCAAAGAGGTGGGAGGATGCGGAGCACGCTGGTGCCAGCAGCACCTGTGAAGACGTGCTGCTCATAAAGCAGGCGGTTACGCACCTCCTTGTATGGATACTCAAACTCGATGCCGATCATGAGGCCCTTGCCACGAAGTTCCTTGAGGCCAGGGATATTCATGGCCTTGAGACGCTCCATGAGGTAGTCGCCGAGCTCTGCGGCATTCTGCACGAGGTTGTTCTCCTCGATGACGTCGAGTACGGTGCAAGCCAAAGCGCAGCCGAGGTGATTGCCACCGAAAGTGGTGCCGAGCTGACCATAGACAGGCTTGAACATCGGAGAGATCAGGACACCTGCGAAAGGATAGCCATTGGCAATACCCTTGGCGACGGTGATGATATCTGGCTGGATGCCGTAGTGCTGGTGTGCGAAGAACTTGCCAGAGCGGCCATAACCTGACTGAATCTCGTCGAGGATCAGTACAACGCCATTCTCTGCAGTGACTTTGCGGAGCTCCTGCATGAACTCTACGGTAGGGATGTGGATGCCACCGACGCCCGAGATTCCCTCAATGATGACAGCAGCTACGTCGCCATTGGCAATGCTTGCCTTGATACCCTCAATATCGCCAAGCTCGAAGAAGTCTACTGGGAAGGTAGCGTTGATAGGAGCCTGAATCTTAGGGTTCTGTGTGACATTGACAGCAGCAGAGGTGCGGCCGTGGAAAGCATGACCGAAAGCGATGATCTTCTTCTTACCGGTGTAGAAAGAAGCGAGTTTCAAAGCGTTCTCATTGGCCTCAGCACCTGAGTTGATGAGGAAGAGCTGATAGTCCTCGTAACCACAGGCCTTGCCGAGCTTCTCTGCCAGCTTGACCTGCAAAGGATTCTTTACTGCATTCGAGTAGAAGCTGAGCTTTGCTGCCTGCTCCTGCATGGTCTGCAGATACTTAGGGTGTGCATGGCCGATGCTGATGACTGCATGACCACCATAGAAATCAAGATATTCCTGGCCTTTGTCGTCGTAGACATAGCAGCCCTTGCCATGATCGATGGTTACATCGAAGAGGGGATATACGTCGAAAAGTTTCATAAAAAGCCCCCATCCCCAACCCTTCCCCCTGAAGTGGGGAAGGGAGTGGTATGCTGTGAGAGCAGCAACATTATTATTGTAATAAATTACCTCCACCCCTATTACTATCTACTCCCTTCCCCACTTCAGGGGGAAGGGTAAGGGGTTGGGGGCCTATTGTTTTAGAATGCAATCGCCTTCAGCCTAAGTCCTGCGTCCTCATCAAGCCCGAACATAAGGTTCATATTCTGGACAGCCTGGCCGACGGCGCCCTTGAGGAGGTTATCGATCATCGAAGTGATAACGACCTTACGGCCGAAGACCTCGACATGAATGAGCGCCTTGTTGGTGCCGACGACCTGCTTGAGATCGAGGGCAGAGTCGCAGTAGTGGGTAAAAGCAGCGTCTTTGAAGAAATCCTTGTAGAGGGCTACGATGTCTTCTTTGGCAACAGACTTGTCGAGCTTGACGACCTCGGTGCAGAAGATGCCACGGGCGAAGTCACCACGGTATGGGATGAAATCGACAGTAATACCATCGGCCTCATAGCCTTCGTTGAGAGTGTCGACAACGCGAGGCGCACCCTCAGGACGGAGTTCATTGAGCGTCTGGGTAATCTCATGCAAGTGCTGATGGGTAAACAGCTTATAGACCGAGAAGTTGTCGTTGCGCCAAGAGAAATGGGTCGTTGCCCCTGGCTTCTGACCTGCACCTGTTGAGCCGGTGATGGCATTGACAGCAATGTCATTAGTCAAAAGACCTGCTTTTGCCAAAGGAAGGAGACCTTCCTGAATACAAGTGGCGAAACAACCAGGATTGGCCAGATACTGACACTGCTTAATTTCCTCGCGATGGATCTCTGGCAAGCCATAAACCCACTGTGAGAGCTTGATGCCACCAGTTACGGTATCTTCCTTGCCAGCCTTCAGATCGGCCTGTGCCAAGCGGAAGTCCTGTGCAAGGTCGATGATCTTGACGTTGGCAGGAATCTCATGCTCCTTGAGGAAAGCCTCGCTCTTACCATGTCCGAAGCAGAAGAAGATGACGTCGACCTGATCGAAAGGCATCTCGCTGGTGAAACACAACTCGGTGTCGCCCAGGAGACCCTCATGCACATCAGCAATGCGATTGCCTGCATTCGACTCACTGTTGGCGAACACGATCTCCACCTCAGGGTGGTTGATTAAAATGCGAAGCAGCTCACCACCTGTGTAGCCAGCTGCTCCTAATATTCCTACTTTTATCATCCTAAAAATTATTCGTTAGGAAGGACAAGTGCACAAATAATATAAAGAAGCAAACCACAGCCGCCGAGGAGAACACAGCAGAGCCAGATGATACGCATGATAGTTGGATCAATGCCAAAGAAATTTGCTACACCGGCACATACGCCGCAGAGCTTCTTATCGGTAGTCGATTTTGTCAATTTGTTTGCCATAGTTATAAAAAGGGTAGTAAAAAAGAAGTTATAGAGGAGTAAATTTATCGCTGCTCCTCAGGATGTACTGAGTAGTAAGCACGGAGAGGAGTAGAAGTAACCTTGATGAAGCCCTTAGCATCATCAGAAGTCCAAGCCTTAGCAGTCTCGCCATACTCACCGAGCTTGTTGTGTACGAGATCGTCTGGAGTATCAGCGCCTACGGTCTGGAAGCTGTAAGGACGGAGCTCGAGGGTAACCACACCGTTGACGTTGCGCTGTGAGCTCTCGAGCATAGCCTCCATATCTGGCATCACTGGCTCGAGGTACTGGCTCTCGTGGAGGAACATACCGTACCAGTTGCTGACCTGATCCTTCCAGTACTGCTGCCACTTAGAGAGGGTGTACTTCTCAAGGAAGCGGTGAGCTGCGATGATGAGCATAGGAGCAGCAGCCTCGAAACCGACACGGCCCTTGATGCCGATGATGGTGTCACCTACGTGGCAATCACGGCCGATAGCGTATGCTGCACCGATCTTCTCAACCTCCTGGATAGCCTTGATCTTATCGTCATACTCAACGCCATTGACGCTGCAGATCTCACCCTTCTTGAAGCCGATAGAGAGAATCTCTGGCTCGCTCTTGGTTGGGTGCTTGAGGTAAGCGCTCTCTGGAAGTCCCTGTGTAGAGTCGAGGATCTCGCCACCACAGATCGAAGTACCCCAGATTCCAACGTTATAAGAATACTTCAACTTGGTGAAATCAGCGAAATAGCCATTCGCATTGAGGTAATCAACCTCCTCCTGACGTGAGAGGTTACGGTCACGGGTCAGGGTGATGATCTCAACACCTGGAGCCATAACGAGGAAGGTCATATCGAAACGGATCTGGTCATTGCCAGCGCCAGTAGAACCATGTGCGATAGCATCCGCACCGATCTCCTTAGCATAACGAGCGATGGCCAAAGCCTGGAAGATACGCTCAGAAGACACTGAGATTGGATAGCAGTTGTTACGGAGCACATTGCCATAGACCATGTAACGGAGCGACTTGTCATAATACTCCTTGGTGACGTCGAGGGTAACATACTTCACTGCACCGAGCTTGTAAGCATTCTCCTCATTGGTCTTGAGCTGCTCCTCACTGAAACCGCCAGTGTTAGCACAGGCAGCATAGACTTCGTATCCCATCTCCTTGGTGAGATACATTACGTTGTAACTTGTATCGAGACCGCCTGAAAAGGCGACAACAACTTTCTTTGCCATATCAAAGCCCCCATCCCCTGACCCTTCCCCCTGAAGCGGGGAAGGGAGTGGTATGCTGTGGGGTGCAACATTTTATCTTATCATTATTGCAAATCACATAAGTCCCTTATACTATCTACTCCCTTCCCCGCTTCAGGGGGAAGGGCCGGGGTTAGGGGCATCAAATCTTATCCAAATCCTCCAGCACCTCATTCGGATGCTCTGCAGGATCGTAGAGCATGGCCGTGCAGATGCAACGTTTGAAGTCGGTGCGCTGCAGGACGTCGTAGTTGACGCAAGTCTGACAGCCGCGCCAGAAAGCCGGATCATCGGTCAACTGCTCAAAGGTCACAGGACGGTAGCCGAGCTCATTATTGATCTTGAGGACAGCGGCACCTGAGGTGATACCGAAGAGCTTTGCCTCTGGGAACAGACGGCGGCTGTAGGCGAATGAGAAGCGCTTGATGCGCTTGGCAAGGCCGCAACCTCGATAAGTTGGCTTGACGATCAGACCGGAGTTGACCACATAGGTCTTATTGCTCCAAGACTCAATATAGCAGAAACCTGCAAAATCATCTCCACAGAGGGCGATGATAGCCTTGCCTTCGATCATCTTCTGTGATACATAGTCGGGACTTCTGCGAGCGATACCCGTACCACGGGCCTTACTGCTCTCCTCGATGACGTCCAGAATCTCCTCGACATACTTGATATGCTGCTTACCAGCAACATAAATCCTGATTACCGGCTGCTTGGCAGCCTCAGGAGTCTTCATTTCTTCCATTTCCGTAATTAACGAATGGGTTCTTTGTTGATTATGCAAGGGTCACAATCTGCATTGTCCCTCACATATATTATATATAATGTGTAAAAAAATACCTTTTCTATGTCTTCACTTACAGCACCTTTGGCAGTGCATTGCAAAGCGCCTCAGCCACCTGATTGGTCGTATAACCGCCACGAGGGATTACCAGTACGGTATCATCACCGGCCAGAGTTCCCATTACCTCAGGCAAGCCACTCATATCAATGTCGTAAGCAATGCTGCTGGCATAACCAGGCTTGGTACGGACAACGATAAGCACCTGGCTGCACTCAATGCTGACAACACCAGCCACAGTCTTTGGCGGAATGATATGTGGAGCGACCTTGGTCTTAGCAGAAGCGGCGACATCAGGCATGACATACATGTAACCACCTTCGCGAGTTGCGATCTTAGCAATCTGCATCTGCTTAAGGTCTCGGCTGAGTGTTGCCTGAGTTACAGCAAAACCATGTGTCACAAGTACCTTAAGAAGCTCATCCTGACTACCGATACTCTGATTCTGTATCACCTCACGGATGGCCGCAATCCTATCTTTCTTATTTTTCATCTGGATTATTAATAAATATTTGTTTTTTGATGGCGCAAAGTTAACAAATTTCCGTATAAATACAAAATATTTACCACAAAAAATGTCGGAATTGGTAAAATTTAACCATTCCGACAATTTTTATGATTTAATTATTCAGCCAACGTTACATTTTGGCATTCTTATTTGTCAAAGCTTTGCCAAAGTCTCACCGATTACGCGTGGGAAATGTGCATATTCAAGCGAATGAACTTTGGTAGCCACAGCATGCGCATCGTCTCCAGGCTCAACCGGGCAGGTTGCCTGGAAAATGATGTCACCGTTGTCGAAGAACTCATTCACATAATGGATCGTGATGCCCGACTCCTTGTCACCACACTTGATGACATCCTCATGCACACGGTCGCCATACATGCCCTTGCCGCAATGAAGCGGGATCAGCGCCGGATGAATGTTAACGATGGCGCGAGGATAGGCGTCGACCAGATACTTCGGGACGAGCAGGAGGTAACCAGCCAACACAATAAAATCAATATTATATGACTTGAGCAGAGAGAGCACCGCCTCACTGTCGGCCATATCGGCCTTGGTGACCAGCTTAGAGTCAATACCGAGGCGCTTGGCACGCTCAAAAACATAGGCGTCAGCCTTGTTGCAGACAATCAATGCGATGTTAACCTCAGCGTTATCAGCGAAATAATTAGCGATATTCTCAGCATTCGAGCCAGAACCGGAGGCAAAAATAGCAATATTTTTCATTTTGACTTTACATTTTAGCACAAAACAGTATCATTTGTGCGTTTTTTCTCTTTTTCTAATAAAAAAATTTCGCCACATTGATTATTTTTTGTTTCTTTGCAGCGTGATTTTGCGTATTTATGGGCACAAATGTACATATTTTCCGCAAAATGACCAAAAAATTCGAGCTTTTTTGTACAATTTTTGAACAAGAAGACCGAAAATAAAAAGAGAATACAACAATATTAACTTTTAATAAATACAATTATGTCAGAAATCGAAGCTAAAGTAAAGGAGATTATCGTTGAGAAGCTTGGTGTTGAGGAGTCAGAGGTTACCCTCGAGGCATCTTTCACCAACGATCTTGGTGCTGATTC
>JAZRVB010000123.1:0-4159 GCA_045598885.1 Bacteroidales bacterium
CCATCGGAGAGATTTACAGTTATCGCCGACTTTACATCGCAGGATTGAGCATCTTTACGCTGGCATCGTTATGCTGCGGTCTTTCCACAGGGTTTCATTCCCTTGTATTGGGACGATTGTTGCAGGGCATGGGAGCCGCAGGTCTTGCTTCCCTGACCTTGGGAACTGCCACCCTTGCCATGCTTACACCCGATGCTACACACTTTGATATCATCTGGCGACTGATGCTCTGCGGCTTCGGCTTTGGTCTCTTCCAGTCACCAAACAATAACATCCTGATGACCTCGGCGCCACCTGCACGTAGCGGTAGTGCCAGTGGCATGTTAGCCATGGCACGACTCACTGGTCAAACCTTGGGCGCAACTCTTGTAGCACTATTCTTCGGCTTGTTTGATACTACAGCACCTCAAGCAGCATTATGGACAGCTGCACTCGTATCATTGTTTGCGTGCCTTCTGAGTTTGTCGCGACTGAAGATCAAAAACTCATTAGCTTAAATCTTTACCTTTGGCGTCCTCATTCTGAAACTATCCATCCTTGTAGAACGGTGACTGCTTGACCCTCTCAAGATTGATTTACTTCCCATTCTCCAGGAACTCCATGAAGGTCAGCAGAGCCCCCCAGTGATAGAAACCGTCGGCATTGTGCACGTCATCACCCTGACCGGTACGGCTGTTGTAATTCTCGAAGATGCCTCCATTGGCCTGCCAGTTCTTCATCAGCAGTGCCTTGGAGCGATTGATAAGGTCCTGACGTGCCTCCTTGACATCATAACGCTGCATACCGAGATATACAAGGAAGTTGATAGGTCCCCAGATACGTCCACGCCAGTAGTCGTTGTCTCCATAAGCAGGATCGTTTCGGGCGATGGTAGGAAGAACGTATTCTCCGTGGAAGATCTCCGGATTGAAGTAGTGATCTTTCATCATTCGTTCCGCTTGTTTTTGTGTGCAAGCTCCTGCCAGCATCGGATAGAGGTTGGTAGGAGAGATGCGGTGGCTGAGTTCCCCAGTATCTGTACGTTTATTCAGGAAGATGCCAGTTTCTTCATCCCACAGCTTTGCCAGCTGCTTGGTGAATTGTTTGGCACGGGCGTTCAGTTCCTTAACGTCCTGTTTCTTTCCAAGCACATTAGCTATCTCTGCCAGCGCCTTACAATCCATGATATACATGCTGTTCAATCCGACATCGGCTAGCTCCATGGTATAGGTTGTCGGGTTCATCGGCACATCATCGTACATCGGAGAGTTGTCAAGACCCGATTCATACATCGCTCCCTGCAATCCCTCCGTGATGTCCTTGCCGTCGCGAACGAAATGACTACCCCATGCCAGATAACCACCGATCTGACGGTTGGCAATCCACCAGCGGTTCCAAGTCAACAATTCATCATATACCTCCTCCAGGAACCATTTCTCAGGGTAGCGCTGATAGATTCGCCAGATGATCTCGCTGCCTACAGGTGGTTGTGAGCGATCCCATGAAGAGGTGTTGCCGTCGATCACATAACTGCTTTCCGACTGGAAGTTAGGGATGAAGCCATCGGGAGTGATGGCCTTGGTGATCTCGATGGCATTGGCAAACGCCAGGTCCTTATTGAAGAGCGAGAACATGTAGGAAGCGAAGTAGGTGTCCCAGTCGAACAGCACATAACCACCCCAGTTCTGGTTCCAGTTACGGCTCACGGGGGTGATGGCACGGTGGTTAGGCTCGTCGAAGATTGTATTCCATGCAAGGATGGTCTGCATAGGCAGGAATGACTCTGCCAACTCGCCATACTGAGCCACACGCTCTTCCTGTTTTGTACGGGCTTGGGCTATGAATTCCTGTATCTCTTTGATCGAACGCTGATGGCCGGTATAGACACCGACAGGCTCCATGAGCGAATAGGCCAGACGTGGTGACGTGGTTGACAGATAGCTCGTAGGCAAAGGTTCGGCTGTGGCGTTGACCACGAACTCGCGACCTTGGCACTGCGCCTTGATCTGAGTCTTCGTCTGTCCGATCATACCTTCCTTGCCGTACAAAAGACCTGCCTCTACCACCAGATGGTGCTTCGACGGCTTGACAGGAGTGACGAGAATGAGTTCATCCTCTCCGTCGGTGGCACTCTCTACATTGACCTCTATGTCTCTGTATTGCAGACGAAGGCTCGTATAGGAACCATCGTCGGCACGCAATCCGGGGAAGACTCGCTCTGGACGGTTGCTGATATCTGCTGCCTTGAAGACATCCTTCAGGTAGGTACGGTTGTCATCGGTAGCCAGACAGAGATTGATGGCAAAACTTTCGGGCAGACAGACATGCGTCACAAGGCTGTTGTTGTACCAGGTGTTCCAGCCAGTACAGAGTCTCTGCTGCATCTGGCGATATTCCTGTGTGCGGTAATCTGAGGCCCAACAAAGTGTCAGACAAAGAGACATCAGGATAAGAAGAAGGGGTCTTTTCATAGTTGTTATCTGATTATCAAGTTCGAATTCGTTAATTTGAGATACAGGAACTTATTCAGTTCTTGAGATTCCTGTGCATCAGTGTGATAAGGATAGATACAAGGATCATGCCGAATCCTGCAGCCACTGTACCACTCCATCCATATAGGCTCCACATCGATCCAGCAAGGAACGTACCGAACGAACCGCCGATGAAATAGGTGACCATATAGATGGTGTTCATACGGCTGGTCGCCTCGGGGCAGAGTCGCATCGTAGCACTCTGATTGCTGAGCTGTATGCATTGCATTCCTATGTCGATGATGATGATGCCGGCAATCATGCCTGTATAGGTATTCTGGAAGAGATACATGATGATCCATGACAGAACCATCAGCGAGGCTCCGATACCGTTGATGCGCTCCACACCATACTTCGGAATATACTTGCCGACATTAGAGGCTGTGAGAGCTCCTGCCACACCACAGAGGGCAAGCATACCCACCGTATCGCTGTCGGCAAAGAAAGGAGCTTCCTTCATCCTGAATGCCAGACAAGCCCAAAGGCCGAGCATTGAACCGAAGGCAAACGAGGAACGTATGGAATAGAGCAATGATCGTGGATGATCTTTGAGCAGCTTGGTGAAACTCTTCATCAAGGACCCGAAAGTGCCTTGGTAAGTAGGTTCCACGTTAGGGAAGATGCGCAGGATGATGAGTGCCGACAATGCCATGATGACGGCTGCAATGAGATACATTGATCGCCATCCCATCAGATGCCCCACATAACCGCTGACTACGCGTGAGGCCAGAATGCCGACAAGCAGGCCTGACAGGACGATGCCGACCTTGCGCTCCTTCTGATCAGGTTTGGCAAAGAGCGAAACGAAGGGGATGAAGACCTGTGGAGAAACTGAACAGAAACCTGTAACGAAAGAAGCTCCCAATAGCAGCGACGTACTGTCGGAAGCATAGATGACCAGCAATGAGATCACCACCGCCGAGAAGCTGGCAAGGATGGTTTTCCGGCGATTGTAAAGATCACCCATCGGGATGATGAACAGCAAGCCGAGAGCATAGCCGACCTGTGTGAACACTGGCATCAGGTTCACCTCAAAGGTTGAAAGCCCTGTCTCTTCGCTGATCATGTTCAGCAAAGGCTGGCAGTAATAGATGTTGGCGACAGAGATACCTGCCATCACGGACAGCGCCAGGATAAGGGGCATCGGAAGTCCCTGGTTCGGTTTGAGCATGGTCTTGTTAATTCTTGTTTTTATTCAATGATATCTTTTTCTGGAATCACGTCCTCTTCGGTCAGCTGTCGAATAACCTTACAAGGAACACCAGCTGCTACAACACCAGCTGGAATGTCTCGTGTGACAACGCTTCCGGCACCGATCACACTTCCTTCTCCAATGGTCACACCTGCACAGATGGTAGCATTGGCACCAATCCAAACCTTATCCTTGATGGTGATAGGAGCGGAGGTGCTGAGTCCTTCCATACGTTGCTTAGGATCGAGCGCGTGACCGGCACAAGTAATGCACACACCAGGTGCGATGAAAACACCATGACCGATGTGGACAGGTGAGGTGTCGAGTATAGAGCATCCATAATTGAGCAAGGCAAAGCCATGGAAATGGATGTTGAATCCGTAATCACAGTTGAATGGCGGCTGAATGAGCACAAAACCATTCTCAGGATAAGTTCCCACAAGATCCTTGATCAAGG
>JAZRVB010000124.1:0-1783 GCA_045598885.1 Bacteroidales bacterium
CCAACAGATACATTCTGTTGGAATCCTGTCCTGAGGTATATGTTTCCAGCTGTAATTTGAACTGGGTTGGCGATGTTCAGTGCTGGTACAATAACGCTGCCCATAGGTGTGTCGGTACGTCCACCGGCAGATGCAGTCAGAGTATTGCTGTTCTTTGACCACTCGATATCAGCATAAGGTGCGAAATTCAATGCCCATTCTCCTTTGCCTGTGGTGTTCTCTATCCCGAGACTTCTCGAGAATATCTCGTTGTTTTCCTGGTCTATCTGAAGACCGAACACGACCTTTGTCTTGTCCTTCTCATATTGAGCCAGAAGACGTTCTCTGAACAACAGATCCTTATTGTTTGAGTATGATGAATAGTAGTTGTTTGCAGACCTGTCTGCGCCATTGAATGCAGCCTTGTCATCAGTCTGGGTAATATAACAGGCTGTGAATCTTGTCTGCAAAGCCCAGTTGTCTCCGAATGGTTCCACATAGGAAAGGATGCCTTCTGTTGCCAGATAGTTCGTATTATTGTTGTACAGCAGGTTTCTTGTCTCAGACGATGAGCCAAAAGCAGTTTCTGAATAATCCGTGCTGTTTCCGCTCTTGTCCCTGTAAGAGAAGCTTCCACCGAATGTGAGGCTTCGCCTTGCTTTGCCAAGATCCTTGATGCCAAGATTCCAGTTTGTCCTGGTATTGAAGACGTTGGTGTGCGATGCAGACAAAGAATTGCTGCTGTTCAGCACATTCCCTTCACGTTTGGTGATGGAATTCTTTGACTCATTCCTATCCTTTTCGGCATAGTAGAAAGTAGGATTTATGGTAAACAGATATTTATCGGTATTCTTGTTCTTGATGTAGAATGTGCTGCTAACTCTGTTGTCTTTGCCAAATCCCTGATATCCTCCGTCAGAATTGATGTCTACACCATCCGGCTGGAAAGAAGTACGGGCGGATTTCTCACGGGCATCCTTTTGGCTGAAATTATAGGCGACATTGACGCTGGTTTCCATTCCTTTAATCCGTTCGGTATTGTAATTTGCGCCAGCCTGCGCAGATGTCGTCAATCCTTCACGTTCAGCAAACTCGTCGATATCATCCGTGCCAGAGTAATAAATCAGTGTTCCACTGCCAGGCTCATTAGCATTCTTCCCATTGGCGATAAGAGTGATCTGATCGAGTTCGTTGTATCCTGCTGCCATTGCATTGGCATTGAACAGGGCCTTGGAGTCTGCAGCCATCCCATCGTCTGCCTTTTCATGGATTGCAGCACCTCCGCTCAGTTTGGCATTGCCGAACCATCCTTTCTTATATTGTTCTTTCAGTTCCAGGTCCATCACTTTCTCTTTCTCGTCCTTGGTGCTGACGCCCGTGAACTCGGCTTCTTCCTTTTTCTTGTCAACTACTTTGATTTTCTCTACAACTTTTGCCGGAAGATTCTTTACGGCCATAGCCGGGTCATTGAAGAAGAACGTTTTTCCTCCTATCGTAATCTTGTCCACCTGTTCGCCGTTTACCTTGACAGTCCCGTCCGAGCCGACCTCCATACCAGGCATCTTCTTCAGAAGGTCTTCCAACATTGCACTTTCTCCAACCCGGAATGAAGAAGCATTGTACACAAGTGTATCGCCTTGAACGGAAATTGCATTTCCGATGGCCGTAATAGATGCGGCATCAATATATTCGGGATTATCTTCAAGTTCGATTATGCCCAAATCATTCTGGCGATAATTAAGGTTATGGGCTTTCTGATACGGCTTGTAGCCAATCATTTCAGCATTGACCTGATACCATCCGG
>JAZRVB010000125.1:0-4998 GCA_045598885.1 Bacteroidales bacterium
ATAGTCCGGTACTCTTTTTTTGCGTTGTCACATTTATAATTGGTTTGTAGCATCAAACTTCGACTAAGAGACAACGTGGTAGCAAGATGTCCATTCCTGTTTCGTGGCATATCTTCCACGGTACCGTGACAACGATGCGCGACTCACGGCATATCTGTCACGGTACCGTGGAAGATATGCCGAGTTTCGTTAATGGACGTCCTGAACCCACGGCGTCCGATCCTGTAACAAAAATAGTCCGACCTGGAACCAAGTCGGACTATCCTGGATCATGGCATCGTTATCACGGTACCGTGACAGATATGCCATAAGTCATGAATGGACATCCTGCATTCAGGACGTCTCTTCTTTATTCTACGATCTCACATTGCACGCTACCGATGCGCTTCAGTCCGATGATAACTTTCAGCGGACGGTGATCGGGCGTCTTTGCCAGCCAGACTTTAAGAGGGGTGCTCTCCTGTCCTTTAGTCGCAAAGGTAAGATAGACGAGATGTGCAGAGAATTTTTTCTCGTTGCGAAGCTCGATATTCTCAACACCTTTATATTCTACGTTGATCCAGTCTTTTTTCAAGCCACTGAAGCAGGCATATTTCATTTTTGCACCTGGTTTCAGTGTCGTATAATCCATGCCGCGAACTACGTAGAAAAGAGAGAGCATGTCGTACGCCGGCTCATTGACCACATGCAAAGTGTCGTCGGTGGTTGGGCTTTCCTTGCCCTTTTTCAGCCAACGATGTACCTTAATTTCAGAAGAGGCGACATTCTTAGCATCAAGGGTTGCTGCGCTATTCTTCCACTTGGGGGAAAATATATTATGCTCAATGCAGTTATACTTGCCCTCATGGGTTTTCTTGACAAATTCGACAGGAATCATCTGGTTGTTCATCCAGGTGTCGAGGGTATCTCTTACCTTCATGATGTGCTCTACGACGTTGAGCGATTTGGCAGCTAACTGACCATGTTTCAGCTGAGTGCCATCCTGAAGTACCTCATTATAATAGGTAAGGTTGCCTCTTCCAGCCTTTGCCCAGATGAAACCTAAGTGAAAGTATACATCATAGGTAAGATTCTCTGTCGTCTCCTGCTTGGTAGGCTTAGGCTCTGCCGAAAGAGGCGCAGATTGAGCAAGAAGGCTTGCTACTATCAGGAAAAATACGAATAGTCTTTTCATCATTTTTTCATCATCTTTTGTCTATATTCTTCGTTCTTGCTCTTCTTCTCCTGCTTCTCCTTCGGTTTGTTCTTGATCAATTCCTTAGGTTTCTGCATGTCCAGAGAGCGTGCTCGAACATCCCAGTGCTGCTCGTGGCTCCAGTTCGTCCTGAGCTGGAGCAATTCATTGAGGTAGAATACCTCTTCAGGTTGTATACGCTCGGCGGCAGAGCCAACATCGAACTTGTTATTTGCATTGCGATCTTCGATCAGACGGGCATAGTACTTGCCTTCTGGCACGTTGACAAACTTGGCCTGTCCATTCTTGACCGTTACCTGCTGCACAGGATCATCTTTTTCTGACAGCAGCTGCACGAAGGCAGGTTCATGCACGTTGGTGACATGGATCAGCAGGTGAGCATAGTCTTCTGGTTTCTTCTCTTTGAACGACAGGCAGGTCGAATCGACCGGATGGCCATAGATATCGTGCATAGAGGCCGAATCTGCAATGATCCGATAGCTCACGCCAGGAGAGAAATGCGGCTGGGCATGGACGGTATAACGCCTGAGATTCAGGCTGTCCTGTTCTAACCGGAAATCCATTGACTGCCAAGTAGAGTCTTTTTCCTGCATGAGGTGAATACCCTTGAGCTGCAGGGAGTCGAGTGGGGCAGAAGTCTCGATCTTAGGCCTTGCACCGATGTCGAGATCTCCCTTCATGGCCAATTCAAGCTTCATGAAAGTAATCTTCGGCAGAGTGTCCTTGACTTCGGGCTCTTCCTCCTTGCCTTTCTTACGTTTCTTCTCTTTTTTCTTACCCTTTGAGTCGTCGTCCTTGTCCTTCTTCTTGTCTGCCTTCTCCTCGACCTTAGGTCTTGGATTTTCCAGGCGGATGGTGTCGGTCCTCAGGATATCAAAGCCGTCCTGAGTGAACATATAGGACATTTCAAGCGCAAGTGTATCGCGCATATAGACCAAGGAGTCACGGATCCAATAGGTCAGCGTATCGTAAGTGAGGTTCGGCTCGCAGATAAGCCAGCGATCCTTATCGATGGCAGCTTCGCCTCTCTCCTGATCATCATCGAGCAGGGTGATGAATGGCAAGGAAGGCATCTTGCTCGCAAAACGTACGTTGAGATGTATGGAATCCTTCCAGGTAATCTCGTCGAGATAGAGCGTATTATGTCCCTCATTGAACATGCGTAGCTGCAGATCGTCAGGCAGATAGCGCCAGCCGTCGCGGATGACGATCGAGTCGTATGCCAGTGTGTCGAGCAGTTCCTTGCCGCGCTTGTTGGTGTTAGTCGCCTTCTCAACGGTGTGGAGGTTGAGCTTGCTCCAGATCGTGTCATGGATCTTGCATGGCTCCATGGCAGGGACGACCAGGCTGTCGAGGAATGCGACGTCTTCGGTAGAGACATCATACATATAGTTGGTATTACCATCCAGCAGGCCATACATCCTATAGCGTCCGGGAGCGACACCGCTGATGGTGAACTTACCGTATGCGTCTGTCTTGCCGGCACGCTCAAATGGACGGAGCATGAAGACCGAATCCGGATGTTGTGCAATGACCGAATCCTGCCAGGTCACAGGTTCTCCATCGACCAGCGAGCCATTGTCATATACCTTATAGATGCCGACATAGGCGCCTGTGACAGGCTCGAGATCTTTGGCATTGAGTACTACACCGCTCACCTTCATGGTGTCAATATGGTCACCGGTAGAGAATGTCAGCGTCAGACCTTCCAGAGGATTTCCCTCATTGTTATCCTGCACGGCATCTCCCAGATCGATGGTATAGGTCACGTCTGGGATCAGCGTATCCTGTAGTTCGATGGTGACCGTCTTGGCATTGCTCATGATGGTCGGACTCTTTACCTGCGGAGGCGAAATAGTGAGCTTATCGTTGGCATTGTCGAGCTTGATATTCTCATTGAATCGCAGCGTAATCTTCTTCTTGTTGACGCCAGTCGAACCCTCTCCCGGATCACTTTTTACCAGTACAGGAGGTGTCTCGTCGTACCAACCACCACCCGGAGAACCGACGCTGGCGCAGCCCATCATTCCTACCATCGATAGGATTGAAAGAGGTGCTAAAAGACCTTTATTATGTCGAAAAAAGTGTCGAAACATGCTGCGAAGATACACAAAAAACGTCATTATCAATCAAAAAACGCTTCAAAAAGTGTATTTTTCAACATTTTTTTGTTGGTTTTGAGAAATTTTCACTATCTTTGCGCCCGAAATACGCGAAAAATTAATCAAAATCAATAAATAACAACAATGCAAAACAAAGGATTCGTAACTGTGCTTGCATGGCTTCTCGCCATCGTCTGCGCCTTCTACATCTCTTTCTCTTTCGTGGTTCGTCACCAGGAGAATAAGGCTGCAGCATACGAGGAGGCAACCGGCACACCAGCCAAGTTCTACTTGGATTCCATCTCGACTGAGAATGTATGGTTCGGCTATACATTCAAGCAGGCTCAGGAGATGCAGATCGGCCTCGGTCTTGACCTGAAGGGCGGTATGAATGTTATTCTCGAGATTTCAGTTGCTGACGTACTCAAGTCTCTCGCAGCAGAGAACGCTCAGAACGCTACCTTCGTTGAGGCTCTCAACATGACCTCAAATTCTGGCGAGGTAGAGAGCGGTGACGCTTTCGTTGACGCTTTCGCTGCTAACTTCAAGAAGGTTGACGCTTCTGCTAAGCTCGCTGACGTATTCAGCACCTATCAGCTTAAGGAGAAGATCTCTAAGAACACCAGCGACTCAGAGGTTATCTCAATCATCAAGAAGGAGATGGACGACGCTCTCGCTAACTCTTTCAACGTACTCCGCAACCGTATTGACCGCTTCGGCGTTGTCGCTCCAAACATCCAGCGCCTCCAGCAGGCTGGCCGTATCTTGGTCGAGCTTCCTGGCGTTAAGGAGCCAGAGCGTGTAAAGAAGCTCCTCCAGGGTTCTGCAAACCTCGAGTTCTGGGAGACCTATCAGGCAGAGGAGATCGCAGGTGGTCTTCAGCAGATCCTCATCGCTGACGCACAGAAGGCCGTTGCTGCTGCTCCTAAGGCAGAGGCAGAAGAGGCTCCTGTAGCTGAGGGTGACTCACTCCTCGCTGAGGTAACTGGCGTTTCAACAGACTCACTCGCAATGGCTGAGGCAATGCAGAACAGCCTTGCTGCTCGTGTTCAGGTTATGGGCGGTCAGGGTCCTATCGTTGCTATTGCTCTCTCAAGCGATACTGCTGCTATCAACTCTCTCCTCGCAGTCAAGGCTAATAAGGATATGTTCCCACGCAAGCTCAAGCTCGCATGGAGCGTTAAGGCTATTGACGAGAAGGGTCTCTACTATCAGCTCTACGCTTTGAAGGCTCATGACAACCTCGGTCACCCATCTCTTCCAGATGCATCTAAGGGTGGCGACATCGTTACTGATGCAGGTTCTGAGTTCAAGCAGATCAACAACTCTTACGTTGTCAACATGACCATGACCCCTGAGGCTGGTAAGTCTTGGGCAAAGATCACCAAGGAGAACGTAGGCAAGTGTGTAGCTATCGTCCTCGACGACGTAGTTTACTCAGCTCCACGTATCAATACAGAGATCACCGGTGGCCGTTCAGAGATCACTGGCGACTTCGATACTGAGGATGCAAACGACCTTGCTAACGTACTTAAGTCAGGTAAGATGGCTGCTAAGGTCAACATCGTATCTGAGGACGTTGTAGGTCCTACCCTCGGTGCAGAGTCAATCCGTCAGAGCGTTATCTCATTCTTTATCGCGCTCGTGCTCCTGTTCATCTATATGATTCTCTTCTATGGTCCAGTAGCAGGTTCTATCGCC
>JAZRVB010000126.1:0-1336 GCA_045598885.1 Bacteroidales bacterium
TGAGGCCAACAAGAAGCTGCAGGGTCACAACTCTGAGATCTATCAGGCGTTAGGCAAACTGCATCTGACCGACCTCTCGGCGACGGAGGAATATACGGATTATCAGCGTCAGCTCTGTCTGAATGGGGCCGTGGCAACTACCTGTTATAATAATGTCCATGGTGCTCAGCAGCGCGAGTATTTCGTCTCGGCTCCAGACAGTGTGTTTGTCATCCGTCTGAAGATTGACAGTGAGGAAGGATTGAATTATCGTGTCGGACTCTCATCTTTATTGCCAAATAAAAAAGCCGTACTCAATAACGCGCTTTGGACCGAAGGCTACGCTGCTTATAGCACTAAGCCTGAGGCTGGCAAGAACGAATGGTTCCACTATGACGAGAACCGCGGCATTCATTTCCGCACCGAGTTGCGTGTCGTGGCTCCTGACGGCTGTGTCTCAGCGGATTCAGACACTACATTGCAGATCAAAGGTTGTCAGGAAGCGCTGATACTCTTGACCAACGTGACCAGCTATAACGGTCCATACAACGATCCTGTGAATGCTGGCCGTGACTATCGCACCGCTGTGGCTCAGCGCCTCGACAAGGCCGTGCAGATGAATTATGCACAGTTGGCAGAGCGTCATCAGGCCGACTTCAAAAAGTTCTTCAATCGCGTATCTCTTGATTTGGGTGCGACACCAGATAGCATCGCAGCACTTCCAACTGACCAGCAGCTGTTGGCTTATGTGGATGAGAATGCTGCATTCAATCCTGATCTGGAGGAGCTTTATTTCCAGTATGGCCGATATTTGCTTATTTCATCAAGTCGTACTGAAGGCGTTCCTGCCAACCTGCAAGGCCTCTGGAACGAGACATTGACCCCACCTTGGAGTGGTAATTACACGGTCAATATCAACGTCGAGGAGAACTATTGGCCAGCTGAGACCACCGCGCTGCCTGAGATGCATAACTCGTTCCTGACTTGGGTCAAGAACATGCCGAAGAGCGGAGCAATCACGGCAAAGAACTATTATTTAAGTGAGGAGTTAGGAGTGAGGAGTGAGGAGTTGATACCCACTCTGCGCGATAATTCTGGCGAAGGGAGTAATAACTCCTCACTCCTAACTCCTCACTCCTCACTAAGCGAAGCGTCTTGGTGTTTGAATCACAACAGCGACATCTGGAACATGACCAATCCCGTCGGCTACCAGAAAGAGAGTCCTGAGTGGGCCTGCTGGCCAATCGGTGGAGCTTGGGTCTCGACACATCTCTGGGAACATTATTCATTCACACAGGATAAGCAGTTCCTCCGTGAATACTACCCTGTGATGAAAGGCGCTGTACGCTTCTTCCAG
>JAZRVB010000127.1:0-1495 GCA_045598885.1 Bacteroidales bacterium
CCATTGACGGTAACCTTGAGATCCTGAGCCTTGATCTCGCCAGTGCCAGCGTTAGCCTTCTTAGCCTTGCGCTCTGCGAGGTCAGCCTCGAAGTCAGCCTTAGCCTTGCCGCTCTTATATGCCTCATACTGTGATGGGTGCATTGCATACTCGAAGAGCTCCTCGTCGTCCTCACCGAGAGGCCAGCCGTTAGCCTGCATCTTAGCGCGGAACTCATCGAGGTTATCTGGAGCGTAGATCTGTGGATCTTCGGTCTCAAACTTAAGACCCTTCTCCTCAGCCATCTTAACGAGTTCTGGAGCTACTGGGCCAGGGAGCTGACCTGACTTGCCGAGAAGCATATCCCAGTGGTTGTCAGCGATGATGCTCCAACGCTCCTTCCCCTTCTCCATCTGGAGAACGTTCATGAGAGCCTGGTTCTTGACATACTGTGAGAATGGAGTTACCAAGCATGGATATCCCATCTTTGGCCATACGTAAGCTACCTCGTCGAAGAGCTTGATAAGGATCTCGTCGGTGGTGAGCTTAGGCTGACCATTCTTCTCCTTCCAGCGGTTGAGGCCTTCAAGGTTCTCCTCAAGGTCGGTCATGAGCGAGCCCATCATACCGCCTGGAAGACCTGGCTTAACGAGGAGTGAGTTGTTGAGGTGGTTGAGGGCTGGGATGTAGTAGCCGAGGAAGTCGTCCATCATCTCCTGAATCTGGGTACGAACCTCCATGTATGCTGCCATGTTGACATCCTTTACCTTGAAGCCAGCGTCCTTGAGGGTCTCGATAACGGTGATGACATCAGCGTGACCGGTACCCCATGAGAGAGGAGACATACCGCAGTCGATGTAGTCACAGCCGTTCTCAGCAACCTCGAGGATGGAAGCCATGTTGAAGCCAGGGCCAGCGTGTGAGTGGTACTGGATGACGATGTCCTTCTTGATAGCCTTGATGCCAGCAACGATCTTGCCGAGGCTCTTTGGACGGCCGATACCAGCCATATCCTTCAAACAGATCTCGTCAGCACCTGCGTCGATGAACTTCTTGGCAAGGTCAACATAGTATTCTACAGTGTGGATAGGAGAGAAGGTGATACAGAGCGAAGCCTGTGCAATCATGCCAGCCTCCTTAGCGTACTGGATTGAAGGGATTACGTTACGTGGGTCGTTGAGACCACAGAAAATACGGGTGATGTCAGTACCCTGAGCCTTCTTGACCTTGTAGAAGAGCTTACGGAGGTCCTTAGGACATGGGAACATGCGGAGGCCGTTGAGTGCACGGTCGAGCATGTGGGTCTGGATACCAGCCTCATGGAAAGGCTTGGTCCACTGACGAACAGAGACATTTGGATTCTCACCATAGAGCAGATTTACCTGCTCGAAACCACCACCATTGGTTTCAACACGATCAAAGCAACCCATCTCAATGATCTTGGGTGCTACCTTAACGAGCTGGTCAACACGAGGCTGGTACTTGCCAGCGCTCTGCCACATGTCGCGGAAGACCA
>JAZRVB010000128.1:0-2693 GCA_045598885.1 Bacteroidales bacterium
GTAAGCGTTCGGTGAACAGGTTGTAAATTAGATATTTAAGACAAAAATACGGCCCAATTTGACAATTTTGAAAAGTTTAAATTTGAACGTCAGATTTTAATGATGTAGCACGGGGCAAAAAAACAGCGTCGATGATTTGAACCATCGACGCTTTATATATTGTAGATTATACTATGTTCACATTATTAACTCAGGATTAATGTTGCATGGCAATAGGTTTTCCCATGTCTCGCCAATGTCTGGTTTATGCGAAAAGACATAGTTCAGGTATCTATACGGATCGATACCCGACAGCTTGCAGCTCTCGATTATTGAATAGATTTTGCACGTCCGGACCTCACTCTCCGCATTTTGACAAAATAGGTAATTCTTCCTGCCTAAGGTATGACCTCTCATACATCGCTCTGCAAAATTGTTGTCGAGTTCAAAACTTCCATTGTTGAGCAGTAAATAGAACCGGTCAATTCTGTCCCAAGCGTAGGTGACTGCTTTTCCGATATTGTCGTCTTTGAAAAATGCAGAGGATGAAAGTTGTTTGGCCAACCACGCCTTGAATCGGTCAAGTAAAGTCTTTAGGTACTTTCTTCTATGTGATGCGATTTCTTCTTTCACCATCTGCTTCTTTCTCATGAGTCTTTCTAATAGGAACATCCTATCTATTAATGCCAAAGCCTCCTTGGCTTTCTTTTTGTGATAGGTTAAACAATCAAAAAATTTTCTTCTCACGTGAGCCATGCAGGGAATCTGTTCTATATCCCTTCCTAGGCGTTCCCCTACTCCCTTATATGCCGCGTAACCGTCGGTTTGGATATACTTTCCCTTGAAGTCCTTCAATTGTTCGTCAAGTACGTCCTTGCT
This sequence comes from Bacteroidales bacterium, assembly GCA_045598885.1. GTDB lineage: Bacteria > Bacteroidota > Bacteroidia > Bacteroidales > UBA3663 > Liminaster. Next base: position 859 of record JAZRVB010000128.1, read on the forward strand.
CCTGGATCCTTCGGCGGAGGTGAAGAACATCACCTTGAAGTTTGGACTGATAAATCCCCAATCGTAAGCATTTCTACAATGTCCTGATTTGGAGTCCACAACATGTTGAACAGTCTCGTCTATATGGCACTGGTAGTCCGACAAGACCTTTTCACGGATGGTTTCATAAAGTCCGTCCAGAGCGTCTATGCCCGCTACGGCGTAGTCGTGCAATGTGGTCTTAGCAAGCTTAAGATCGCCTGTTGAAAGCATCGTCATCTGCCGTTCGAATGGAAGGTGGAATTGAAACTTATTTGTTAGGATGCCAGCCGCCAACGATGCGGTCAGATGGCGTTTCTCGAAAGTTTCAGGAGCGTAAGGAAGTTGGGGTATTATGAGATGTCCATCTTTTTCGTACACATACCTGACAATCTCCTCTTTTTCGATGCGAGCGGGAACATAGTTGAATCTGTACGACACAAGCGTTTTCACGAAACGGGCACCCTCAATCTCATCAGCGTCAGGTCTGATATGCGTTGTTTTAGTAGGTTTAATGTCGCTGTAGTCTCTTCGACGAGGACTTTTGTAATTATTTCTATGGGTCTCGTTTTGTTGGGATGAGGAATCGTGTGTTTCGGAGGTGTTCTGGCTACTATCCCCGTTATTACCGTCATTATTTTCGTCTGAATCCTTTCCTTTTTTATTCTTCTCGCTTTTAGTGCCGTACAGAGACCTTTGGAGTGTGGACATCTGATCGTTAAGTTTAGAGATGGTCTGTTCGAGTGTTGACACTGTGTGTTCTAACTCTTTTGAGTGCTCCAGGAGCGCGTTGATCATATCGTCTTTTGCCTCGATTTGCTTCAGCAAAGACTCTATCATCTTGACCATGTCCATCTCCGTGTTTTTGTCCCTTTTCATGATGTAAAGGTACGAAAAATCAGCGTATTATGCAAATTTAATACGCTGATTTTAAATGGTTTATATGTATTTTTTAGTCGTTCGGATATCCTCTTACAAGTTTCCTTAATCTTAACCAGTCTATCTCGTATTTGTCCGTCTGCGGATTGTACTTAGGATAAACGAAACTGCCTTTTGTTATCTTCCTAACATATAATGAGAACACGTAATGGTGGTAATGTAACAGCTTTATCACCTTATGGCTTTTAGATATGAATATGTACACATCTCCGTTTGTCGGTTCGCATTCCAATTCATTGATGATGACGCCCTTCAGTTTTTCTATGCCTCCTGCCATAGAGATGGGTTTCTGATACAGGAGGAACCGAAGGTCAGAGCCTAACCCAAGAATCTGCCTCCTCATATAATACGACGTTTAGGATTAACGATTTGATTGTGGCCTTGGAATACTCTATGCTAACACCACTTGGGAAGGTGATAGTGGCATGGCTGACGATTGTTTCCGCATTGGGGTGTTCAATGTCGACATTGATTTCAGGATCTTCTGGAAATTTACTGATTGAACGCAACTTCGTCTTGTCGGGTTCGACAACAAGTTCTGTGAACAACTTCTGCGCCTTGCTGGGAAGTTGCTTGGGCTTGTCGGATATCAATCTTGGTCCGTACACTTCGGTTCTGTCCATGCACATTTGGACGACCTTCTCTCCTCTTTTCGCCTCCCATTGATTGACGAATCTGACGAAATCGATGTAGTCCAAATTGTTTGAGCGGCAATAGTCCGCAGCGGACTGCCCACTCTTTTGGTACTTGCAATAATGCATCAAGTACGTTGAATAACTTAGTTGAGATAATTCGCTCATGACAATATTATTTTTGAATTGTCGGCGAATTTATAGATCCAATGATTTCCCTGCAATGTGCTTTCGTCGAACGCTTAC
>JAZRVB010000129.1:0-2441 GCA_045598885.1 Bacteroidales bacterium
CCAGAGTTCTAATTCAGGAACTTTGAAAATATAAAAAGACTTCAACATTGCCTCTGCTTTGTTGAAGTCTTTTTTATATTTTTATTCTTTCGATATGGAACAATCAACCTTACTTCCTTAGCAAAGAGTCAAAAAAACGATAAATAATTTGGTGATTCGGATATAAAAATCTATCTTTGCAGCAAAGATATAAAATATTATTCAAATGACAAAGCGATAGCTCATCCTTAACTCTCTTTTTTTTTACTATTTATGGATAAAATATCGAGATAACTCATCCATAAGTGCTAAAAAAATAGAGTTAAGGATGAATTATCATGATTTTTCGCAGAGACAGACGAAGAAGAATAATTAATTCTTTTTCGTCATATAATCCCCTTATTTCGTGTAAAAATCCCTTGTTTGCTTGCACGGAATGTAGAAAAGTATTATCTTTGCGAAGTCAAAATCATTAAAATCATGCGTCACTACCTCTATCTTCTCATCTTTACGCTCTTCACTTTTGTCTCCTGCGAGACGGAACTGCCCGAGGGCTCATGGAGCAAGGAGCCACCAACGACTGTTACTTATCAGTTGAGTCTCAACAAAACAACAATCATGACTAAGGCCGAAGGGGCGAGCGAAACGTTCAGCATCACGAGCGATGATAGCTGGACGATCAGCGCGTCAGAGTCTTGGATCAAAGTCTCCAACGTCGCAGATGCCGGAGATAAGACTATCACGGTTACCGTTGAGGCTAATACGGGGAAGGATGCCCGCTCGGGCACCATCACCGTGAATGGCAAAAGCAGTGGCACGAAGAGTATTTCTGTGTCCCAGTCGGGGAAGGAGTATTCTCTGACAATGGATAAGACGGAGATTGCGGTTGGAGCTGCTGAAGCAAGCGAGGCATTTACGATCACGAGCAATGATGAGTGGACAGCCACGTCAGATGCCAGCTGGGCAACACTGTCAGCCACTTCTGGTAGCGGCGATAAGACACTCACGGTGACGATCAGCCAGAACACTACCACCGCAGAGCGTAGTGGCACGATTACCATCAAGGGCTCGAATAGCAGTATCGAAAAGACAATAACGATTACCCAGCAGGGCAAATCTTCTGTCAATACGAATGGTCATGAGTACGTTGATCTCGGTTTGCCAAGTGGCCTTTTGTGGGCGACATGCAACGTCGGCGCAAGCCAGCCAGAGGACTATGGCGATTACTATGCGTGGGGAGAGACCACAAAGAAGAGTACCTATGAATGGAGTACCTACAAGTATTGCAATGGTTCATACGATACCTTGACCAAGTACAACAATAGTAGTAGTTATGGTACGGTAGATAATAAGACCGTCCTCGATGCGGAAGACGACGCTGCCCATGTCAACTGGGGCGGTAGCTGGCGCATGCCAACCAAGGCAGAGCAAGATGAGCTCAGAGACACGAATAACTGTACCTGGACAAGGACTACCCAGAATGGCGTGAACGGCTATAAGGTCACCAGTAAGAAGAATGGCAACTCTCTCTTCTTGCCCGCTGCGGGCTTCCGCTACGAATCGAGCCTCAACGATGCGGGCTCGGGCGGCAACTATTGGTCGTCGTCGCTCTATGCGAGCAATCCGAGCGGCGCGTTTTGCCTCTACTTCGATTCGAGCAGCGTGGCCTGGAACTACTACAGCCGCGACAGCGGGCAATCTGTCCGGCCCGTCTGCGCGTCTTCAGAATAGAACGTATTTATTATAAATATCGAACCTCTATATTATAAATAATGTATGTGAAATTACTGCACTTATCTGCTCAAACAGGGCTAATAGGTGCTGTAACTATAGTATTTCGAGGCTACTTGTAGATGGACGAATGCTTACAGTTATTGGAGTATACTTGTAGATGTGCGAATGCTTACAATTCTTTCGTATCCTTCATATTCCCTGAAATAAAGGAAAATACACTCTTATACTTGCAAAAAGGTATCTCCCGAATTCTTCTAATACCTTCATGGATGAAGGAAGGTATCTCCCAAAATCATTTAATACCTTCATGGATGCAAGAAGGTATTAAATGAAATCAAGAAGTACCTTTCATCGTCAAGGAAGGTATCTCAGGAATTTGTTTGATACATTCCGACAAGAAATAAGGTACTCTACGATTTTGTAAAGTACCTTTAGTGATCGCAAGTTGAGTATAGAGTTTTGATTTGTTTGCTTGTCATAGAAGTCTATTTCAATCTGTTTTTTGATGGTAGAGATCACTTTTTTGTCGAATAGTTTTTTCGTTCGGAAGGAATTTCATATCTTTGCAACCACTAAGACGCAATACCAAGCCGGATGTAATTCAGTAATGCGAAGTCCCTGCGACGTGAAGCATCACTTTTCTCCGAAAAGTAAATCGGCAATTTGCGCGGGGCAAAATATAGCATCTCACTTTTTGTGGGATGCTTTTTTGTACTCCTTCTGATCTG
>JAZRVB010000130.1:0-1562 GCA_045598885.1 Bacteroidales bacterium
TTGTGAGGTTTGACGGTGCAAAGTAAATGTTTATCTGTTTTCAGGGGGGAGCATGAAACTTGACGATTTTTTGACTTTAACTTTTGTTAGCCAAAAACGCCCATTTATCGCATCTCAAATTTAGTTAAAATGTGTTGAGTGCATCTCAAAGCGTCCTATTAAGGCATAAAAAAGCATCCGACTCGTAGAAATCGGATGCCGAAAGAATGGTGACAATAAGCGTCAGGACATACAAAAAGCCAACCGAAACCTTGTTATCAGCTTCGATTGGCCTCTATATTTCACACGTTAGGAACGTCTCTCTTCATCCTAAGGGAGAAGAACATCGCAATGCCAAGCATTACGAAGAGCCCGATAGTACCCACAAGCAAGGCCATGCTCTCTATGCTGAGAAGGATATAGATAAAGGTATCGACCAGTGCCAGGAACGAACATACAGCCATCGCAACAGTACTCTTTCTGATAATCGCCTTCAGATAGAGCGTGACCATACCCACGATGAGCACAGCAGACAGAATATAGGCTACCGTGAATCCGCACCATTCGGCAAACGACAGAAGCATCAGATAGAACAGAACCAGTGCTGCACCGATAAGGAGATAGTTCAGTATATTGATCTCGCTCTTCACGCACATCTCTGCGACGAACACAGCACATAGCGAGAGCAGGATAACCAGGAAAGCATATTTGAGGGCCCGGTCAGTCTGAGTATATTGGCCTCCTTTCACTAACAGCCTAGTACCTACGATCTGGAACTCCCTCTCTGTCCTCTCTGAATAGAAGACCTGATCCACATCATCCCTGTTCATACTGGAAATCTTCCATACGGCCTCGAAATCGTCATCCGTGACAGTACGTGATGACGGCAGCATCATGCCTGTAAAACTCGGATCTTTGGAATTGCCACGCATGGTAATGACAGAACCTTTTCCGATAGGCGCAATATTCAGTTCCTGAGAACCCTTGATCTCTGCGGACAGCTCAAACGGTACAGACTCCTGACCGACAAAAGGGCTGAGATCAACAATCTTCCCTATTACGTCATACCCATACCCGAATGGACTACTGATATCAGAGACACCATACTTATTGAAGTTCTGGGTCAGCTTCTCCTTCTTTCCTCCGACCGTCACCTCAATGCCATCCTCGATACCTCGCTTATCTCCAATGGCAGCCAACAGCTGAGCCTTATCCCATTCATATCTGATCGCCATAGACATATAGCCATGCCTATATGCTTTCTCTGGTATATCCTTCAGGTTGAAGGTGCCACTACCATTCAGCTCGGTACGATAGACGGAGGCTTCGAACATACCTCTGTGAAGCACCTCACTCGACACATCGGCAGTAAGATCGAAACGGTCTGGCAGGAAATACATACAGCCCATCACAGGACTGTTGACCGAATCCTTGCGCACCGGCACACAGATGACAGGACCGACGATATTCTGCGCTCCGCTCCATGTCTCAGTAATCTCTGTCTGTACAGCCTCACTCATCGAACTACGCTCGCTGACCAGTCCATTGACACAAAGGCTCAAAAGCCAGAACACTACTGACAG
>JAZRVB010000131.1:0-1511 GCA_045598885.1 Bacteroidales bacterium
ATTATCAGCATTGTTGTTACATTATGGGCAAGCATATTATCAGCGCAAGGCTTCAAGAATCCTATACTTCCGGGGTTCCATTCCGACCCTTCGGTTTGTAGGGCTGGCGATGATTTTTATCTGGTCAACAGCACGTTCCAGTATTTCCCCGGAGTTCCAGTATTCCACAGTAAAGACCTTGTCAACTGGGAGCAGGTGGGCAATTGCCTTACTCGACCCTCACAACTTGACTTATCAGGTCTTTACAACCAGAATGAGCCCGAATTAGGCTGGACTAACGCGGGGATATACGCTACAACCATCCGGTATAACGAGCGTAACAAGCGTTTCTATATGGTAACCACAATCTTCCCTTCTCGCCGGCACTTTTATGTCTGGACGGATAATCCGTCAGGCGAATGGTCGGATCCGGTGATAATAGACTTTGCCATAGGAAGCTGCGATCCTACACTCTACTTCGAGGGTGACAAGACCTTTTTTCTGTGGAAAGATGGCGACATCAAGATTTGCGAGATAGATGTGGAGACGGGTAAACAGTTGGGCGAGATTCATCACCTGGGCACCGGCTTGGGTGGCCGTTACCCGGAAGGACCTCACATTTACAAGAAGGACGGCTACTATTATTTGATGCTTGCTGAAGGCGGTACGGAGCATGGTCATCAAGTAAACATTCTTCGCAGTCGTTCGCTCTTTGGCCCATACGAAGGGAACCGTGCGAATCCAATCCTTTCGCACTTCAATATGGAGATGCAGAACAGCCAGATACAGGGGCTCGGCCATGCAGACCTTGTACAAGCCCCCGATTCGTCTTGGTGGATGATCTGCCTGGGATACCGCACAAGCGGTTATCTGCTACATGTAATGGGTAGAGAGACTATGCTTGCTCCTGTCCGGTGGGACAGTAACGCATGGCCTGTGGTAAACGGCAATGGAACTTTATCTGTTGATATGAAGTGCTCGACATTGCCACAAGTTCCTATGCCTAAAGATCCTATGTGTGAAGAGTTCGAATACGTGAAGCGTGATGCTCCGGAAGACAGTTACCATGCTATCGGTTTGCCTATGGGCTGGATGAGTATCGGCAATCCGACGTATTCCAACTATGAACTGAAAGAGCGCAAGGGATGGTTACGCCTGAAACCATCAACCAAGAAACTGGATGCCGCTACATCTCCAACCTTTGTCGCACGCAGGCAAACAGAACTGCATTTCACGGCAACAGCGAAGGTTGATTTCTCTCATTTGACAGAAGGAATGCAAGCTGGCATTACCGCCTATGCAGCTCCTCTCAACCATTATGATGTCATCGTAGAGCGTTGTACTGACAGGTTCATTGCATATCCGAACATTCGTCTTGGTGCCATCAGCCACAAGGAGCAGGAGATTGAGCTGAAAGGCAATACAGCCTATTTGCGAATCTCCTCAGACAAGGATTATTACTACCTTCAGCTATCTTCGGATAATCGTACTTACATCACTCTTGCCAAGATGGATTTCCGCTACCTTTCGAC
>JAZRVB010000132.1:0-3124 GCA_045598885.1 Bacteroidales bacterium
ATCCGTTAAACCAAGGTCTGACTGTTGGAGTTCGTGATAAACCTCAAGCGTCCATCGTGGGGCTATCAGTTCACTCCATCCTTCGTCATCCAGCCACTGGAGTGTTTGGCGTACTTTTTCATTACTCATATGACTTAATTACAAAATTTCATATTTCTCGTTTACCAACTCCACTTATTATTAGTCCACGCATTGCTTCATTGAAGGTTGGGAAAAAGTGATGTTTGTTGCTATTGTCATCATGTCTTTCAACATAATAATAGCCTTTGCCTGATTCAAAGTGCACGCTGAGATAGGTTTTATATTTCTGTTCATACCTGCGACGAATGGCGCTAGTGGTCATAGGTTCAACAGCCTCTTCACGCATGAAGTCATACACCTTTTCTTCCAATGGAATCAGTTTGTCTAGTCCGACTTTTTCAAGTGGTTCCCATTCTGCTGCTTCTATCAGCAGCTGTACCTGTTCCTCAGTGATTTTGTCATCAACGTATGGGAGTGAGATTTCGTTTCCGAGTTCATCATTGTGAGTATATTTATTGGGCATAGGAGAGATGCTTACCCAATCGTCTTCGAGCGCCATCTTTAGCAGTCGTTCTGATGATGAACATCTTAGGCCAATACCAGCATCTCGCAATGCCTCAAGCATGTTCACCACATCCTGCGAATAACCATAGACGCTATATCCCAACGAAAAATACCACTTGCCATCAGGCACATTCAACTCTTCGTCAAACAAATAATCACTCTTCTTTATCGGCTGTAGATGGACACGGGCGTAGGCCACATCATGACAATGATACGAGCTGTTCTCTTTCTCCCATGCCAGATAATCTGCTTCCGAATCAAGATCAAGTCCTTCTATCTCACGTCCTTTGCTGTTATGCTCAAATACCTCAGCATCAGATAACCTGGAGAAATGTTTTGTAACGTCACGCGAGAATCTGTCCTTGGTGCAATATGCTTCATACAGGATTCTCCATATGTGCATATAGGTTCGGAGCGTCATCTTGTCAAAGGTGGTTATCGGAATGTCTTGGACGGCCTTTACAATTGATACTACTTGCTCGGGATTATCAAACGTCCTATAACTCGGGCAGATGCGATTCATATCCTTGCGCCTTATTCTTCCTTCTCGCTTGTAATAAGGAAGGTTTTCTGCAACGTAATCATTGTATTCGTCTGGGTTCGCACAAATGCGGTCAACCAGAGCCGTTACATAATTCTCCAACTTCTTCAATGGCTTACTGACGTTCCCATGCCATACGTCAGGTTTCCTCTCCCCATGACCACTTTCGTGGCTTCGCAGATCAACAAATCGCCAATTCTTGTTGCTTAGAGTCAGATAATGCATTTGTTGGTAGCAACCAGTAGCCAGCAGATACCAGTAGTTGCCATTCGCATCGGCATCTTCCTCACGGTCACGCTTTTGAGGAGCCTTCAACTCAATCCATAGCCAACGCTTGTCATCATCGCCCATCACATCCAGACGACTCAGTGTTTTCTCTATCTGGAGCATTACTTCGAGAGACGCATCATCCAATACTGTGCCGTTGTGACGGTTGAGATGATCCAACCACATCACCTCCCAGAGGTCGTTATATTTCAAAATAGGTAAGTTTTTCATTTGTGATATCATTGACTATTCTTAAATAATAAGGCATCTCTAGTCTGGTTCGGTATTTGAGGTTGTTCCCTTTGTTTACACGAAAACGGAGCTGGAGCGTCAAGATAGTATTTTTTGTATGCCTCCTCAATGGTGCCATCAAACGTCAGCTCGCCTTGCTTCCATGGAATCTCGCTTATGTCGGCTCCCCATATTTTCAGAGTCATTTTTCGGAAGTCGAACTCATAATAATACTCTGTGAACCCCTCCAACGTTTCGGTCAATCCCCACTGCTTTATCAATTCTTCAATGGTGAAAATACCTGTAGGAAGGCTCCCCAAAACTCCATGAGGATAACCATCCCAGTGCTTGCTGTATTCCAATCTGTAGCCTTCCTCACGAACAATGAAGGCAATGCGTGCTCTTGTGCTCATAATTAAAATGCATCGTTTAAGCCAAGTTCATCAAACTTCTTCTTTATTAGGTCAAGTACTTGCTTACCTTGATTGCCAACAAGGGTCTTCATTGTATATTCTGTAATTGGAGCATTCAAGAACTCCCTAAATTCATTAAAGTTTTGAATAAATTCTTCCATGTCTATTTCTATTTTTATTTGATTAAACTTTTATCAATATTAATGGCTCTTTGTGTTCTTGCTTAGTGCTTGGTAGCCATCGCTTGACAAGTGACGTTCTACCTCTTTCTGCCTCTTCTGGCGATAGACGAGCAAAACGATTTTGGATAATGATGACCATAACTGAATCATAACGGTTTTAAATTGAACATTTCCTTGGTTACTTTATCTAGTCCCTCTGACAGATAAGGTCCTACACCAAGACACGTAATAGTCTCCTGTCCATGAAATTCAGTTTTGCCCATATCTGTAATTAATGCCATTGGCACTCCTACAGGAAACATATCTTCGTTTTGAAAAGCATGATACACCCTCATCAGTTCATCTTCGTTTTCCACACCAAGGACGACCTTTGTGTAAATACCGTTTGTCCAATTGTTGTAGAGTCCCTTGTCATCATGTTCTTCAATAGGTTCTTTGTAACTCATTTCAAAGAATTGTTGGCTTGGTTCGTAGAGACCTCCTTCTATTGTATGACTCTTTTTCATTTCGAACCAGCTAAGAAATGCACAAAGGCTTGCGTGTGCACATTGAGCTCCAAACTTACCTTTGCGAATTCCTTTTTCACCTTTCAATAGGTCTTTTCGGAATATAATTATCTGTTTTGTTTCCATTGTTCATTCGTATTCTTAATAGTGAATAAATTCAATCCCAAGTCGTATGAGTGCGTTGTTGATTGCTTCACGTTCGTCTTGTGTTAACGACAAAGTCTGACCTCTTTGGTTTGTGGCAGAAGTGTTGTTTCTGTGGGCGGGATAGGAATCGAACCTATGTGTCATGATCTGCAGTCGTGTGCTTTGCCACTAAGCTACCCGCCCTCCCTGTTCGCTCTTTTCCTTCATGAACAGGGATGGAGTTTTGTCGAATGTATCTGCTGCTATGATGCT
>JAZRVB010000133.1:0-12165 GCA_045598885.1 Bacteroidales bacterium
AAGGCAGGTGATATTTCTCCAACAGTCGTTGCTTCTGGTATGAAGGTTGCTCTTATCACCACTGTAGGTGGTATTATCGTAGCTCTCGTACTCCAGGTATTCTACAACTACCTCCTTTCTAAGGTAGAGGGTATCGTAAGCGACATGGAGGATGCTTCTATCAGCCTTCTCGACGCTATCATCAAGCTTAAGAAGTAATTATTTGAAGGAGATTTTTTACAATGAACAAAATTGGTAATATCGTACTCTGGGTGAGCTTCGCAGTCACTTTGGTAGTAGCTGGTATGTTCTTCTTCGGTGGAACTTACGAGGCAACTACTTCGACTGGCGGCATCATGGAGACACCAAATGCAACCGATACTCTTCTGTATTGGACCTATGCATTGATTATCTTTGGTGTAGCTGCACTCGTGATCTTCGCATTGAAGACTCTTGCAACTATGTTCCAGTCAGATCCTAAGGCTGCTATCCGCTCTATCGGTGGTGTTGCTGCTTTCGTGATTCTGTTGGCAGTTTGCTATTTCGCAAGTGGTGAGACTGAGTTCTCACGTGTAGTTAACGGTGAGGTTGAGTCATTCACAGCCAATGAGATGAAGATGATCGACATGTGGCTCTACTCAATCTATGCACTTATTGGTGGTACTATCGTACTCGTAATCGGTTTCGGTATCAAGAAACTCTTTAATTAAGATTTGACCTATGGCAAGAAAGAAAAGAAAAGCGCCGAGCATCAACTCGTCATCAAGTGCCGACTTGGCATTTACCTTGCTTATCTTCTTCCTCGTGGTCACTTCTATGGATACTGATGAAGGTCTCGCTCGTCTCCTCCCTCGTTGGGTACCAGAGGAGCAGCAGCAGGATCAGGAAATTAAGAAGCGTAACATTCTGAATGTAATGGTTAACGCCAACAACCAGATGCTCGTCGGTGACGACTATGTTGAAGGTTCAGTTGCATCTCAGAACCAGCAGCTCCGCGCAGCTGCTAAGAGCTTCATCACTGCTACCGGTACTTATTCTGGTGAGCGTGGTCCTGAACTCCGCGACGTAGACCCTGAGAAGAATCCAGAACTTGCAGCTCTTATCCTTCCTAAGGATCCATCGATCAAGGTTGCTAAGCAGCATGTAATTTCATTGCAGTCTGACTACGGTACCAGCTACGAGAAGTACATTCAGGTACAGAACGAGTTGGTAGCAGCTTACAACGAGCTCCGTCAGGAGGCTGCTAAGAAGTACTTCAATAAGAACTACGTAGAGGAAGAGCTCAGCTCTGACGAGCTCCAGGCTCTCAAGGATCTCTATCCTATGAACATCTCTGAGGCTAACGCCAAGTATTAATTATAATCAGGAAAATCAACTATGAGCAAATTTAATAAAGGCGAAAAAAGAGGAATGCCTGAATTGAACACCTCATCTCTTCCTGACTTGGTGTTCTCAATCCTGTTCTTCTTCATGTGCGTAACCCACATGCGTGAGGATACTCCAATCGTAAAGGTTAACACTCCACGTGCTGACCAGGTCACCAAGCTGGAGAACAAGTCTCTCGTAACTACCGTACTCATCGGTGTCCCACGTGACTCTAAGTATGGTCGTGAGGAGCGTATCCAGTTCAACGACGACTTCCTTGAGATGGAGAACGTCGTTCCTAAGATGACCCAGGCCCGCCAGTCAATGAAGGAGGCTGATCAGCCTAAGATGCAGATTTCTATGAAGATCGATCGCAACTGTAAGATGGGTATTGTGACCGAGCTCAAGAAGGAGCTGCGTAAGGCTCAGTGTCTGAAGATTAGCTATTCTGCCAAGAAGTAATTTGCGGCTCGAATGCTAAAACAATAATAAGGTCGCAATCAAGGTCCTCGGACTTTCGGTTGCGACCTTCTCTTTTTCATTATTATATATCATGGACGCAGAAAGTCCATTCCTGTAAAAAAGAATGGACGCCATGGACTCAGGATGTCCATTCCTATAAAAAAGAATGGACGCCGTGGACTCAGAATGTCCATTCCCGCAACAATGAACGGACGTCTTGCACTCAGGATGTCTTATAATTAATTACGAAAATAACACATTATATATTTATATAGTGTTCTAGATAGCATCTTCAATCATTCTTAAATTTTATAATTCTATCATTTAAATTATGGCATACAAAAGAATCCTTCTCAAGCTCAGCGGTGAGTCACTGATGGGCAGCAAGCAATATGGTATTGACGAGCAGCGTCTGGCAGAATATGCTCAGCAGATCAAGGAGATCGCAGATATGGGCGTACAGATCGGTATCGTCATTGGTGGTGGCAACATCTTCCGTGGTCTCACTGGTGCCGGCAAGGGCTTCGACCGCGTTAAGGGAGATCAGATGGGTATGCTGGCAACAACCATCAACGCTCTCGGCCTCAGCTCTGCGCTCAATGCAGCTGGCCAGAAAGCACGCGTACTCACTGCCATCAATATGTTCCCTATCGGCGAGCAGTACAGCAAGTGGCGCGCTATCGAGGTCATGGAGAAGGGAGAGATCGCAATCCTTGCGGGTGGCACCGGCTGTCCTTACTTCACCACAGATACCGGTTCTGCACTCCGTGGCATCGAGATCGAAGCTGACGTCATGCTTAAGGGTACTCGTGTTGACGGCATCTATACTGCCGACCCTGAAAAGGATCCAACCGCAACCAAGTTCGACAAGATCACCTACGACGAGATCTACCAGAAGGGACTCAAGGTCATGGACCTCACCGCCACAACCCTCTGCCGTGACAACAAGTTGCCAATCATCGTCTTCAACATGGACAAAGTAGGCAATCTCGTGAAGGTCATGAAGGGCGAGGGAATTGGCACTTTGGTTTACGAAGAGGCAAAATAAGGCAAAATAATACGACATTTCACGTATTGAGCCTTCAATATTTGGAAATCTCGAATAAATCGACTATCTTTGCAGCGTACTCTTTATGAGTGCACCATAAAATAAAGAAATAATCATTTAACAACTACAAACATAATGTTAGACGTTAAGCAAACCATCAAGGATGCCGAGGCCAAGATGCAGGCATCTGTTGATCACCTTCAGGAAACCTTTGATCACATCCGTGCAGGCCGTGCTACTGTCAAGTTGCTCGATGGCATCAAGGCAGAGTGCTACGGCACCATGATGGAAATCAGCCAGTGTGCCAACTGCTCTACTCCAGATGCAAAGAGCATCCTCATCCAGCCATGGGACAAGTCAATGCTCCGTGTCATTGAGAAGGCTATCATCGACTCCCCTCTCGGCATCATGCCAGAGAACAATGGTGAGTATATCCGCATCGGCCTCCCTCCAATGACTGAGGATCGTCGTAAGCAGCTCTCTAAGCAGGCTAAGGGCGAGGAGGAGAATGCCAAGGTCGCCATCCGCAACATCCGTCGTGACGTTATCGAAGTTCTCAAGAAGGATGTCAAGAACGGTCTCCCAGAGGACGTTGAGAAGGATGCAGAGGCAACCGTACAGAAGGCTCACGACAAGTATATCAAGCTCCTCGAAAGCATCTATGCTGACAAGGAGAAGGAAATCATGAGCGTGTAACGCACCAATGAAGGGTCTCGTAGTTCGCAATACAGGCTTCTGGTATATGGTTCTTCCCGAAGGCAAAAACCTCCGGGAAGAATCTTTACGTTTTGCGCAAGCCGGCTTTGACGACGGACATCCTGTGGCAGACGGATTGGTACCATGCAAGGTCAAGGGTAACTTCCGACTCAAAGGAATCCGCACCACCAATCCTGTTGCTGTTGGCGATCTCGTCGAGTATGAGCTCAACAAGGAAGGATTCGCTTTCATCAAGAAGATCCAGGAGCGACGCAACTACATCATCCGCAAAGCCTCAAACCTTAGCAAGCAGGCTCATATCCTTGCCTGCAACCTCGATCAGGTCGTACTGATCGTGACGGTGGCACATCCACAGACAGCCACCACCTTCATCGACCGCTTTCTGGCTACGGCCGAAGCGTATCGTGTCCCTGCGGTCATTGTCATCAACAAGATGGACATCTATGACGAAGATGAGACACGCTATGCCAACAATCTGGCCTTGCTCTATCGCCACATCGGCTACCCTGTCTATCAGCTCTCTGTTGAGACGGGAGATGGCATCGATGCATTCCGCCAGCATCTCTATGGCAAGACCACGCTGTTGGCAGGCAATAGCGGTGTAGGCAAGTCGTCATTGATCAACCTCCTCGTGCCACAAGCCTCTGCCAAGACCGCAGAGATCAGCGACTCTCATGACCAGGGCATGCACACCACGACCTTCTCAGAGATGTATGAGATGTCTGCTGGCAATTCGAACGAAGTCAAGGAGGACGTTGCCTCTTACCTGATCGACACGCCAGGCATCCGCGGCTTCGGCACCATCGAATTCGAAAAAGAAACCGTCGGTCACTATTTCAAGGACATCTTTGCCATCTCTGCAGACTGCCGATTTGGCAACTGCACCCATACGCACGAACCAGGGTGCGCCGTATTACAAGCCTTATCAGAACATCGCATCAGTCAATCCCGTTATGACAGCTACCTCAGCATTCTTGACGATGAGACAGAAGGCAAGTATCGTGAATAAGAAGATACTGCTTCTGCTCCTGATGCTGACCATTCCTATAATGGCCAGTTCTAAAGACTTGGACTCACTTGTTTTTCAGATCAGCCAGCATACCAGTGACTTCCTGAAAGTCCCTGGTTCTTTCAACATCGAAGCCTACGTATCTGGCCTTTCTCATTGTGACGATCAAGGAATCGTAGGCAAGCACTTCTCTCACCTCTTACCCTTCCAGGGACGAGACAACAAAGACATCGCGTTCGAAGCAATTGTCCAAGCCAGCTATCATTGGCCAGGAGGTATCATGTTCAGCTGCAAGACAATCAACTCGAACAACAATCGTCGCAGCCGTGCTATGCTCAAAGATTACTATCAGACCTTCCTGCCAGGTCTGGAGATACGTGATGCAAGCGACGACTCCTCCGGCAAATTCCACGTGCTTCCATTTTCGGAAGAAGGCAGAAAAGCATATAACTATGAGTTTGTCGAACTGACTGACAGCCTGCGAAAAACCATCTTAGAGCAGGATATCCCCGTCGAGCCCTCCTATTGCCTGATTTCCTTCGAACCGATCAGACAGCACCACACCATGCTTTCCGGAGTCTTGATGGTCGATACTACTCGCATGGAAGTCATCAGTGTACGTGCTACTGGCAGTATTGACTTCGCCACAATCGAGACACAGATATTCTTCCGTCCTGACAGCATTGCTAAGCAGATTCTCCCTTATACCAATCGTACCCGTATCCATTACAACTATGGCGGCACCAAAGGCACCAATACCTTCACGACGCTTTATCGTTTCAAAAGCATAGAATCTCTCGACAGCATACAGAATATAAAACCTCAGCGTCTCAACCTCACAAGTACCTACGAGACCATAGAAATGAATGAAGCAGATTTTGACACGATACGCCCGATCCTTCTGTCTTCGCTTGTCGATTCTATTCTCTATACGCCAGAGGTCTCTGCGCCTCAACGGAAGCAACACAAGAAACCTGCCGTATTCACCTTCTCAGAGCACATGGTCGAGGGTGGCAAATTCGGCGATGAGAACAACAGACTAAAGCTCTATGGACCACTTGATCCTGCCACATTCGCCTACGACGGTCTTAATGGCTTCTCGCTCAACGAGCGCCTGCGCTGGAATGTCATCTTCCGAGACAAGTCTTCGCTCAACCTCTCTGCACAGGTAGGATATGCTTTTAAGCTCAAAGAGTTACGCTACCGTGCGAATATCGACTGGACCTACCTCCCCAAAATCAGGCAGGGTCTTTCTGTCTCCTTTGAGCGAAGCAACTCCGGATTCTCTTCAAAATACATCGAGACCATCAACCAGGCGCTCAAGCAGAAGAAAGACACCATCGATTTCTATGGCCTGGGCATTGACTACTTCCAGCGTTACGAGTTGAATATTGAGCATCATAATGAGATCAGGACAGGTTTGAACCTCTTTGCGGGTGTCCAGTATAACTACCGTATGCCTATCAAGCACGGTAAGATGGCCAGCTCAGCCGAGCACCGTCAGGAACTGGCAGGACAACACTTCTCCGACTTTGCTCCATATCTCCGTATTGAATGGACGCCTCACCAGCATTTCTATTTTGACGGACGACGTAAAATCTATATTGACGGCTATACTCCGACCTTCATCCTTGAAGCGACCAAATCTATCAAGGGGGTATGGGGTGCTGTCAGTGACTATGGCCGAGTAGAGTTCGATATGACGCAGAACTTGCGTGTCGCACCAAAAAGACTGGTATCCTATCGTTTCGGCGCAGGTGCGTTCATGAACCAGAAAGGCGAATACTTCATCAACTATCACTATTTCTCACGCCGCTACTATCCATCCAACTGGCAGGACAACCGCGTAGGTGGCATCTTCCAGCTGCTGGATGAGACGTGGTTCAGTTCATCGCCAAGCTATATCAGAGGACATGTGATGTATGAGACGCCCTACGGCATCATTCACCGTACGATGCACAGACTCAGCAAATATGTAATCAAGGAACGTGCTTACATGAATATCCTCGGAGCCGAAGGCAAGAACTCATACACAGAGTTAGGCTATGCTTTTGCAAACAACTACGTGAATATTGGTTTCTTCGTCGGATTCAAGGGATCAGATTTCTATAAGTTTGGCGCAAAGTTCCGTTTTGAACTCGAAAGACATCTGTAAGAGACTATAAAAGAAAAGAAGGGCATCTCCCGACGATAACTCCGTTGGCAGATGCCCTTTATTCTATAAAGAAAAGAAGGGCATCCCGACGATAACTCCGTTGGCAGATGCCCTTTATTCTATAAAAGAAAAGAAGGGCATCTCCCGACGACCTTCTTCCGTTAACCTTAAATCTAATACCATGAAAAACACGATGCAAAGATAAAGGTTTTCGGAATAATCTACAAATATTTTATGCTAAAAATATTGCATTAAAACATTTTTTAACATTAACGCTCATTTTCTGTTTAAGAATAAATACATTTTTGCTTAATTGTCAATAATTTTAACTATCTATTAACAAAATCACAATAAGCAAATAGCAGAAACAATACGGCCCGTTTCTATTCCTTGCTGACGAGCAGAGAAGAGAACCGATTCATTCTGATAAGTACAGAGTGGCGTGCAGTCGATGTGATCGAGCTCCACTCCTGCCTCCAGCAAGTCCATGGCATTACTCTGCCACAGATCGACATGAGGCTTTGCATAAGCCACAGGATGGCCTTGAGCGATCAGCGTCTGTCGCAGGACACACTCAGCACGTCCTGCAGCGACAAAAGCCTCAGCGACTTCCTCTCCTACCTCAAATGACTCCACGCTGATACTAGGGCCAATCATTGCCAGCAGGTTCTCTGGCTGCACGCCCAGCATTGTCTGCATCTGCTCCACCGTCTTTCTCACAATGTGCTTCACCGTGCCACGCCAACCAGCATGGACAGCTGCCACCGTACGAGTCTCCGGATCATAAAGCAAAACGGGAACACAATCGGCAGTCCTCACTCCTATCCAGCGTCCTTTCTGCTGTGTGATGACGGCATCAGCCTCAACAGCTTGCAGCGCAGAGGATTCGTCATACGGAGTCTTCTCTCCGACCACGACAATCTCCGAGCCATGTACCTGACGAGGCATCCACACACCCGCTCCAGCGTCGTCAAAACCACGCATAGAGCAATAATGTTCAATCCCAGTCGCTCCAAGGAGCAGCTGGGATTGCAATATAGGTTTCTGTTCAGAATCCTGAAACTTTGTCTGAATCATATTTCTTGCGTCTGAATCGTAAATTTTTGTCTGAATCAGAAATTTTCGTCCGACAAAAATTATTCAATTCTTTAATTCTATCATTTTATAGTTTTTTACTCACTCGTCCCAATCCTCCTCGATCAGGTCCTGACTGGCTACACCTTCTATAATATAGTCATCATGACCGTATGGATCAGCCTCCTCATAGTCATCCTCGCTGCCACGAGAGAGGTCAAGATTGCGGTGAGTGAAGGTCTGGATGCGGTTCGACTCATCATTGAGCATTGTCCAGAGCATATCCTTGAGTTCATCAAGTCCTTGGCCAGCTACAGCGCTGATAAAGACGGTCGGAACGCCATCTGGCAGCTCCCGACGCATCTGATCGATGAGTTCCTCGTCGAGCATATCGCACTTGGTGATAGCCAACAGACGCTGCTTGTCCATCATCTCAGGATTATAGGTACGCAACTCATTGAGCAAGATCTCATAATCCTTTTTGATGTCATTCGTGTCAGCCGGAATCATGAAGAGCAAGGTAGAGTTACGCTCAATGTGACGCAAGAAGCGTAATCCGAGGCCCTTACCCTCGCTGGCGCCCTCGATGATACCAGGAATGTCGGCCATGACGAACGAGCGGTTATCACGGTAAGGCACCAGACCTAAGTTCGGCTCCATCGTCGTAAACGGATAGTCGGCGATCTTTGGTTTGGCAGCACTGATACTGCTGAGCAATGTACTCTTACCCGCATTCGGGAAACCTACCAGACCGACATCGGCCAGCAGCTTAAGTTCCAGAATCACAGCACGCTCGATGCAAGGCTCACCTGGCTGAGCATAGCGTGGCGCCTGATTGGTAGCCGTGCGGAAGTGCCAGTTACCCAAGCCGCCACGGCCACCCTTCAGCAGGACTACCTTCTGGTCGTGATCGGTGACCTCGCAGATATACTCTCCGGTATCCGCATCATAGACGACGGTACCCATTGGCACCTCGATGATCGCATCCTTTCCGTCCTTGCCGAATGACTTGTTCTCAGCGCCAGCCTGTCCGTCAGTTGCAAAGATATGGCGCTGATAACGAAGGTGCAGCAGGGTCCAGTAGTTACGGTTACCATGCAGGATCACGCTGCCGCCCTTGCCACCATCACCTCCGTCAGGACCTCCCTTTGGGATATACTTGGCACGATGCAGATGCGAACAGCCTTTGCCACCCTTACCTGAGCGGCAATAGATTTTTACGTAATCGACAAAATTACTTTCTGCCATTCTTTGTCAGGGATTATTCAAACAGAGACTCGAAGAACCAGGTAAAGCCAATGCTGAGATTACGGTTCTGGAGGAAGTCGTTTGTTACATTGATAAAGCCATAATCATAGGCAACACTCACCTGATAGTTCTTGGCGAACATGGCACTGGCCTGAACGCCCCAACCCATATCAAAGCGATTGCCATTGCGGAAGTCGAAAATGCCCCAAGTGTGGTTATATTTTTCAAGGATATCCGACTTAATGGTCTGCTTGCCAGAGAAACCGACAGCGAAATAAGGACCTGTCTCTGCCATCACAGTCACATAGTCATTGATATACCAAGCATAGCCATAGTGTACAGGAATCTCAAGATAGTGAGAGACAACCTTAGAGCTGCCACTGATACCATCATTCTTAGAATATGCACCCTTCATAGAATACTTTGTCTCAAGGCGGGCAAAAGTATTTGGAATCAGAGGTGACGCATCGACCATCAGGTTCAGACCTACCTGAAAACCTGTCTGTATGGTATAGTCAGACACATAAGTCTTGACCTGCTGCTCAAGCATAGACCCCGAAACACCCTCTACTTTAGATGCCTCAAAAGTACCAGAAAGCGTCGAATTGTTCAGTCCTACCGTAATACCCAACTTATATGGAGGCATACCCTCGATGTCTGAGAGCTGAGCTTTTGCACTAAACGCAAACGAAGAGACCACGAGGGTCGCAATAATAGCAAAAAACTTTCTCATAGCTATATAAATATTAAAATGAATAAGCAGAATTGTCTAAAAATTTGGTGCAAATGTAATCAACTTTTACTAAAAAAACAAATAATCTCTCATAATAATCTCACGAATTGCTTTTTTTGGAGCATTTATTTCATATTTACCAATAAAATACTTACCTTTGCCCCAAAACAAAACCCTATTTTTATGAAAGGAATCGTATTAGCCGGTGGTTCTGGCACCCGTCTTTACCCTATCACCAAAGGTGTGAGCAAGCAGCTCATCCCTATCTACGACAAACCGATGGTCTATTATCCGATCTCTGTGCTGATGCTTGCTGGTATCCGTGAGATCCTGATCATATCTACCCCCTACGACCTCCCTGGCTTCAAGCGCCTGCTGGGTGACGGTTCTGACTATGGCGTGCACTTCGAGTATGCCGAGCAGCCTTCTCCTGACGGTCTTGCACAGGCTTTCCTTATCGGCGAGAAGTTCATTGGCAACGACTCTGTCTGCCTCGTGCTTGGCGACAATATCTTCCACGGCATGGGATTCACCGGCATGCTCAAACAGGCAGTGATCAATGCCGAGCAGAACAACAAGGCTACCGTCTTCGGCTACTGGGTCAACGATCCTGAGCGTTACGGTGTAGCAGAATTCGACAAGGAGGGTAACTGCCTCAGCATCGAGGAGAAACCTAAGGAGCCGAAGAGCAACTATGCCGTCGTCGGCCTCTATTTCTATCCGAACAAGGTCGTTCACGTCGCCAAGAACATCAAGCCATCGCCACGCGGCGAGCTCGAGATTACCACTGTCAACCAGTGGTTCCTCAACGACAAGGAGTTGCTCGTCCAGACCCTTGGCCGAGGCTTCGCTTGGCTTGACACAGGCACACATGACTCGCTCTCTGAGGCCTCTACTTTCATCGAAGTCATCGAGAAGCGTCAGGGTCTCAAAGTAGCTTGTCTCGAAGGTATCGCCTACCGCCAGGGATGGATCGACGATGAGAAGATGCGCCAGCTGGCACAGCCGATGATCAAGAACCAGTATGGACAGTATCTGCTCAAAGTCATCGACGAGATTAAGCGAGACGGACGACACATTTTATAAAAATCCTCGGATTTAGTCCTCTTTAGAGGGGCGAAAATATGTTACGCAACATGTTTTCGCCCTTTTTTCTGTTTTTTTTTTGTTTTCGTTCGAAAAATCCTTTATCTTTGCACAGATTCTTTCGTTAACCCCAATACTAAATACATGTAAAATTCTTTCACAAAAAACATTTACATATCATGGACGAACAGCTTATCAAAGAATGCACCGCCAAGGCTCAGACCTGGCTCGGTGCCGGTTTCGATGAGGAAACCAAGGCCGAAGTAAAGGCTATGCTCGAGAACGAAGACAAGACCCCATTGATCGACGCTTTCTACCAGAACCTTGAGTTCGGTACTGGTGGTCTCCGTGGCATCATGGGTGCTGGCACCAACCGTATGAACAAGTACGTTGTCGGTATGGCTACCCAGGGCTTCGCTAACTATATCAACAAGGCTTTCCCTGGCATGCAGCCAGCTGTAGTCGTAGGTCACGACTGCCGTAACAATGGTCGTATGTATGCTGAGACCGTTGCTAACATCTTCTCTGCTAACGGCATCAAGGTTTATCTCTTCGAGAGCCTCCGTCCTACCCCAGAGATCTCTTTCGCTATCCGTCAGCTCAAGGCTCAGGCAGGTGTCAACGTCACCGCTTCGCACAACCCTAAGGAGTATAACGGCTACAAGGCATACTGGGACGATGGTGCTCAGGTACTTAGCCCACACGACACAGGTATCATCGAAGAGGTAAATAAGGTTACTATCGACGACGTCAAGTTCGAGCCAAACAAGGAGCTCATCGAGATCATCGGTGGCGAGATGGACTGGGATTACCTCCAGGCAGTTAAGGAGGCAATGGTTGACCAGGACGTTATCCTCCGTCACAAGGACCTCAACATCGTCTATACTCCACTCCACGGCACTGGCCGCGTCATCATCCCTGAGGCTCTCCGCTCATGGGGCTTCCAGAATATCCACGTCGTACCTGAGCAGATGGTGATCGACGGCAACTTCCCAACCGTAGTTTCTCCAAACCCAGAGAACTCAGAGGCAATGACCATGGGTATGAACCTCGGCGATAAGGTTGGTGCAGACCTCGTAATCGCTTCTGACCCAGACGCTGACCGCTTGGCTATCGTTTGCCGCGACAACACTGGTAAGTGGATGATTCTCAACGGCAACCAGACCGCTATGATGTTCTACTGGTACATCATCACCAACAAGAAGAAGCTCGGCCAGCTCAAGGGCAACGAGTTCATGGTCAAGACCATCGTTACTTCTGAGCTCATCGCTAAGATCGCTAAGAAGAAC
>JAZRVB010000134.1:0-3472 GCA_045598885.1 Bacteroidales bacterium
AGCGCAGCTTAACTATTTCTTTGGCTTTTCCCATACGATTTTTTTCTTCAGACGCTCTGCGAACATCTCATTGATCTTATCAGTGACCTGTAGTTTCTTTCCTTCAAGGATATGGGTATAGCCCATGGTGCTCTCCATATCACAATGACCGAGATTGCTCTGGGTAATGGACAGGCTTGCGCCAAGTTCATACTGAAGGGTAGCAAAAGTATGGCGACCACTATAATAGCTGATATGCTTGTCGATACCGGCAGCTTCCATCCATTCCTCAAGGTATGCATTGATGCTGTTGGTTCCAGCAAACAGGTCAAAGACAAGGTCTTCCTTTGATGCATTCTCTGGTTTCTTTGGCAGAACCGATAAGGCGAGTTTGTTCAATGGAACATAGACATACTTCCTTGTCTTGGACTGCAGAATCTCCACCTGCCATTTGTCATCGTGCTGAACAACATTCTTCCATTTCAGACGCTTGAGGTCTGTCCATCGGAGCCCAGTGGCGCATGAGAACAGGAATGCCGTCCGAGTCTTTTCGTTCCGGCAAGGGGTAACAATAAGTTTCTGCAACTCGTCAAAGGTGAGAGGATTGCGTGTTTGCTTGGGTTGTCCCAATCCCTTCAGAGTAGGAAGGAGCGCCTGACGAAAGTTTGCCTTCCCTTCATTGGTAGCTTGCTGCATGATATGACCGAAGACACCATACAGTCCCTGAATGGATGATTTCCGAAGCAGCTCACCTGTTATATCGGAGGGCGTGTTGACAAGAGCTTCGCGTAGCTTCAGGGCAAAGATGCGGTTAACATCATGCAGTCGGATGTTCGGAGCGATCCTGTTGATCCAGTAGATGAGCGTGTCATATCGTCGGTCTTTTGGCTTTCCCATCTTCTTGCGCCGTTCACAGTACAACTTGATGTAGTCAACAAGTTTTGTGTCCGCATCATCACGTTCCAATAACTCGTGTGAGAATCCCTTGCGAGTTGCTTCCTTGTAACGCTGGGCACGGATATTCTGGACTGCCAACATCGTCAACTCGTTCTGTTTCTTGTCCTCTTCGGTCTCTTCGGGGACTAAATAAAGATGCAAGCACTCGGTGGAGCGCTTGCCTTCATGGTGCATCTCAAGATATATGGACTGGTTGCCATTCTTGAGGGGGCGTGTTCGTATGATGATCTTTTCCCTGGTTATTTCAAAGTCGTTCATGTTCTATAGTTCAATGATCTCCATTTGATCCGATACTTCCGCGATATGACTTTCCACATTCCTGTCTATGCTAAAGTATGGGCAATTCACTGGTTTTGTGTCAAGTGGATTGCGCGGAGTTCCTTTTTTCTTATATCTAGTACAGATGTACTCGCTTCCCCACATTGAGGAATAGTTCTTCATGAAAAAGCACAGGTAGCAATAGCATTGTTGTGTAATGCCAGATTTTTGAAACTTGCTCAACAGGTAGTTTCGCATTTCATCATGGTTGCCTGTAGCCCTTACGAATATAACTTCCTTGATGACGTTCCGACGTGTACTTTTAGTGAATACACCACTACAATGTACAACATCCGGATAGAATTTACCACTATTGTAGAATGTGTATTTCACCAGTTCGCGTGATGTCTCATGAGGCTCAACGCAAGTGTTTGCTTCTTCTTTGAATCTGATATACGAGATGTCGCCATAATCATTGATTCCCTGTCTTAGGCACTCTATATCGCGTTCGCTTCTTATAGAAATCCTAAGTTGTCGAACACTCCAATCTTCGTTTTCAATTGGCAGGTCTGGGTGAGTTATCATAACGGCTATAGCATCCTTCATGTTTTCACCCTTACAAAAAACAAGATCAGATTGTAGTGTAGCACCTTCAAACAGATAGTCCGTTTTGCATGTATCAAATCCAAGATCTCTGATGTCGAATCTATGCGGTTCGACTTTCGCACATGAATCATTTGCAAGCCTGCATGTTTTTGCGAGCTTGCAAATGTGGCGTTGTGGTACTGTGATAAAGAACTGATTGCTATTGTCAAATACTTGTCGGAGCATTGATGTAGCTGTTTTCTTTAGATATAGTGCGTCATCACAATTAATATCCTCTATATGTGAAAAGCTATACCCTCCATCATTATCCACTTCGACAAAGACTTCTTTACCGCACGATGGGCATGTGTAGGTGTGATTGACTGCATCAAAATCTTGATCATACACGTTGACAAGTCTCATGCTATCCTCAATGGCATAATGTCTTTCCATTCTGTATTCCATAAAGACACATTTGTTACTTGCTCTTTTTCCCTGTCTTCTGACTGAGGGCACTTCCAGCAACGCTCTTGGAACTACTGCCGTAACGACCATCCTTGAGAATCTTAGAAGCTGTAGAAGCTACTTTGGCTGAAGTTGTTTTTGTATTCTTTGCCATAACTTTCTATATTTCAGGTTAGACTCGTGACAACCTGCCCCTGCCACCTTAGGGCTCTTCACTTAGACGGAGAGAATGCCAAATCACTTACCATATTAGGAATATTGGAGAAGGCTTTTACGAAAGAAGTTGGATGATTTCCTTTTCCCAACCTTTTCTGTGCTCTATTCGCTTTAGTGCCAACTTCCCCTGTATGATTGTCGCTTTAGTCTGCTTGCTAAGCTTTTCCCAATCGTGATTAAAAACATATGTGGCATTGCCATGAAAAAAATTTTCTAGAAGAGTTATGCCTTTTTGAGGGAAGCAAAAAGCAACATATCCTTTGAACCCTCCGTTTCCTATTGCGCAAGATTCAGGATTGAACTGACGGATAATGTCATCAGTATGACGGATTTGTCGTCCCTTGCCATCCTTATGCTTAGGGAGTAAACCTTCTGATTCAATACGAGACCAAGGGTATTCGCCTAATGGGAGCAAAGTCCAGTCTAATTTGCGTATAGGAACATT
Organism: Bacteroidales bacterium; assembly: GCA_045598885.1. Taxonomy (GTDB): domain Bacteria; phylum Bacteroidota; class Bacteroidia; order Bacteroidales; family UBA3663; genus Liminaster. Next base: position 2,906 of record JAZRVB010000134.1, read on the forward strand.
AGCAAAGGCCGACTGCCATTTTTCGTTTTTCAATTGGAAATCTCCAAACAAATCGAGAAAAAGATTTATGACGTGTTTGTTGAGAGAATCTGTTTCTTTCGTTTTCGTCAATTTCGGTGAGGCAACAAATAACTCTCCATTGTTCTCAACGACTGTCAGATGAATTTCTGGTCCTGCTTTATAGGTACGCGGATAGGCTTTGTACGGAACAGTAACCTCATGCCATGTATCATGCCAGCCTGGAGCTTCAAAAGAACGATATTTGGTTATTTTAGGAAGTTCACGATGGATAATGTATTTGCCATTGGCATTATAGTTTGAAACTGTACCAATTGCTCGAGGCAGAATGTTTTCTCCTGGTTCAATATTTTTGAAACCTATACGCTTCATATGGTTACTGTCAATGCTGCTGACCGGCAACGTAATATAACGTGAGTTCGACGAAATCAATCAATAGATTGTAAGCTGATTGTCATATACACGAACAAGGTTGATAGAAGGTTTCTTGGGGAAGAAGCAGTATGCCGCGATCGCACTAAAGAGATTGACGACAAAGTTGTCGAAACT
>JAZRVB010000135.1:0-10475 GCA_045598885.1 Bacteroidales bacterium
CATAGCCGAAGCATCGCCGAGGAGAACGTACTGACGGAGCGTATTACAGATGATGCCACGATAGAGGCGACCCAAAGCCTTGTAGCCAGCCACTACGCTGAGTGCACCATGCTCGATCTGCTGCAGCACGTCGTTCTTGCCATCTGGCTGATGGATCTCGGTGATATGCTTCTCCTGATCGATAGAAGTAGCGTCGATCTCAGGCTTGAAAGCTTCGTATGCCAATGAGAGGATGTAGCACTCGCCTGCCTGTGACTCCACGCGAAGGTCGAAGTCACCAGCGTCATGCCAGCCACCTACGTTCACACCATCGACCTTCTGACCTGGCTTGAGGTGCGAAGGAATCATCGCAGCATCCTGATCATAACCATCGAAGAGATTACCTGGCTGAGCCATCAACGCGTCATCCATGTGGCAGTAGTCATGCCATACGCGATACTTCTCATTGACGCGCATGTGGCACATCTGCACAGGGAGGAAATATTCGATCACTGGCTGCCATACGCCACGATCGTAGACAGTTTCGTCGATGCGGAAGATCGGAGAGTTGTAACCCGCATAACGTACCTGATAGAGGCCCGAAGCGGTGACGTCAGAGAAGTCAGCCTTAAAGTAATCGTAGCGGAGGAAGTGTCCCCATGCATCTGCATTCATCTCCTTGACCACGGTCTCCTTGTCGGCATCGAAGCGAACGAGCTGCGCGCTGTTGGCCTTAGGAGAGTTTGGCATGGTCTCGATGATAGCTACCTTTGGCTGTGTAGGATGATAGCCGATCTGTGAGGTCTGGATCACTGGAGCGTACTTCCAGTCGCTGACTACGGTAGGAGTAACTACCCAGTGCACAGCTCCCTTCGTTGCACCCGCCTTGATCTCCTGACGGAGTACGAACCAGCCATTGTTGTGGTTCATTCGACCATCATAGAGCTTCAGATCGCCAGTCAATGACTCGATGGTGACGCGGCTCAATGGATCGTCCGGGCGGCTGGTGAACTTCTTGCCGACAGCGTATGGCAGCGACACGAGATCATCGGCCACGATAGGGCTGTAGCCACCCTTCTCGGCCTGACCGACGAACTGCTCACGGATGAACATCGACTTGCCTTCCTGATGATAATTGCCCGTGTGAGGCAGGTTTGGCTGCTGTGCCAGCACAGGAGAGTTCGGCTGCTGAGGATAGATGCCCGAGGTCTCGTCCATGATCCATGGTTTGCCGAAGAGGTCGCCAGGGAAGAACTCCAGGTTGAAGCCAGCCTTGCCGACCAGCGCGTCTGGGATAGGAGTATCAAGGTCGACGAGCACATCGATCTTATCTCCCTTCGACTCCACGCGGACCTTATAAGTCAGATGCAGCTCCGGATAGATCATCGGATTGAAGCCGGTCATGTGACGCGATGAATCCGGATAGCAGAGCGTAGCGGTAATGGCATTGCCCTCAATCTTGCGGTCGAGCTGACGAGGTACCGGCTGCCACTGACCAGGAGTCGGCTCCAGACGGATGTCGCCGTTGGTAGCCACACGATGGCCGTTCATAATGATACAGAGGCCTCCCTGATGTCCCTCTGGATAGAAGTCATCGAAAGCCATCACGTCTACTCCCTGATTGCGGAAGTAGCCAGTTGGAGTCAGTTCAAAGCTCTGAGCTTGAACCGATGCTGCTGTTCCCATAGCGAGGAACAAGCCTAAAAGACTGTTTGTTTTCATGATCTTGTTTGTAAAGATGTTATTATTATGGTAGTTGTATTAGTTTGATTTTTCTTCAGGCTTACGATCATAGTATTCCGGATTGATGATCCTCAGATACTCGTCGTAAGAGATATAATGGCCTCCCATCGTCTTGAGATGCTCCGTCTCAAACTGGCAGTCGATGAGCTTGATGCCCGTCTGTGGCAGGAACTTAGCCAGGGTGATCAATGCAATCTTCGATGCACTCGGTTTGAGCGAGAACATGCTCTCGCCGAAGAATCCACGACCCACGATGACGCCATAAAGTCCTCCGATGAGCTCTTCGCCTTCCCATACTTCCACGCTCGAAGCAAATCCGAGACGCTTCAGTTCGATGTAGGCCGCCTTCATCTCAGGACCGAGCCAGGCGCCTTCTTTTTCTTCGCGTAAAGTGCCACAGAGGTCAATGACTTGCTCGAAAGCTGCATTGAGCGACACGCGGATCTCATCTCGTTGCATGCGATGCAGCAGCGGTCGCATGGAGTGGGAGATATGTATGTCCTCAGGCGTGATGACGAAGCGCTTCATCGGACACCACCACTGGATGTAGGGCTTGCCGGTGGCTGGGTCGACCAGTTCCGGACAAGTGTCCTCTGCACGGAAAGCATACCATGGGAAGATACCGTGTGAATAAGCCAGGATGAGTCGCTCCGGCTTGAGATCGCCACCGACGGCAAAGAGTCCGTCTTCCTCACCCTTGCGAGGATCTGGAAAGCCGATTTCTTCCTTATCTAATAAAAAGACCATTTTCTTTGAGTTCAATATTTGCTACGCCACCTTTCTTGAGCTTGCCGAAGAGGATCTCGCGCATCAGGATAGGAGAGAGGTGCGAGTTGATCTGGCGATCCATCTCACGTGCGCCATTCTTGGCCGAGAAGCCTTGCTTGAGCAGGAAGGCGTGTGCCGCATCTGACAGATGCAGTGTGACCTTACGAGTAGCCAGACGCGCAGAGAGCTGACGTAACTTCTTGTCGAGAATGAGCGATGCCATCGTCTCGTCCATGTCATTGAATACCACGGTGCCGGAAAGACGAGCCAGGAACTCTGGCTTGAAGGTCTTCTTCACCGTGTTGAGCATGGCTGCACCTGCAGAGACGCTCGAACCGAAGCCGACATTGGCCTGATGTGCGAACTGAGCACCGGCATTGGAGGTCATCACGAGGATCACGTGGCGGAAGTCGGCTTTCTGGCCTTTGTTATCCGTGAGACGAGCATAATCCATCACCTGCAGCAGGATGTTGTAGATGTCTGAGTGCGCCTTCTCGATCTCATCGAGCAGCAGCACGCAGTTAGGTGTCTTGCGGATGGCATCAGTAAGCAATCCGCCGTCCTCATAACCCACGTAGCCGGCAGGCGAGCCGATGAGCTTGGCCACAGTGTGCTTCTCGGTATATTCGCTCATGTCGAAGCGGATGAGCTCGATGCCGAGCTCCTGTGCCAGCACCTTGCACACTTCGGTTTTGCCGACACCTGTAGGACCTACGAAGAGGAGTGAGGCGACAGGCTTGCCGTCCTCCAGCAATCCGGCCTTACCCATCTGCACGGCCTCAACCACCTGACGGACGGCCTCGTCCTGACCATAGATCTGCGCCGAGATACGCTGGCTGAGTGTCTCCAGGTTGTTGTTATCCTCATCGTGCAATGACTTCGGATCGATCTTGCAGATACGCGCCAGCACATCGTTGATCAGGTTCTTGTCGACCGTCTGAGTCTTGGCCACGCGCAGCTCTCCGCGATACTTGCGAAGGAGGGGATGCAGCTCTCTGTAGGCACCAGCTTCGTCTATCAGGTCGATAGCCTTGTCTGGCAGGAAACGGTCGCTGATATGCTGAGCGCTGGCATGAACTGCGTAGGCAATCACATCCTGCTCGTACTTCACGCCATGATACCTCTCATACTTCTCCTGCAGGCCTTTGAGGATCTGGATCGTCTCGTCCTCAGAAGGTTCTGCGATGTCAATCTGCTGGAAGCGTCTCACCATGCCACGGCTCTTCTGGAAGTAACGGTTGTACTCCTGATAGGTGGTCGAACCGATGAAACGGATCTGTCCGCCTTCGAGATAAGGCTTTAGCATGTTCGATCCGTCGAGCGACTGGTCGCCTCCTGCACCTGATCCTACCAGCGTGTGAATCTCATCTATATATATGATGGCATTGCCTTCCTGCATCACGCCGTCCATCACGGCCTTGATACGCTTCTCGAAGTCGCCACGATAGCTGGCTCCAGCCACCATCGACCCCATATCCATCTGGTAGATTCTTGCGCCGCGAAGGCGCTCAGGTACGTTGCCGGCCTCGATACGTGCGGCCAATCCATACACCAGCGCGGTCTTGCCGACACCTGGCTCACCGATGTGCAGCGGGTTGTTCTTCTCCTTGCGACACAGTACCTGTATGGTTCGCTCCAGCTCCGCATCACGGCCGATGAGCGGATTATGGTCTTTGAGCAGGTCGTTGACACAGGTCACGAGCTTGCGCCAGCTGTCTTCGTCTTCGGCAGAGAGGTTCTGACCCAAATCTTCGCCGTAGTACGTAGCCACGATGGCCGCGAGAAGCTCAGTCATGTCATGCGTGGTATGTTTCATCAACAGATAGCGTGCAGCGCTCTGCTCCAGGTTCAGGATGGCATGCAGCAGGTGTGGCACTTCTATGGCATCACGTCCTGACGAAGCGGCCATACTGTCACTCCAGTTCATCACGGTGGTCATCTGCTGCGAAGCCAGCAGCTGATAGTCTTCAATGTCCTCTGGGACGCTGTCGACCAGGCTGATCTCTTCTTCCAGTTCTTCGAGCATCTTGTCCGGATCGCACTGGTAGCTTATCAGCAGGTTCTGGCATTCCTCTTGCTGCACAATGCCCCACAGGAGCATCTCTGGTGTGAGAAACTCCTTGCGCAGGCCTGCAGCGTGGTTGATGGCTGTCTGGTAGGCTTCTTCTGTATTTTCGGCTCGCTTCATTATTTCTTCCAATTATTCTGGCTCGTAGGTGAGCTTGAAGGGGAATCCCTGTTCTCTCGCCATTCGCATCGCTTTCTGGCATTTGCTCGCAGCCATGTCGTAGGTGTAGAGCCCGATCTGTGCCTGTCCTTCGTGGTGCACGGTGAGCATGAGGGTCTCTGCAGTGGCCTCGTCCTTGAAGAACACCACACGCAGCATCTCGACCACAAATTCCATGGTCGTGAAGTCATCATTATGCATGATGACGCGATACATATCGGGTTCCTTCAGTCCTGTATGGACGCGTTCTCTGACGTTCGATTGTTGCTTTGGCATGTCTCGTTTGTTCGTTGAAATCGTGCAAATATACTATTAAATATTTATATATGGAACATTTCGAGGAGAAAAAAGTTATAAAAGGTAGAAAAATGATTGAAAATTTGGCGGATTGTCTTTTTATTCCTAACTTTGCCCCAAATTTGCATGCAATAAAAAACCTCATGCAATCGAGAGAAATACCAACAAACATTACCTATTAATACTAAAATGAAGAAACTTAACAAAGCTATGCTGCTGCTCTTTGCGGCATGCTCTGCTGGTGCTCATGCTGAGAACTGGCAGTATCCTTACCAGGATCCTTCGCTGCCGATCGAGCAGCGAGTAGAGAATCTCCTTTCACTTCTTACACCAGAGGAGAAGGTCGGCTTGATGATGAACAAATCCATCTCCGTCGATCGTCTCGGCATCCCAAGCTATAATTGGTGGAGCGAGGCCTGCCACGGTGTCCGTCAGGGTGGCTACACCGTCTATCCACAGCCTATCGGCATGGCATCGGCCTTCAATCCTCAGCAGATGCACGACGTGTTCGCTACCGTCAGCGACGAGGCTCGTGCCAACTGGAACCGCACCGACCACAATGATGCATCGCTCTACAACGTGCCAATGGGTGTGACCTATTATCCTGGCAATCCAGAGCTGACCTTCTGGTGTCCTAACGTCAACATCTTCCGCGATCCTCGTTGGGGTCGTGGCCAGGAGACCTGCGGCGAGGATCCATTCCTCTCGGCTGTCCTCGGCGTTGAAACTGTCAAGGGTATGCAGGGCGATGATGACCGCTACTTCAAGACTCACGCCTGTGCCAAGCACTATGCCGTACATAGTGGTCCTGAGCCATTGCGCCACTCTTACGACGCTCGTGTTTCGATGCGCGACCTCTGGGAGACCTATCTGCCAGCCTTCAAGGCCTTGGTGCAGAAAGGTAACGTCCGCGAGGTGATGTGCGCCTACAACCGCTACGAAGGCAAGCCATGCTGTATGAGCGATCGTCTGCTCATCAAGATCCTCCGTGAGAAGTGGGGTTACGATGCCATCGTCCTCACTGACTGCGACGCTATCAACAACTTCTATAACAAAGGTCAGCACGAGACCCATCCAGACCCACTCTCGGCTTCAGTCGATGCCGTGCTCAACGGTACTGACCTCGAGTGCGGTAAGGTCTTCATGGTGCTTACCGAAGCGCTCCAGCGTGGCCTCATCAAGACCGAAGACCTCGACGGTCACCTCCGCAAGACCCTCACCGGTCGTTTCGAGCTCGGTATGTTCGATCCTGCTGAGATGCTCCCATGGGCCAACCTCGGTGAGGATGTGATCAGCAGCGAGAGCAACCACCAGTTGGCTATCCAGGCCGCTCGTGAGTCGATGGTATTGCTCGACAACAACGGCATCCTGCCACTGAAGAAGTCGCTCAAGAACATCGCTGTCGTCGGTCCTAACGCCGATGACGTGGCTCTCCTCAACGGTAACTATGGTGGCACCCCTACCAAGAACCACGAGCGCTCTCTCGTGCAGGGTATCCGCGACTACCTGCCAGGCACCAACATCATATATAACAAGGCCTGTGACCTCCAGGACGAGTACAACACCTTCTACTACCTGCCAAAGATGAACGATGGCCAGGGTGCAAAGGTAGAGTTCTTCGAGAACAAGCAGCTGGCAGGTGCTCCTGCTAAGGTGCAGTATATGAAGGAGCGTCTCAACTTCAGCACCTTCGGCGCCTGGGGCTTTGCAGAGGGTGTCAGCTCTGATTCTATCGCTGTCCGCATCTCTGGTAAGTTCACTGCAGAGTTCACCGGCAAGATGAGCTACACCGTTGGTTCAGACAACGGTTACGTACTCAAGGTCAACGGTCAGGTCGTAGAAGATCAGAAGCAGGGTCAGAGCCGTCGCTTCGGTTTCCGTCGCGCTCCTGAGTATAAGACCTTCGACGTAGAGAATGGCAAGACCTACGACGTAGAGATCATCTACAGCCGTGGCAATGGTCCTTTCGCCATGCTCAATGCAGATGTCTGCCAGCGCAAGCTCAACGACTTCTCTGACGTCGTTGCACAGGTTAAGGATGCTGACGTGATCATCGTCATCGGTGGTATCTCTGCACAGATGGAAGGCGAGGGTGGCGATAAGGCCGACATCGAACTCCCAATGGTTCAGCAGCGCCTCGTCAAGGCCATGCACGCTACAGGCAAGCCAGTCGTCTTCGTCAACTGTTCAGGCTCTTGCATCGCTTTCGGTAGCGTCAAGGGTGAGTTCGATGCACTCCTCCAGGCTTGGTATCCAGGTCAGGGTGGCTCTCAGGCTTTGGCCGAGGTGCTCTTCGGCGACTACAACCCATCGGGCAAGCTTCCTGTGACTTTCTACGAGAGCAACAACGACCTGCCAGACTTCCTCGACTACAGCATGGAGAACCGTACCTACCGCTACTTCCAGGGCAAGCCAATGTACGCTTTCGGTTACGGTCTCTCATACACCACCTTCGGCTATGGTAAGGGTCAGCTCTCTGCGAAGACCATGAAGAAAGATGGCAAGGTGACCCTTACCGTGCCAGTCAAGAACACCGGTAAGGTAGCAGGAGAGGAGATCGTACAGGTCTACATCAAGTCGCTCGATAACCCTACCGCACCTCTCAAGGAGCTCAAGGGCTTCGCTAAGCTCAACCTCAAGCCAGGTGAGACACAGAACGCAGTCGTAACCCTCACAGGCGAGTCATTCCAGTACTACGATGAGGCTATCGACGAGCTCTCTACCCGTGCTGGTAGCTATAAGATCCTTTATGGTAGCTCTTCGGAGGAGAAGGATCTGCAGGAATTGGATCTCAAGGTGCTGTAATATAAATTATATTAGGGATTTTGGGGATTTTGGGGATATTAGGGATTTTAGGGACGATAGTATCGGCTGCTAAAATCTATCCCTAAATATATGCTGCTAAAATCTATCCCCAAATATATATTGTGGTGTATCTGATACATTCGTCCCTAATATCCCTAAAATTCCAATATCCCTAAAATCCCAATATCCCTAAAATCCCCAATATCCCTAAAATCCCAATATCCCTAAAATCCCCAATATCCCCAATATCCCTAAAATCCCTTCAAAAAAAAATTATGAAAAAATATATTTCCCTCCTTCCTCTCCTTGCATTGGTAGCCTGCACTCAGGCACCTAAGGAGCCAGCAAACCCCATCCTCACCATCGAAGGTGGCCAGGTGCAGGGTGTCATCGCCGACGATCATCAGGACGTCTACGTCTATCGCGGCATCCCATACGCAGCACCTCCTATCGGCGATCTCCGCTGGAAGGAGCCACAGCCAGTCGTGGCTTGGCAGGGTGTCAAGATTGCAGATAAGTTCGGCCACCCAGGCTATCAGTCTGTTCACTACCCTGGCGGCTATGCCACCGAGTGGGGTTATGGCGACGAGGCTCCTCAGAGCGAGGACTGTCTCTACCTCAACGTCTGGACCAAGGCTCCAGGCAACCCTGAGGCCAAGCTCCCAGTAGCTCTCTGGATCCACGGTGGTGGCTATCGCGAAGGCTGGGGTTCAGAGCCAGAGTTCGATGGCCAGGAGTGGGGTGCCAAGGATGTTGTCCTCGTCTCGATCAACTATCGTCTCGGTGTCTTTGGCTTCCTGACTCATCCATTGCTCGACGCAGAGAGTCCTCACGGCGTATCGGGCAACTACGGCATCCTCGACCAGATTGAGGCGCTCAAGTGGATCCGCAAGAACATCGCACAGTTTGGCGGTGATCCTGACAACGTCACCATCTTCGGCCAGTCGGCTGGTGCAGGTTCGGTCAAGACCGTCTGCGAGTCACCTCTTGCACGTGGCTACTTCCAGAAGGCTGTCATCATGAGCGGCGGAGGCATCACCATCCCAGATCCTAACGTCAAGGAGCCTGAGCAGCCACGCAACTCTATCTTCCGCAATATGACCATGGCAGAGGCCGAGGCAGAGACCAAGACCGTCCTCGATTGGGCAGGTCTGACCGACCTCGATAAGATGCGCAAGGCAAGCACCGAGACCATGTACGGGCTCAATAACATCTATAATATGGCTACTGGCAAGATCGGTGTAGTCACTATGCGTCCGATGGTCGATGGCTACGTGAGCCTTAAGTCGTTCGATGACGCTGTCGTAGATGGCTCTATCGCCGACGTCCCTTACATGATCGGCTATACGCTCAATGACATGAACAACATGAGCAAGGGTATCGCCGACTTCTGCAAGATCCGCAACGAGAAAGGTGCAGCACCTGCATGGGCCTACGAGTTCGCTCGTCCATTGCCAGATAACGGCTCACATCCTGAGGTCACTGCACGTCTCAAGGGCGCCTTCCACTCTTCTGACCTCTGGTTCGTCTTCAAGTCCCTCAAGCACTGCTGGCGTCCTTGGACCCAGGGTGACTGGGATCTCTCAGAGCGTATGCTCACCGCATGGACCAACTTCGCCAAGTACAGCAATCCTAACGGCGAAGGCGATGGCGTCTGGACTCCTTGCACCACCGACAACAAGAACTTCATGCTCTTCAAGCTCGACGCTAACGACGCCGAGGCCTCAGAGATGGGTGAGCCATTGGTGCCATAATTTCACGTATACTATAAGAGACTATAAAGAGAGAAAATAAACGCGAGGGAAATTCTAATGGACTTCGCAAGAAATAATCAATGGACGCCATGACCCCATGGCGTCCATTCCTGCAATAAAGAACGGACGTCCTGACTCCATGGCGTCCATTCCTGCAAGAAGGAATGGACGTCTTGAGGCCACGTCGTCCATTATTATGTTTTCGATAACATAATACATGAAAATAATCAGACTTTTATTTGGATAAAAGAGAATTTATGATTATATTTGCCGCGTAAAATAATACAACAACCAAACACGATATGATTACAGGCGAGATAAAGAATAAGATTGACCAGATATGGGACAGTTTCTGGACCGGTGGCATCACCAATTCTATCACCATCCTGGAGCAGATGACTTACCTCTTCTTCATGAAGCTGCTCGACGATGCAGAGCAGCAGCGTGAGGCAGATGCTGCTGCATGGGGTATGGAGGTCGATGAACCTGTATTCCCGAAAGGGGAGTGGACGAATCCAGATACAGGCAGCCAGACCCCTTACGAACAGTTGCGCTGGCATGTGTTCAAGAATCTCGATCCTACGCTGTTGTACCGTCTGGTTTCATCCGAAGTCTTCTCGTTCATCAAGAACCTCGGCTCGGGTGATGAGACCGCTTATTCGCGCTACATGCAGAACGCCGTATTCATGATCCCTACCGCCCGTAACCTCACCAAGATCGTAGAGGGTATCGACGCCTTGCCAATGGGCGATCGTGACGCCATGGGTGACGTCTATGAGTACATCCTCGGCAAGATGGCAGCCTCGGGTACCAATGGCCAGTTCCGCACGCCACGCCACATCATCCGTATGATGGTGGAGCTGATGGAGCCTACGCTGCAGGATGTGATCTGCGATCCTGCC
>JAZRVB010000136.1:0-2178 GCA_045598885.1 Bacteroidales bacterium
AATTGAGCAGATCAAGCAGTCGCTTGAAGATAAGCGCAATAAACTTGCTGAAGCTGACAGGGAGTACCAGCGTGTCCGCAAGGCTCTCAACAATGCCACCGAACAGTTGCAGCAGAAGAACCAAGCCATTGCTCAGGCAGAACATCACATTCAGGCGCTTGGTCATCAGACAAAGGTCGCTTCACAATCCCTGCGAAGCAATTATGACTCTGTCATCAAGGCGGCTCTCTATGACAGCCTTATCAGTGACTTTCAGAAGAAAACACCTTTGCTCAGTACCGACAAGGAACTCTTTGACGATACCGTCCTTCAAGATTTTTCAGAGGATGGCAAGAACCTATTCACCTGTACCTTGCTGCTCATGACCGGCATGATCGACAAGGCGACTGACTTTGCTCAGACGCATGGCGGTGGAGGAGGCGGTGGCAGTAAACTCCCTTGGCGTGGACGCGACAAGGATGAGGATGATATTGCTTGGGCAAGACGATGTGCGATGCACGCTCGAAGTATGTTGAAACCGCCATCTGGCACCAAGCGCAAGCGATAGCCATTCGTCACGAACTATCAGAAGATAATCGCGAGTTAATCTTCTGAAACGAAAAAGGACTTATAGCCATGAGTTTGATTACTCGATGACTATAAGTCCCTAACTTTGCACTCGCTTTTCCCGAAAGTACAAACAAAATCACTTATCCTTTATGAAGAAAATTATGATGCTCGTAGCAGCAGTATGTGCTACTCTCAATATGAATGCCAATGTCATTGACACTGACCAGTTCAATAATATCAATGTAGTTGACACCACTTTCCATCTAAATCCAGATTCGTCACGTGTTGCCCTGAAGCGCAACCGTTATCTTTTTGAAGAGGAACAGACCAAGTCCAAAGTTTTGTCAGCATCCACACCAAGTGAGTGGGGGGCTAACTGGTTTGTTGGTGTTCAAGCAGGTGCTTCCGTCTATGTTGGCAAGCCTCTTGGTTGTGCAGATGCCTTCGACCGCATTTCTCCTAATATCCATGTGTATGCTGGCAAGTGGTTCACACCTGCCGTTGGTGTACGCGTAAACTATCAGGGCTATCAGGTGAAGGGCTGTCATTTGGGTGACATGTCTATGCAGAGCTATCATGCAGATCTGATGTATAACGTGATGTCGTATCGCTACAATTATGCCAACGACCAGCGTTTTGATCTCATCCCATTTGCAGGATGTGGACTCATTCACAACAGCGACCTACATCGTAGCGATTTCTCCCTCAACTATGGCATTCAGGCAAAGTACCATCTGAATGATCGTCTTCATCTGACTGCTGAAGCCAGTGCTCTCACCACCTTCCAGCAGTTCGATGGTCATGGAGCTTCAGACAAGTTGGGTGATCATAAGTTTGATGTAAGCTTAGGTCTTGCTGTCAATCTCGGTAAGGTGGGTTTCCATAAGGCAAAGTCTCAGCCTATTGCTTACAAGGTTGTTGATAGAACAAGCGACTACAAGTCTTTGAAGAGTGACAACCAGGAAAAACAGAAATCTGAACGCCAAAAGACAATCTCCTGGAATACTTCATCTACCAAGCATCAACCTATCAACAACTACTCTGGCTTGAACTCGCTTCGTGCTCGTCTGGCTGAAGCTGGTCAAACCACCAACAACAATGCGAATACTCAAACTGATTCTTCTCTATCCGCTATATGCCATTGCGGTGATAACGCTTCTTGTCAGTGCAGTAATTGCTCAGGCAAGTGCGCTACTGATGGAAATTGCGGAGAGCAGCATACAAAAAACGAGAGCGCAAGACAGGCTCTCGTCAACGCCACAGACACATTAGGTCTGACTATCCCTTACATTTGTTATTTCAAGATCAACACGCACAACCTCACCAACAATAGCCAGCTTGAATATCTCTCAGAGATTGTAAAACTCGCCAAGGAGCGCAACATGGCTATTCGTGTCATCGGTGCTGCCGACAGTGCCACAGGTACTGCAGCAATCAATCAGCGACTCAGTGAGGAACGTGCAGACTATATTGCAGATCAACTCATGACACTTGGCATGAGTTCTGACCACATAGAGCTACAAGCCCTTGGTGGCATCGAGGAGTTCACTCCCATTGCCAACAACCGCTACTGTAAGATACAACTGATACCTCTCTAACTTCAGCATAACTTTTTCTCAGCGACTGGAA
>JAZRVB010000137.1:0-2118 GCA_045598885.1 Bacteroidales bacterium
ATCACTTTCGTGACTACTGCCAAGACTGACGAGGAGGGTTATGCTCTCCTGAAGGAGTTTGGTCTTCCATTCAAGAACGCTAAAAAGTAATTTCCGACAATGGCAAAGATTTCAATGGTAGCCCGTGAGGTTAAGCGTCAGGCTCTTGTTAAGAAGTACGCTGCTAAGCGTGCCGAGCTCAAGAAGGCTGCTAACGCTGGTGACTATGAGGCAGCTCAGGCTCTTCAGGCTCTCCCTAAGAATGCATCTCCAGTTCGTCTGCACAACCGTTGCAAGGTAACTGGTCGTCCAAAGGGTTATATGCGTCAGTTCGGTCTTTCTCGTATCCAGTTCCGTGAGATGGCTTCTGCAGGTCTCATCCCTGGTGTTAAGAAGGCTAGCTGGTAATCCAGATCCAAACACTGGACTTTCTTGGTGCTCAATGCTTGATGAAAGTTATAGTACTAAGAAATCTCTCTCTGATATGATGAATATCAGCAGGTCATTTATGGCCTGCCGATATTCGCGTATATACATTTTATTAAATATTGTCCGGATGCTCCGGATTAATTTAACAAATCAATCAAATGACTGATCCAATTGCAGATTTTTTGACCCGTCTTCGCAATGCAATCGCAGCTAACCACCGCGTTGTAGAAGTTCCAGCGTCAAACTTGAAGAAGGAGATTTGTAAGATCCTCTTCGAGAAGGGTTACATCATGAACTACAAGTTCATCGAGGATGGCCCACAGGGTACTATCAAGGTTGCCTTGAAGTATGATCCTGTTAACAAAGTGAGTGCTATTAAGAGCCTTACCCGTGTATCTACTCCAGGTCTTCGTAAGTACGTAGGCTATAAGGATATGCCACGTGTCCTCAATGGACTCGGCATTGCTATCCTTTCTACCTCACGTGGCGTTATGACCGACAAGGAGGCTTCTGCCCAGAAGGTAGGTGGTGAGGTTTTGTGTTACATCTATTAATTTATAGGAGGTATTAGAAATGTCAAGAATTGGTAAATTGCCTATCTCTATTCCTTCAGGTGTAACAGTCACTGTAAAGGATAATGTAGTTACAGTTAAGGGTAAGAATGGCGAGATGAGCCAAGCTCTCACCGGCGGTATCACCGTAGGTATTGAGGATGGTACTCTCACCGTTAGCCGTCCAAATGACGAGAAGCAGACCCGCGCTCTCCATGGTCTTTATCGTTCACTCATCAATAACATGGTTATTGGTTGTGGTGAGGGTTACAAGAAGGAGTTGGAGCTCGTTGGTGTAGGTTATCGTGCAAGCAACACTGGTAATGTCCTTGAGCTTTCTCTTGGTTATTCTCACGCTATTTACATCTCTCTTCCAAAGGAGGTAAAGCTGACTACCAAGACCGAGCGTAACCAGAACCCACTCATCACCCTCGAGTCTTGTGATAAGGCTCTCCTTGGTCTCATTTGCAATAAGATTCGTTCTTTCCGCAAGCCAGAGCCATATAAGGGCAAGGGTGTTCTCTTCGTTGGTGAACAGATTCGTCGCAAGTCAGGTAAGTCTGCCGGTGCTAAATAATTAACTTTTAAAGATTAGACGATTATGATTACTAAGAAAGAAAGAAGAATTAAGATTAAGCACCGTATTCGTAAGAAGGTTCATGGTACCGCTAGCCGTCCACGTTTGTCTGTATTCCGCAGCAACAAGGCTATCTATGCACAGGTTATCAATGACCTCGAGGGCAAGACTATCGTTTCTGCCGCTTCTAAGGGTATCACCGAGGGCAACAAGTCTGAGGTTGCTAAGAAGGTAGGCGAGCTCGTAGCTCAGAAGTGCATTGCAGCCGGTATTACCGAGGTTGTATTTGATCGTAACGGTTATCTCTATCATGGTCGCGTTCAGGCTCTTGCTGAGGGCGCACGTGAGGCAGGTCTCAAGTTCTAAATAAATGACAGATATGAATAAAGTAAAGAATGCCAACGAAATCGAGTTGAAGGACCGTCTGGTTGCTATCAACCGAGTAAGTAAGACTACTAAGGGTGGTCGTACCTTTACTTTCGCTGCTATCGTTGTAGTAGGTGATGGTAATGGTATCATCGGTTATGGTCTTGGTAAGGCTGGTGAAGTTCAGGCTGCCATTGCAAAGGGTGTTGAGTCTGC
>JAZRVB010000138.1:0-1572 GCA_045598885.1 Bacteroidales bacterium
AAGGCTTTACTCTGTTGGGTTGCCAAGTCACCTCTCAACACTGTCATTAACATATATATGCCTTGCTCGGTAAAGACGTATGGATTATAACGACGGCCACCTCGCTGGTTTGAGGTTGAATTTTTCAATGACAAAGGAGACTTTTCATTTGAGGTTGAAATTTTCAATCTCAAACTATTTGTCTCTTCATCTGTAAGCTGAAACATGAAATCTTCCTCGAATTTGTCAGAATTATGTTTAACCTGTAAGTTAAACTGACCTGTTGTATATCCATATATAGCAGCCAAGTCTGAGTCCAGCATCACCTGCTGACCTCGGAAGATGTAAATCATATCTTTGAATGACTGAGCATCTATCTCTATCAAACTTTCATTTTTCTTTGCCATCGGATGAATCTATTCTCGTTTTAGACAAAAAAGGCTTACCCTGAGCGCACTGATCTTGCGGGAAGCAGGGTAAGCATGTTCTTATAAAACGACCCACACTATATAAACATTGTGAAGAGGCTTGGCGGGTTCTTGCGTTGCAAATATAGGACATTTATTCGGTTCCTCCAAATTTTTCATCTAAAAAATCTTTATTTTCCTACTCTTTTCCTTCTGATAATACAAAATACAAGCATACCAAGTTACAATTTAGTATTGAATTATCAGAGGGAAGAAAGCAAGAAGTGGCATCCCTATGGGACACCACTCCTGAGCTGCTTACGCCTTCGGCAGATCTTTCTTGGTTGAGAAGGCCTCAAAGTAGTAATGGTCGAGCATGGCGATGATGTCTCGTCCACGATACCAGTACTTGTCGCCCTCTCGCGAATAGGCAAGGTAGCCATCATCGCGCAACTTCTTCAGGTACTTGTCCTGAATGTGAAGCAGTTGCTTGATGTAGCTGTTGTCATAAACACCCATCGGATCCACGCTCAACGCAGCCTTCTTGGTACTGCGTACCCACTCCAGTATCTCCTGCGCGATTTGGAGGAGCTGGGTGAGCAAATCCAAGATTGGTTGTAAAGATGTTGTCATAGACTTTTATATTATTGGTTGTTATTCTCGTTATTACACTCTATATCCTCATCGTCTATAGCTTCGGTTCATCGTCCTTCTGTGGACAAATCGCGATGCAGTAAGCAGGCAACGCTGACGGAAGGCTTCTTCGTCTTCGTCCCGATTGCGACCATCCCACGGAAGATCAGAAGTGCTTCCTCCACCCCCACTGGATGGAACCTCTCCACTAAGCAAGGCATCAGCAAATCCCAACACAAGTGGGCGCTGATTTGGGTTCATCAGCTGTTCAATGAGGGTGTCCTGTTGTTCTGTCAACTCAGACAGACGATTCTCTCGTTCCTCGTTCGTCTGGCGATAACGCCACAGCTCATTATAGTCAACCAGCATATTGTTCTGCACGGTCTCTACTTGTTTCTGTGCATCTGTCATAGCATCATCCCAGCGACGTTCGTTCTCTTTTCCTTCAGCGGCGCCGAACGATTTGACGCCTTGTACATGCAGTACCTGTGACTGCTTTTCAGTTGTACTCATTATTGTATTATATTAGAAGTTATATTTCATTTTGAGCTTG
>JAZRVB010000139.1:0-150171 GCA_045598885.1 Bacteroidales bacterium
ACCATGATCCTCGACGGAATAGGTCATGACGTACTGGAAGTCAGCGCCATTGGTGACATGACAGTCGATGAAGAGCTCCGGATCCCAGTAGTTATACATCTTGTGCCACTCCTTCATCTCAGGGGCATCGGTCTTGAGGAAGTCGCGGTTGAGGTTCATGAGCAATGAGTTGTTGCGCGTACCGAGCTCCTCAGGGCCGTTCTGATTGATGCGGTTGGTGGCGCGGAAGTCCTCATGACCGTCGACATTGAACACTGGGTCGAGGACGAAGCTAACGTGGTTGAGCAGCTCCTTGTCCTTGCCCTTGAGCAGCATGTCGCGGAAGTAGATCATGCAGGCGTCCTTGCCATCGGGCTCACCACTGTGGATGCATGACTCCACGAGTATGATGATCCTGCCCTTGGCACGGATCTCCTCAGGGGTGGTGAGGCCGTCCTTATCGATCACGACGAGCGAGAGCTCACGGCCCATCGGGCTCGTGCCGAAGCTCGCATTGTGAATCATCGGAGAGACGAGCTCCAGACGGTGGAAGAAGTCGCGGGTCTCATCGAACTTCGGGGTCTTGCGGAAGTCGGTCTTCTCGCTCAGCACCAGAAACTCCTCCATGTTGACGGGTACGGAGATCTGTGCAGGCTCCTTATCGGCCTGAGCCATCGCACTGAAGCCTAAGGCCTGACAGGCGGCAAAGAGGGTCAAAAAGTATTTCTTCATATCGACAACTTGTTTCCTTCGTATCTCTTGCTGATATAGAGCAACAGATCCGCTCTGCGATAGATGGTATCGAAATCAATATCAGTCTGACCATCATAGGATACGGCACCGACAGAGACCGTGACAGGGAAATTCTCCATGCCAGGAACCTGCAGATTATCAATATAATGGAAGAAAGAGTCGACGCGCTGCTGCAACTGCTGTGGGGTGTAGTCGCCCGTGAAATAGAAGGCGAACTCATCGCCACCCAGACGCATGTTGATACCCTCAGGATTGAAGGCCTCCATACCCCGGGCAATGGCAATCAGGAGCTCATCACCGACGGCATGGCCGAAGTTATCGTTGACACTCTTGAACTTGTCACAGTCAAGGATGCCGAAGACGCCCGCCTTGTGCTCACCCAGGAGCTGCTCCATCTCCTTCTCGCCGTTGCTGCGGTTATTGAGCTGTGTCAGACCATCCAGGCGTGCCATACGCAGCATAAGCTCCTTGGCCTCCAGACGCTCGCGTGTCTTATTGATATCCTCTGCCTGACCGATGATGGCATAGAGCTGGCCATACTCGCCGTAGATCTTGGAGAAGTGGGCGCGGAACTCGGTATTGAGTCGCTTGTCAAAGAAGTCGATGTGGCTGACAGGCAATTCGCCGGAGATGGCCTTCCTGATCGTATCTGAGAGGAACTTCTGGTCGACCGACATCTGTTCTTCCGGGGTGCTGAGATAGTCGACCAGAGCTATATTCTGGACCTCTCTTGTCTCCGGGTTCTGGATGGTGAATGAGAACGTATCATCGGCCAGCGTATAGATGAAGGTCACGATGCCCATCTTCTGAGTGATCTCACGGTCGCGGGTACGGAGGATGCGATAACGGTACTCGTCTTCGCAGTCGCGCATGGTGATGATAGCCTTATAAGGCAATCCCTTGCTGTCGAAGATCGTATAGAAGGTCTTACGATACCAAGTATAGCCCTTGCCATTCGGCTTATAGAGGCGGAAGCTGTCAGAACCCATCTTCTCACCACGGGCAATGCGGCCATAGAAGTCACGGAAGCGCTCACGGTCTTCCTCGATGACAATCGGGATCTCTTCAGGCATGTTCGGGATGGCATTGCTCTCCAGGCCGTACATCTTGCAGAACTTATCAGAGGCCAGATCGACGTGCGTCTTGACATCCCATTCGAAGATGTGGATATCCATCTCATCGAGCAGCATGCGCAGGCTCTTGGATACCTCGACGGCTGTCTGCATCTTGGCATACTGGGTCTCAACGACTTCACGATCGACCCACAGGGCGGCAGGCTCTTCCTTGGCGACGGCAGCTGTACCCTTCTGCGTCGGATCAGCGGTCTCACTGTGCTGCTTCTCAAGCAGTGCCAGGAAGGACTCCTCATCCATCGGGCGATAGAAATAGAAGCCCTGGATGTAGTCACAGCCGACCTTACGCAGGAATTCGACCTGCGCCTCCTCCTCTACGCCCTCGGCAACGACCTTGGCATTGAGATTATGGAAGACAGAGATGAGCGTCTCGACCAGCAGATCCATCTTGCGGCTCTTGCCGATCTTATCGATGAGCGACTTATCGATCTTGACGATGTGGAAGTCGACGTTCTTCATCGTACCGAACGAGTAGCCCTGACCGAAGTCATCGACCAGCAGCTTGACATTGTTCTGCTGGAAGAACGAGAGGACGTCGACACGGTTCTCGGCAATCTCGTCGTAGGCCGACTCGGTAATCTCAAAGCGCACCAGGTCGGTAGGTACGGAAGGATCGAGGATATGCTCCTGCAACTGTCCGATCAGCTTGGTGTCGGCAAAGTCGACCCACGAGAGGTTAAGGTCGATAGGGATGACAGGACGGCCCTCCTCCAGTCGCTTGCGCTGCATAGAGAAGACGCGTGACTCCATCAGCTGGTCAATGCGTGAAAGGCCGCCATGACGCTCGAGCACTGGGATGAAGAGTGCAGGTGACACCATGCCATGCTTAGAAGACTTCCATCGCACCAGGGCCTCGGCCATCTCGATACGCCCGGTCTTTGTATCGACCACCGGCTGGAAGTAAGGAACGAACTCCTCGCTGGCCATAGCGTCATCGATCTGCGACAGGACCTCAGAGTCAGAGATGACGGTCTTCTGCATTCCCTCCTCATAGACCATCCATGGGGTGATATACTGATCCTTGATGAACGAAAGCGCCAGCTTGGCATGTGCACAGGCCATGTAGGCAGGAACTGCGGTATCGGTGACATGATAGATGCCACAGATCGAGCGGAAGACAATCTTCTTGTCGCCATCGATATACTCACGATAGCAAAGGCGGGTGATGGTATCTGTATCTAAGTTCTCACGGCGGATGAGGCAGATGAAGTTATCTGACTCATAGCGTGCATAAGACACCGGACGAAGCTCCGAATAGACGATCGAGGTATACATGTGCTGCAGCACACGATCTCCTACTCCATTGCCATAAAGCTCGTTGACGACACGGAAGTTCTTGATATTGAAACAGAGGAGCGAGTAGTTGACATCAGGAGGACAGGTCTCGAACTTAATGCCAAGCTCACGCAGGAGACCTTCTCGGTTCAAACCGCCTGTGATGATGTCATGCTCAAGGCTCTGGGTAATCTCCTGACGGGTAGTGAAGATGAACTTAGCATCGGGAGACATGCGGGTAAACGCATATTTGACCACACGATCAGTTCCCTTCTCGCTCTTGACACGGGCAATGAACGAATAATGCTTATGCTCACGCACCTTATTGCAGAGGTTTTCGATCTTGGTGCTTCGGTCAAATCGACGACGGTCATAGTCATTTGATAGACGATCGAACTCTTTGTTGCGCCAGTCCTCATAGCTTCTGATACTGATCTGAGCATTCTCAGCTTTGGTACCGTTGAAGACCAGATCTTCAGACAGTTTAGCAACCGTCATTTTTTCGACATTGATCAGCACAGAACTAAGGATATCACGCGTCTGGATATCCTCGTAAATCCTGTCGAACATATCGTCAGACAAGTTACTGCTAGCGATGTATTCCTTTAAGTCCATTACGTTCGGCGAACCGTTTTCGTTCTTCATAGATTATATAAAATAATGTGGTCTTTTGCTATAATTAGGTTTTAATCGCGCAAAAATAATTATTTTTTGTCATATTGCCAAGTTTTACCAGACAAAAAAGAGAAAAAATGCTCATTTTTATGCGGAACGAACCCAATTAACGCTCTTTTTGTCAAAAAAAAGCCACCGACTAAGGAGCCAGTGGTCTTTTTTGATTCTTCAAAAAAATCTCTGTTTTTCAGGTATTAGATTTAAGATCCCAAAGAAACTACTTTTGTTGCGTTATTTAAGGTATTGTGTCATGGTTGTGTATCTTAAGGTGATGCAAAGATAGGGCAAAAAAACAACGTCTCCAAATATTTTGCTAAAAAAATCGATGTACAATCGGTTGTTTTATCGAACTTTTTTCAAAAATATGTTCTATAACATGTTTTTTCGTTGCTTTTTGCTAAAATCTGCATCAAAGCCTCCTCAGCTTCGAACCAGATGATCTCAGGATTGCGCTGGAACCATGTCATCTGCTTCTTGGAGTAGACGTGCGAGTTATGGCAGATGCGCTCACGGGCCTGCTCCAGGCTATAGACGCCGGTGTAGTGCAGGAGCATCTCCTTGAGGCCAACGGTATTGAGCGCCGTAGGGAAAAGATTCGGGATGGGCTGCGCCTGGGTAGGACCCGGATTACGGATGACCGAGGCAAACTGCAGGTCGATGGTCTGCTGGTATCGCTCGTAGACACGCAGCGTCTCCTGCTCCAGACCTTGCTCGAACATGAGGTCTACACGACGGTCGATGCGCTGATAGAGATCGGCGCGATCTCGTCTCAAGCCGAACTGCACGATGCGGAAAGGCCGCTCCTTCTTCTGTCCCGTGCGGAAGCTGCTGAACGGACGCCCCGTGGTGAGACACATCTCCAGACCGTGGATGACGCGCATGGGATTCTTCTGGTCGACGGAGGCGAAATAGACGGGATCGAGCTCCCTGAGACGCACCAGCAGAGGCTCCAGGCCTTCGGCTTCGGCCTGCGACTTCAGGCGTTCACGGATGGAGGGATCGGCCTGAGGCATATCGTCTATACCTTTTATAATAGCATCGATATACATCATCGAGCCGCCTGTCATCACCACCCCCGGCATGGGACACTCCTCCTGCAGGACGCGTAAAGCCTCACCCTCAAACTGCGCGGCACTGAAGGGATCTTCGAGGCCATGCGTACCGATGAAATAATGCTTGACACGTGTCAGATCGTCCGCCGTAGGGGCTGCTGTGCAGACAGGTAGGTCGCGATAGATCTGGCGGGAGTCACAGCTGAGGATGGGCGAACCGAGCTCTTCTGCCAGCTGCAGAGAGGTCTCGGTCTTGCCTACTGCCGTAGGGCCTAAGAGGATGAAAAGTGTATTCATTATTCAAAAAACTGCGTTTTGCTTGCAAAAATAAAAATTATTGCGTACCTTTGCAGCGGAAAGTACTACTTTTGACCGAAAATATGAACGATATTCTTACCCTTATGAACAGCTACCTGTGGGGATGGCCGATGATCATCCTGCTGGTAGGTACACATCTTTTCCTGACGATCCGACTGAGATTTCCGCAGCGCTATATCGGCAAGGCCATCAAGCTGTCTGTCGAGAAAGATCCGGATTCGGAAGGCGACGTGTCACAGTTCTCAGCCTTAGCGACGAGCCTGGCCGCTACTATCGGCACTGGCAACATCATCGGCGTAGCCACAGCGGTGACGATGGGTGGACCTGGAGCGATCTTCTGGTGCTGGATCACCGGAGTCCTCGGCATTGCCACCAAGTATGCAGAGGGCCTGTTGAGCATCAAATACCGTGTACGCAAGTATAACGGACAGATGCTGGGAGGCCCGATGTACGCTATCGAGCGTGGTATGGGATGCAAGTGGCTGGCCATCCTCTTCGGCCTGTTTGCCTTCCTCGCCTCGTTCGGCATCGGCTGTACGATCCAGAGCAATGCCATCGCCACGATGGCCAACGAGAGCTTCGGGTGGAATGACCAGCTGGTCGGTCTTGTCCTGGCCACGCTCGTCGGATGCGTTATCATCTTCGGAGTCAAGGGCATCTCGAAGGTATGTGAGCTGCTGGTTCCTTTCATGGCAGCGTTCTATATCATCGGCTGTCTGGTGCTGCTGGTCATCAACATCGACCTGCTGCCGACCGCCTTCCTGACGATCTTCAAGAGCGCATTCAGCGAACAGGCGGCTACGGGCGGCTTTGTCGGATCGACCATCATGCTCTCCATGCGCTTTGGTATCGCTCGTGGCCTTTTCAGCAACGAAGCCGGCCTAGGCTCTGCTCCTATCGTAGCGGCCGCTGCCAAGACCAAGAATCCGGTGCGTCAGGCGCTGGTGTCTTCGACCTCCGTCTTCTGGGACACCGTGGTCATCTGCCTCATCACAGGACTGGTGCTCGTAACGACGATCCTTGCAGATAACGGCGTCGACTCGACCGCCTCAGCAGCATTGACCAAACGCGCCTTCGAGCAGATCCCGATCGTCATCGGCGACATCAATGTGGGTGCGATCATCCTCTCTGTCGCCATTTTCACCTTTGCCTTCAGCACCATCCTCGGCTGGAGCTACTACGGCGAGAAAGCGCTGGAATACCTCGCCGGCCGACATGGCCGTCAGGCCCGCTATATCTATCGTCTGATGATCACCGTCGGCACCTACTTCGGTGCGACACATGCCCTCGAAGTGGTATGGAACTTCGGCGATGCGACCAATGCGCTGATGGCTATCCCGAACCTCATCTGCCTGCTCGTCCTCAGCGGCGTGCTGGTCAGAGAGACTCGCTATTACCTATGGGAGGATCATCTGGACGAGGCGAGTGAGGAGTGAGGAGTGAGGAGTGAAGAGTTAGGAGTGAGGAGTGAGGAGTGAGGAGTTAGGAGTTCCAGACTTCGAGACATTTGCGAGCGACTTCTTTTGCATTATGATACTTCCGGACATACGCCTGGCTGTCATCTGACAGTCGGGCGATTCTTTTTCTGTCGAGCAATACTTCCTGCAGCTTCTGATAGTTCTCCTCATCGGCAAACGGGCGGAGATTGATGACCGGCGCCTCGTACCAGAGGCCTTCGAGCTCATAACGCTCGCCTCCCGTGATCACGACCTTGCCCCGTCGCATGGCCTCAAGTGCCGTCATAGCAGGCGTGTAGCTGTAGAGCTGATCGACGATCACGTCGGCCTTATCGACCTCCTGGCAATATTGCTCAAAGGGGACACTCTCGATGCGATGCAGATCGATCTGCGCAGGATATTGCTCTGCCAGGCGAAGGAGAAGAGGCTCGATCTGATCTGTCCCCTTCATCTGCCCTCGCAGCTTCTGCACGGCGAGGAGGACGCGGATGGGCGGGGTTATCTCGCCCTGCTCCCTATTCCTTTGCTCTGGCTTAGTCGGATCGACCGACTCAATCGGCTCGACCGGCAAAGGCAAGTAGTGCAGTTTATCACCGAAACCCTCCTGCGCGTATACCTTATAATATTCATAGAGGCAGGCCATGAGGCAATCCGCCTGCTCAACGGCATGCAGGGTCAGTGCCCGATGGGCAGGATCACACCACAGCTGTATGCGCTGGCGGTTGATGGGATGATCGATGACGCGATCTCCTGCCACGAAGTCGGTATAGAGAAGGAAATCCGGCCGCTGCATGCGACTAACCACATAATAGTCATCGCCAAAGCATCCTAAGCTGACCTTGCGGTTGTTCCGCTTCAGATAGTCGAAGAACCAGCGGTTCCAGCGCGTCTTCAGATACAGGACCTGCGGATTGATGAGCTGCACGACATCGAAACCTCTCATGCGAGGAAGAAGCAGAGCCAGCTCAAAGAGCAAAACCAGCGAGCCGAATGGCCCCGGAAACCTGCGATGCAGATCGATGTCACGCGGATAGTCCTTCCAGCCGTCCCCATCGCTGACGAGCAGCACCTCATGCCCAGCACGGCGCAAAGCTTCGCACAGGGTATGATGGACATTGCTATATTCACCGAGAAGGAGGATCTTCATGGAGGCAGGAATAGGTGACACGGTTATCGCTTCAGCCAGCGCTCAGGATTGACGGCATTGGCATTCTGATAGATCCAGAAACGGAGCTCCGAGCGCTTGCCGTCCGGTTCGGTCTTGAGCGTACCGAGCGACTGACGCGTATTGACGCGCTGTCCGACCTTCACACTGACATTGGCCAGATTCATATAAACCGAGCGGTACTGACCATGCTGCACGATGATGGTCCACTCCTCGCTCGTCGAGAAACAGCTCTGCACGACACCCTCGTAGATGGCACAGGCATGAGCTCCTACCTTGCTGCTGATCACGATGCTCGAATTGCCATTGCCGGCCGTATTATAATGATCGACAAACGCGAAGGTGGCATCGACCGGATAAGGCATCTTGCCCTTGTTGCTGGCGAAGCTGCCCGACAGTCGCTTATAGCTCTCGTCTACGGCATAGGTCCTGGCGCTCGATGATGACGAGCCTGACGAGGATGACTTGCCGGCCGTGCTACTGGTAGAAGACGGCTTGGAAGAAGCATTGCTCTTCGTGTTCGATGCCGTGTTCTTACCCTGTTTCTCCGCTTTCTTACGAGCGTCGGCCTCAGCTTTCTTGCGGGCCTCTTCCTCGGCCTTACGACGGGCCTCTTCAGCTCGGCGTATCTCTTCCTGGATCATTCGCTCGATGGTCTTCTCGACCTCGGCCATGCGCTTACGATCCTGATCGAGGGCCACCTGCAGTTCCTTATTACGCTTCTGCAGGTCAGCCACCTTGGCCTCCTGCTCCTGCTGCTTGCGCGTCAGGGCAGCGCGTTCCTGATCCATGCTGGCGAGTTTCTGCTCATGGAGCTCTCGCGTCTTAGACAGCTCGTCGGTCGCCTTCTCCGTAGCGACACGCTGCTCCTGCAGCTCGATGGCCTGCTGCTTACGCCAGTCACTGTATGAGCGCAGATAGCGCATGCGGCGCAAAGACTCCAGCATATTATTGGCCGAGAGCACGAAGGCCGCCTCCTGATAGCCAGAGCGCCATTTATAAAGATGACGCATCGCCGCAGCATATTTCTGCTGCTTGGCAGCATAGTCACTCTTCAGCGACTTGATCTCCTGACGCAAGGAATCCTCCTCCTGCGTGATGGCTTCAAGTTCGTGCTGCTGACTGACGATCAAGGCCTTTCGCTTATTGATCTCGTCCTGACGGATCTTGAGGTCGCGGTTCTGGCTACGCACCGACTGTGCATTGTCGCTGATCATCTGCTCGGTGTCCTTGATCTGCTTCTGCAGTTCCTTCTGCTGCTTCTCGTAGGACTGGCGGCTCATCGTCTTCTTATTCGATGCAGATGATTTTTTTGCAGGAGTTGTGGTCTTCTTGGCCGTCGAAGTCGTAGTTTTCTTGGCGGTCGAGGTCGTTGTCTTCTTAGTTGTCGAGGTCGTATTTTTCTTAGCAGGCGTAGCTGCAGGCTTCTTAGCAGGAGCTGCAGGCTTCTTGGCCGGTGCTGATTTCTTGGTTGTCTGCGTCGTCGTGGTTTTCTTCTTCTGTTGTGCCATAGACACCTCTACCGGACCTGCCATAAGCAAGGCCGATATCAGACAAACCACCAAAGACCTGAACAAACTCATTTTCAACATCACTTTGTAATATTCTTGAGCACCTCACCAAGTTCCTGCAATGTCACACGACGGAAAGACGCATTAGGTTCGAAGTCGCGCCAAGTGCTCTCTCCCAAGGTCGGATTCGTGAAAGAAATGCCTGCCTCGATCGCCTTCTTATCCGTATTCGTTGCCTTGATGATCTCTGCGACCGGAAGGTTTTTCTTATCAACCACCTGATAAGTAGCATATTGCCAAACCGCCTTCTTGCCATCGGACATCGTGAGCGAGGTATTCATGAGCTGGCCCAATGAGTTGATCGTATAAGCCAGTTCATAGTTCTTGCCTTTATAGACACCCGTGGTGAGCGGATTCTCGCCAGCGGCATTCTTAGGGGTCGACCAGGTCAGCAGGGCGTAATCCTTGCTCGTGGCCTGTCCTTTGCCCGGGATGAAGATACGGCCGAGCATCAGGCACTCCAGCGCCTCCATCTCATGGCCAGCGAGCGCCTCCATCTGGGTGAGCTCTCCCAATGGCACCACGGTGTAGATCTTATCAAACTTGTCAACGAGCACGGCAGAATCGGCCGTTGCCTCGATACGTGCCACCTCAAAGCCGAGCAATGGAGCGTTGACCTGAATGCACAGGCGCCGACCCGACTCCAGACAGAACTTGCCGCTGAGCGACGAGCCGCCCATCGAGAACTTGGCCTTGCTCTGCAGGGCATCATACTTGAAATTATTGGCAATGACCGTCTCAAAGCGCGCACGCTCAGGATTAGGTCCATTGAGGCTACCGATGAGTTTCTTCTGGGTGTCACATGCACTCAGGAGAGTGACGATGACCAGGAGAAAAGATAAATATTTGAATTTCATTCTGCAATATTTTAACTTAGTAAATCTAACCTAGCTTATACCGGTTGCACCTGAGGTGCTGCCGGATATCAGAACCCGAGCGTCTCAGCCGAAGCGATCTTCTTCCTGATCGGCTCCGGCTCCTTGCAGTCGGTGCACTCCAGCGCCTTCTTCCACTGCTCCACGGCACCCTTGATGTCGCCGTTCTTGACCTTGATATCGCCGTAGTGGTCATAGAGCGTGCAGACCTCCGTATTGTCCGGCTCGACGTTCTCGATGGCCTTCTGCTGATAGAAGTCGGCCAGCACATAGCTCTCCTCCAGATAGAGGATCCAGGCGTAGGTGTCGAGGTAGGTCGCATTGTCCGGATACTTCTGGATCACCTTCAGCGCCATGGTCTCAGCACGCGGCAGGTCACGCTTGGCCTGAGACAGATAGTAGGCGTAGTTATTGAGCACCATGAAGTTATTCGGATTATACTTGAGCGACTTCTCATAGCACTCGTAGGCCTCGTCATCCAGATGATCCAGGTGATAGAGGTCTCCGATGTTACCCCACAGCGTACTGATCTGATTAGCATCCGGCGGCGTCACATGATCGATGGCGAGGCGATACTGCTCGATGGCCTTGTCGTTCTGCTCCTGCTGCACATATACCCACGCCTTGATCAGATAAGGCGTCTGCATATCCGGGTGCTGCGCCAGCGCCTCGTCACAGCGCAGCAGCATCTGATCCTTAGGCACCCACGAGGTGCTATAGTAGAGGTAGCGCTCCCAGTACTGAGGATTGGTCGGCTTCAGGTCGACGGCAAAGCGGATGCACTCGGCCGCGATGCTGTCCTTGCGCTGCGTATTGAACCACTCGGCCTGCAATTCGTAAAACTCCGGCGAGCTCGGATGCTGCGCCGTCACCGTCGAGAAGAGCTCATCGACCTTATGCAAGAGCGCTACCGTATCGAGCGGCTCGACATCGGTCTGCCCCGCCTTGAGGCGCTCACGATAGGTCGCGAACTTACGATAGGTACCCTTCAGATACTCGGTCATCACCGTGTTCTTGGTGTCGACGTCGAGGTTCGGATTGACCAGCGCCTCAGCCACAAGCTTGTCGGCCTCCGCCTGATTGCCCGTCATGCTGTAATAGTTGGCCTGAGCCACCCAGACGTAGGCGTTATCCGGCTCGATGGCGGCCGCCTCGTCATAGGTCTTCTTGGCCTCCTGGATCTGCGCATTCTGCATCTGCAGGTCGCCCAGCTTGATGCGATACTGCACATTATACGGGTAGCGCTCGATGAGCTTGCGATACTCCGCAAAACCCTCTTCGGCACGTCCGGCCTTCTGCAGGATATAGAACTTATACTCGGTCAGAGGCGAGCTCACGCCCTCGATCTCCTCCAGCCTATCCAGGATCTTGAGACATGGGTCAACGCTGTCCTGACGCATATACAGGTCGGACAGAGCATACAGTGGATCGCTCTTATCCGGGTAGTGACGCACCAGGCGCTCATAGATCTCACGGGCATCGTCGACACGCTTGATGGCCATCATCAGGTCTGCATGAGCGCTGTTGTACCAGTAGTTGACCGAGTCGATCGAGGTGGCGCGGCTGATGTTGATCACCGATCCCACCGCGTTATTCTGCTGACGATACTGATTGCTCAGGAAATAGAGCGCCGCAGCCAGGCCCGGAGCCACCTTGCTGCTGACCGGCTTGCCCAGCGGACGCTGATCCTCCTCATCGACAGGAGCATTCATCTGCATGCCGATCTCAAAGCCCTTCGACAGCAGCGCCGAGTCATAGAAATCGACAGCCGCCTGCATCAGCGTCATGGCCGAATCCATACGGTGGCACTGCTCCTGCGTGATGGCCAGGAAGTAGAGCGAATCGAAATACTGCTGCTCATCCATCGTCAGCACGGGCTTCTCTTCGACCACGATTTCCTTCTTTTTCTTCTTGGCCAGAAGCGTAGCGGGCAACAATGTCAGTGCGGCGAGCAGTAGGATGATATATTTTTTCATTCTTTCATTCTATCATTTTATCATTTCATCGACCACCGCCTGTGCCATGCGCTCATACGCCTTCTCACTCGGATGCAAGTGATCACCCGAGTCATAGCCAGGACCGAAAGCAGCAGGATGTGCTGGGTCACAGACAGCGCGGTCAAAGTCGATGCAGCCGTCGAACAGCGGGCTCGTGCGCAACCACTCATTCAGCTGGCAGCGCATCTCATCGCGCTCAGGGTTATAGGTGCGCCACCCCTCGATCGGCAGCAACGTACCGCTCCAGACCTGGAGGCCCAGCTGACGAGCGTGAGCCACATAGATCTCCTCGATGCCCCTCATCAGGTCCTCGACGGTCGGCATATCGCTCCAAGGGCGGAAGACGTTGACCTCGCGGCCCACCGGGTGGATGATGTCGTTGATGCCGTGCTGCAGGATCACCGCCCAGGCGCCTGCCACATTCAGCTCGATCGGGAAACGCGTCGCGCCCTTCAGACCGTATGCCTGATAGGTGATGCAGTCATACTGGCGCAGGATGCGTGTGCCGCTGACGGCGCGGCGGATCACCGAAACATTGCGGATGCCCTTCTCCCAGAGCTGCAGCGCCAGATAATCCGGCCAACTCTGCGCGGTGATCGAGTCGCCATAGCACACCAGCGCGCGGTTCTGCTCTTCGGTGAGGATGTCGATGGTGTTGAGGAAGTAGAACCAGTTGGTGTTCCGTGTCAGGTCGAGCGGCAGCTCCTGCTGAGCGGCGAAATCGCCATAGCTGTACTTGCCCTTCGAGAGCGGGCCCGTGATGAGCGTACCGGCATTCATCTGCGTGAAGTCGCCCAGATAGATGCTCACCTCCACCATCTCACCAGCCGTCACATCCAGGCTCAATGCATCGCTCTCGGCCTCCGTGTCCGGAGCCATCGTCACGCTCTCCTTGCCCCCGAACAGCACTTGTAGCGGCTGATAAGGCCTCGCCTTCTGCTTGGCCACAAAGACACGCGTCAAGGTCACCGGCTCGGTGCCCGTGAGATTCGAAAAGCGCAGGCGCAAAGCTGCTCCGCTGAAACACATCTTCACCGGATAGCGGAGCGTCAGATCCTTGGCCCATACGGCCTCCTTGCGGTCAGTGATCGATGTAGCATTGCCCCAGCATGCCACCCATTTATTATATTTTGTCATTTGTATACTTTTTAAACCGGCGCAAATATAAATAAAAACTGCGTAAAAAACAAATTTTACCTATAATAATTAGGTATTGTTAAGAACTGAGACATTTTTTTCGACCATTGCGCTGCCTTTTCCTTGGTAAATCCATAAAAAAATCCTATCTTTGCGGCGATTATTTTTCTTTTTCTCCAATGCCAGCAAACAAATATTACGTCGTCTGGAAGGGTTATGCTCCAGGTGTCTACGACTCATGGGAAGAGGCCGAGATTCAGGTCTCTGGCTATCCCGATGCCTCTTATCGTGCATTCAAGTCTCAGGAAGCTGCCGTCGAGGCCTGGCGCGAAGGTTTCGACAAGGAGGGCTTGCTGCAGGAGATCTCTAAGGAGATGGCGCGGCTCAACAAGGAAGGGACGGTGATCGAGTACAAGGAGGAAGCTGACAAAAGCGCCCCGAAAAAGGCAAAGCCAGCGCCTGATCCAAACACGCCGAAACCCTACATCGAGGAGTCCATCGCCGTCGATGCCGCATGCAGCGGCAACCCCGGCCCGATGGAGTATCGCGGCGTCTATGTGCGCACCGGCCAGATCCTTTTCAAGGTAGGCCCTATGGAGCAGGGAACCAACAACATAGGCGAGTTTCTTGCCATCGTGCACGGCTTGGCGATGCTGGAGAAACAAGGCCTCCGTATGCCCATCTACAGCGACTCGGTCAATGCACAGATCTGGGTGCGCCAGGGTTTCTGCAAGACCACACTCCAGGAGAACGAAGTCAACGCTCCGATCTTCGATCTCATCCGCCGCGCCGAGACGTGGCTCCGCACACACTCCTTCCGCGTCCCGATCTACAAATGGGAGACCAAACAGTGGGGGGAGATCCCAGCCGACTTCGGAAGGAAGTAAAATTATATAGGAATGGACGTCTTGGACTCACGGCGTCCGTTCTTGTTTGTAGGAATGGACGTCTTGGACCCACGGTGTCCGTTCTTGTTTGCAGGAATGGACGTCTTGAACCCACGGCGTCCTTTCTTGTTTGCGCGAAGTCATAACGGCTCTCCGCGGACCCTATTTGACGAGTCAAAGTCTCCAATTTGCTCAAGATTCGATAATAGAATGCTATTTTTTAAGATTTATCGATAATAATTTGGAAGAAGATATAGAAATATGTATCTTTGCAGAAGTTTGATGTTTTTACCATGTAAAAGAGTGGAGAAAATAAAAAAATAGCGCAATCTTGGTTGTACCAATGATTATCGCTATCTTTACTGTGTGAAATAAAGGCTTTTTTGCGAGCGAATTTCGCTACCTTGGGACTGAAAATCCTAATATAATTTCACAGCTTGTTCGATGGTTCCAGCCACTGGGCAAACTTTTAAGTTTCTGCGGCAAAGATACGGACTTATCTTTTAGCTTCCAAATTTTTAGGCAAATATTTCACTATTGACCCGTTATTTTTTTCTTTGCCAGAAATTATCATCTGCTATAAGCATTTTGCAGCGTGCTCTTTATCAAAAGATCCCCTCCGCATCATTTTTCGCGCATAAAATGATGACAGATTCAGAAAAAGCGCTATATTTGCACCCGAATTTATATACTCCACACTTATAGACGTTCATGAGCAAGCAAGAGCCGAACAAACTCACCTCATTTCTCATCGATGAGCAGCAGGCACATCGCAAGGGAGGACTTTATCATAAGACACAGGTGCAGCTCGCCTACAACTCCAACCGAATCGAAGGCTCAAAGCTGACCGAAGAGCAGACACGCTACATCTTTGAAACCCGTACTATCGGGTTCAAGGATCAGGAGGCTGTGCCCGTGGATGATATCATCGAGACGACGAATCACTTCGTTGCTTTCGACTACCTGCTCCGCACTATCTCTGAGCCGCTGACGGAGGTAATAATCAAGGAGTTCCACCGCATACTGAAGACTGGCACAGCCGATGCGCAGAAACCTTACTTCAACGTAGGCGACTACAAGCGACTGGCCAACGAGGTCGGCGGCCATGAGACCTGCAAGCCAGCCGATGTGACCAAGGAGATGCAGTCGCTGCACGAATGGTATCAGGACCAGACGGACGTGACCATCCACACCCTTGCCGAATACCATTGGCGGTTTGAGCGCATTCACCCTTTCCAGGACGGCAACGGGCGTGTAGGCCGACTCGTCCTCTTCCGTGAGTGTCTCCGCCACAGCATCATGCCCTTCGTGATCGACAACGAGCACAAGTTGTTCTACTACCGTGGACTCTCCGAATTCCGCCAGACACCAGGATTCCTCGTCGGAACCATGCAGTCGGCGCAAGACACCTACCAAGCATGGATCAAGTACTTCAACGAGGATTTGCTGGAGGGACTGACAATTGAATAACAGACAAGAGATGAAGATCATTTGCGTGGGCATGAACTATGCCAGACATAACGAGGAACTGAAGCACACACTGGCACAGATACAGGGTGTGAGTGCGGGTGTGATGCAGCTGGAGAATGCTCCTACCCTATTCCTGAAGCCGGAGACGGCGCTGACCAGAGAGGACTGGCCATTCTTCGTGCCCGACTGGAGCGAGCAGGTGGAGTATGAGACGGAGATCGTGGTGCGTATCAATCACCTCGGCAAGAGCATCCCAGAGCGCTATGCGCATCGCTATTATGACGAGGTGACGCTCGGCATTGACTTCACGGCGCGTGACATCCAGAAACAGCTCAGCCAGAAAGGTTTACCTTGGGAAATCGCGAAGGGCTTCGACGGGGCTTCGTATGTCGGGAAATGGATCAAGCTGGACGAACTGAAGAAGCAGAAAAACACGAAAGAAAGCCCGATACAGGACCTGCATTTCGAGATGCAGCTCAACGGTGAGACGCGCCAGCAGGGGTGGTCGGGCGACATGCTTCACACCGTCGACCAGATCATCAGCTACGCCAGTCAGTTCTATCTGCTCAAGACGGGCGACCTGATCTTCACCGGCACGCCAGCAGGCGTGGGACGCGTCAAGGAGGGAGACCTGATCACGGCAAGCCTGGAAGGTATCGAAGTGCTCCAGTGCCGCTGCAAATAGCACCCGACCCCGCGAATACACGCATATTATATACGCACATACAATAAAAAAGGTCTCCATGCGTTAATAATGGCATGAGACTACGTCATTTTCTTTTCTCCGCAATCCTATTACTTGCTGCACAGGCGGCATCTGCCGCACCGTACAGCAAGCATGACTTTGCGTCCTCGTCTGCCCTGGCAGAAGGACATTGGGTCAGAGTAGCTCTCGGCGGCACAGAAGATGGCATCTACCAGATATCCTATAGCCAACTGCGGGACATGGGCTTCGCTCAACCTGAAAAGGTCGGAGTCTATGGCTTCGGCGGGCATGTACTCCCGGAGAAACTGGAGGAGATCGAGTTTGACGACCTCCCAGAGCTGGCTATCTATCAGGATCCGGGCAATAACCGCCTCCTTTTCTACGGTCAGGGACTCGTCCGTTGGGATTACTCGTCGGCCAACGGCTTCTATCATCGGCAGAACTCGTATGAGACAGAAGCCTACTATTTCCTGCATCAGAAAGACGGGGCACCTCGCATGATTGAGCCGATCACCGATACACCCCACACCACTGACACCTTCTCAGGCACGTATCATGCCCTGGGGCTCCACGAGACGGAATCGGTCAACATCGGACAGACCGGACGAGAAAAATACGGCGAATCCTTTCTCAGCAACAAGACACAGAGCTTCTCTTTCGGATCCTTTGATGCTGGCAATCTGCAGCTCACGGTCAATGCCATTTCCAAAGCTTCGTCAGCGACGTCTTTCCTGGTCAAAGCCAACGATGCGGAGATCGGAACGATCAGGTTTGGCGCCGTCAGCTCTGACTATACTTTTGCGCTAGAAGGGACTCTCAGACAGACGCTACAGCTGGAAAGCAGCTCGGATCTTGACGTGACGCTGACCTACCAGTCGGCAGAAAAAACAGAGATTGCCCGACTGAACTATATTACCGTCCAGGGGCCTCGCGGCTTTGTGCTGCCGGAGACCTGCTATACGTTCAGAGGGGAAGATGTGCAGCAGGGATTCGACCTGCATGCGGCTTTCGGCACGTCGACGGATTCGGCATCATTGGCCGCCTCGCCTTACCAGATCTGGGACGTAAGCTCCGCCGTCGATATCAGGAGACAGCTCCTGGCGGAGGGTGCCAAGTTCTCTGCATCAGGCGCGAAAGACAGGCCGAATGAATACGTCTTTGTCAATACCGCAGCACGAGACTTCCCCACGGTACGCTCATTGGGCAGAGTCGCCAACCAGAACCTGCACGCCTTATCAGCGGCAGACCTGGTCATCGTCTCGGCACCGGCCTATCTGAAAGAAGCCAACCGACTGGCAGAGTACCGCCGCAGCCACGACGGGCTGCAGGTCACCGTCGTAACGCCACAGGAGATCTATAATGAGTTCTCATCGGGTGGCCAGGATGTGACCGCGATCCGCCTGCTGATGAAAAAGCTGCAGCCTCGCTATCTGCTGCTTTTGGGCAAGGGAAACTTTGACAATCAGAAGATCGACCGTCAGTATTTCCTGCCTTGCTATGAGACAGACAACTCCCTTGCGGAGACCTCGTCGTGTGTCTGCGATGACTACTTCGGATTTATCGAGGACGGTGAGGGCGGCAACCTCAGCGGCAATCGCTATAACATCGACAACGAGAGCCTGGACATCGGCATCGGACGCCTCCCGGTCAGCACTCAGGCAGAAGCCAAAGATGCGATCGACAAGATCATTGCCTATAGCAACAACCGCTATCAGGGCAACTGGAAGAGCCGCCTCTGCTTCCTGAGCGACGATGACAAGGAGGGTGACTCCTATAACGCACACATACGCCACAATGACCAGCTGATCGCCCGCCTGGAGAAGGCCGGACATAAGGAGTATGCCATGCAGAAGATCTATCTGCCGGCTTACAAGCAGACGAGCACGGCATCGGGAACCGACTATCCGGATGCAAAGAAGGAGTTTCTGGAAAGCCTGAAACAGGGCGTCCTGCTGGTCAACTATGCAGGTCATGGAAACACCTCATCGATCACTCACGAAGAGATGATGACCTCTGCCGTCGCCTCGCAGCTGAGCATGCGATACCTCCCGGTATGGGTGACAGCGTCGTGCGACGTCGGCCGATGGGACAATGACGACCAGTCGCTCGGCGAGCACCTGACGCTCAATCCGAACGGTGGAGCCATCGCGATGTTCACCACCGTGCGTGTCGTCTATGCGCACCAGAACCTGGTCCTCAACCAAGCGATCGTCGACCATCTCTTTAATCGTAACGACGACGGATCGCGCTACCGCCTCGGAGATGTACTGAAAGCGGCCAAGCGCTCCTTAGGTCGAGATTATAACAAGCTCAATTTCTGTCTGATGGGAGATCCGTCGCTGACGATGGCCTATCCGGAACAACAGATCGCCGTGACAGAAGTCAATGGAAAGGCTGTAGACGCGCTGGCCGACGACCTGCGGCTCCACGCGCTGGAGACCGTCACGATGAAAGGATCTATCTATAAGACGGGCAGCCAGACAGAGATTGACTCGACCTTCAACGGCATTGTCTTCCCGACCCTCTATGACGCCCTCGACACGCTGACAGCCGACAAGGGCTATGTCCAGCCCGATGCAGATCCGTACCGGTTTACGACACGCACACGTAAGGCGTTCTCAGGTCGTGGAGAGGTCAGGAACGGACAGTTTGAGTTCAGTTTCATGATCCCGCAGGATATTGCCTATAGCAGCAGATCCGGCCTGGCTACCCTCTACGCCTGTAGCAATGACTGGACAGAGGCGCAAGGCTACTTCGACAAGTATCAGCTGACAGGAGGCCAGGACATCATCCGCACCGATACGGTCGGGCCTACCATTAACCGGCTTTTCCTCAACGATATGCTGTTCAGCGAGGGAGCGGTGGTCAATAGCACTCCTTATTTCTATGCCGAAGTGAGCGACGAGAGCGGCTTCAACACGACCGGAAATGGCATCGGTCACGACATGCTGCTGACCATCAAGTGTACGAGTGATCCGTTGCAGAGTGTCAAGCAATACATACTCAACAATTATTTCTCGACCTTCACCGGGCGCTACAACATCGGCAACGTCCAATATAGCATACCCTCTCTTGAGGACGGCGACTATGAGGCATCCTTCATCGTATGGGACGTCTTCAACAACGCCAGTCGCAAGGTCTTCCATTTCACGGTGGCCAAGGGCAAGGCTCCGTCAGCCGTGACGGTACAAGCCTATCCAAGTCCGGCGAAGAGCGGTGAGCCGTTGACCTTCCGCGTGCTGCACAACCGCCCGGAATCACAGACGGAGATGCATCTTGAGGTATTCAACGCGCTCGGGCATCGTGTCTATGAGACAGAGGTCAAGACCCATCAGGCCGCTAAGTATTACGCGACAGACATCAGTCAACCGACGATTGCCAACACGTCGATCCTGGCAGACGAGACGCCGAACTTCATGGGTAGCACCAGCGTCGTCTGGTCGACGCCGAACCTTGAAGCGGGCTTTTATATCTATCGTATCGTCTTGACCTCCAATGGGAGCCGGAAGATTTCTGATAGTAAGATACTGATTATTGAGTAACATGCAAAAAAATAACTTGGTATTTTTTTGCATGTCATCCTGAGAGAAACGAAGGATCTCGTAATTAACGGATATGGCTACGTGTGAGATGTTTCGCTTTGCTCAACATGACAAGTGAAAAAATACCAAGTTATTTTTTCACTCTAACTGACAACAAATAATACAATGAAGAGAATACTCATCCTCAGCCTTGCATGTGCATCGTTGACCACAGCTATCGCTCAAGACGAGACCGCGTCAGAGGTTAGCAAATACAATCCGCTCAACCCTGCCATGATGTCGCTTAGCATCGCACCAGATGCTCGTGGCGGTGCCATGGGCGATGTCGGTGCGGCAACAGAGCCAGACGAGGTCAGCCAATACTGGAATCCGGCGAAATATGCCTTTGCCTACAGCCGCAGCGGCATCTCGCTCAACTATACGCCATGGTTGCGCAAAATCACCACGGGCATCAATGTCATGAACGCGGCCGGCTACTATAAGTTCGGCTACGACGACAACCAGGCGGTCTCGGCCTCCCTGACTTATTTCAGCTTAGGAGAAGTCACGGTGATCAATTCCGAGGGTGCACAGCTGCAGGTCATCAACCCGATGGAAATGGCGGTCGACGTCGGCTATTCACGTATGCTGAGTCCTAATTTTTCTATGGCCGTAGCCTTCCGCTATCTCCACTCGGCCATGACATACACCGACTCGGACAACAAGCCAAGCAACACCTTCGCGGCCGACATTGCCGCCTATTATGAGGCCTATCCGCAGATCGGATACAATGAGTGCAAGTGGGCCTGGGGTCTCAACATCTCTAACGTCGGTGGCAAGGTCAGCTACGACGGAGGAACGACCAGCCAGTTCCTGCCCGCCAGAATGAGACTTGGCACCTCATTCACCTTCCCGCTTGACGACTATAACCTGCTTTCTATCAATGCAGATGCAGATAAATATCTCATCCCTGCTACTCCAAAGCGCGGCAACTATGCGTCGGACGAGGAGTATCAGCAGGCGCTTAAGGATCACTATGCCATGAATGGCTTTACGGGTGTCTTCAAGTCATTCAGTGACGCCCCCCGAGGCTTCGAAGAAGAACTGGAGGAGATCAACTGGGGCATCGGCGCAGAGTATACTTACGACCGACGTTTCTTCTTGCGAGCCGGTTACCACCATGAGCATGAAAACAAAGGCGGACGCAAATACTTTACTTTCGGTGCAGGTATCACGCTCAATGTGTTTCATATTGACGCCAGTTACGTGATGAGCAGTGAGCAGACATCGGCCCTCGACCAGACGTTGCGCTTCACCTTGGGCTTCGACCTCGAAGGTCTTCGTGACATGCTGGGCAGGAGAAGATGAGAAGCATTGACAGCAATCAATTGTAACTCCAATCGTAAATCCGTAAATAGTAAATAGTAAATAGTAAATAAATCGTGAACTACTTAGATAACATCCCTCGCATGATGTCTGCAGAGCAGATCTCAGCGGCAAAAGCATTCATCAATGATCATCAGAACTTTGTCATCTCGGCACACATGTCGCCTGACGGAGATGCCTTAGGCTCTGCCCTCTCCATGCAGCATTATCTCCGCGCCAAGGGCAAGAAGGCCACGGTCGTCTTCAATGACGCTCCTGGTGACAATCTGTCATTCATCCCTACTGAGGGTTGCGACATCCTAGTCTTCGACAACCAGAACAACAACAGCATTCCTATGCAGAAGGAAGAGGCCATCAAGGCCATCGAGGAGAGCGATGCTATGGTCTGTGTCGACTTCAATACCCCTTCGCGCCTAGGCAATCTGAAGGATACCTTCATGAATCACAAAGCGCCTAAGCTCCTGCTGGATCACCACCTCGACCCTGCAGTCGAAAACTTTGACGTCATCGTCTCAGAGCCCTCTCATTGCGCCGCTTGTGAAGTCATCTGCCGCTTTATCATCGAGATGGGCGACGAGTCGCTGATCGACAATAAACTGGCCACAACGCTTTTCTGTGGCATCATGACCGATACGGGCTGGTTCGTCTTCAATTCCGACCGTCCTGAGATACATCTGATCATGGCTCGACTGATGCAGGAAGGCGTCAACCGCGAGCAGATCATTAAAGACTCTCATATTACGCTGGAGCGCCGCATCCGTGTGCAAGGCTACCTGATGAGTCAGAAACTCAAGACCGTCTACCCTCACCACGCAGCATATTTCTCGCTCTCTCAGGCAGAGATCAAGCGATTCAATCACCAGAAAGGCGATACCGAGGGTGTGGTCAACGTACCGCTCGACATCGAAGGAATCAGCGTCTCGGCTTTCTTCCGCGAGGAGAAGAATCTGGTCAAGGTCAGCCTCCGCTCGAAGGGAGAATATCCGGTCAACCTGATTGCAGAAAAGTTCTTTAATGGAGGTGGACATCGCAATGCTGCAGGAGGAGAATTCTATGGAAGTTTGGCACAAGCAGAAGCCATTTTTGTTAAAGTGCTCCCGCTTTTCGATAAATATCTTTAATATTTAGGGTTCAAATTTTGTCATGTGACTCTTTTTTCTTATTTTTGCGCGTTATTACAAAGTAAAAAATGAAAAAATTATCACTTAACGCCTTTGCTCTCCTGCTGATGCTCTTCGTGGCAGCATCATGCAGCGACACCCAATCTTACGCAGACCTCGTCAATCAGGAAGAGGACTATATCCAGAACTTCAAGGACTATGCGGGCATCGATGCCATTGAGATCGATGAGGACATCCTTAACTCATGGACAACCAAGGTTCTCGCAGACAGCATTGACCCGGGCACATTGGTAAAGAAAGACCAGTGGTATATGGTCAACGAAGGCGACTTCAAACGTCTCTATTTCCGCATCAAGAATTTCGGCAACCGTCAGGAAGGTGCATCGTTCTACAAGAACAAGATCTCTATCGGCAGCTATGTGCTGGTACGTTATGAGGATTGCTACCTGCTCAATAATTTCGATGGGTTTAATGACAAAGTGGCAGCAGACAATCTGAGTCCATACAATTATCAGATAATCTATAACTGGAATACGGACTACTACGCATCGACCTATTATTCTTATCAGTATGGCAATAGCACCTCTCAGAATACCTGCACCAGTGGTGGCTTAGCTTTCCCTGTCCGCTTCATGTGGTTCGGCGGCGAGGCTGAGTTGATCGTACCATTCTCACTGGTATCGTCAGACTTCTCAAGCAGCTATTTTACACTCTACTACGGCACGGTACGCTATACCAAGCCGACCTATATTCCTGAATAAGAGTAGGAGCAGATGATATCATCGTCACTCGGTACTCTTAACTTTTAACTCTTCACATTTTATGTCACTCATCAAGTCAATCTCAGGCATTCGTGGCACCATCGGCGGTAAGGTCGGTGAGGGCCTTAATCCACTCGATATCGTCAAGTTCACCGCAGCATACGCTACCGTGATCCGTCGTCATAACCCAGCAGCCAAGCGCATCGTCGTCGGCCGTGACGCTCGTCTTTCTGGCGAGATGCTCTTCCAGTGTGTCTCTGGCACGCTCATCGGCATGGGCTTCGATGTCATCAACATCGGCCTCGCTACTACTCCTACCACTGAGATTGCTGTGACTGCAGAGAAGGCTGACGGTGGCATCATCCTCACCGCTTCGCACAACCCTATCCAGTGGAACGCGCTCAAGCTCCTCAACAACGAGGGCGAATTCTTCGACAAGGCTACTGGCGAGGAGGTGCTCCAGATTGCCGAGGCAGAGGACTTCGACTTCCCAGCTATCACTCCTAAGACCTACACGGGCAACGAGTCACAGACAGAGTCAGATCCTAACTATGAGGGCAATCCTATCGGCCATATCATCGAGAAGGATTATACCGACTACCACATCCAGCAGGTGCTCGACCTCAAGCTCGTCGATGCTGAGGCAGTGAAGAAGGCCGGCTTCCGTGTGGTTTGCGACTGTATCAACTCTATCGGTGGCGTGATCATCCCTAAGCTGCTCCGCACTATGGGTGTTGAGGTTGTCGAGCTCAACTGCCAGCCGACCGGCAACTTCGCTCACATGCCTGAGCCAATCGTGGCTAACCTTCAGGGCATCAGCAACTATATGAAGGAGGCATACAATTCCTCACTCCTCACTCCTAACTCCTCACTCAAGATCGATCTTGGCGTGATTGTCGATCCAGATGTCGATCGCCTCGCATTCGTACAGGAGACCGGTGAGCTCTTCGGCGAGGAATATACCCTCGTTTCTGTTGCAGATTACGTGCTCCAGCATACTCCGGGCAACACCTGCTCTAACCTCTCTTCTTCACGCGCTCTCCGCGACGTGACTCGTGCTCACGGAGGCAGTTACAGCGCTGCAGCTGTCGGTGAGGTCAACGTAGTGACCAAGATGAAGGACACCAACGCCATTATCGGTGGCGAGGGAAATGGCGGTGTCATCTATCCTGAGGCTCACTACGGTCGCGACGCTTTGGTCGGTGTAGCTCTCTTCCTCACCAACCTCGCTCAGCTCCGCGAGAAGAATCCATCGCTCACCGTCTCTGAGCTCCGCGCAAGCTATCCTCCTTACGAGATCGCTAAGCAGCGTGTAGACCTCTCTCCAGACATTGACGTTGATGGCGTATTGCTCCGCATGAAAGAGAAGTATCAGGGGCAGCCAGGTATCGAAGTAACTGATATCGACGGCGTGAAGCTCGACTTCGAGGACCGCTGGGTACACATGCGCAAGTCTAATACTGAGCCTATCATCCGTATCTATGCAGAGGCTTCGACCATGGAGGAGGCTCAGAAGACGGCGGATGCTATCAAGGCAGAACTGTCGTAAAGAATTATAGGATGAAATATCTTTCCCTTATGGCTCTTTCCATGCTCCTCGCCTCTTGTGCTGCGCCTAAGCCACAGGAAGCAGATCTGGTGATGCTTTTCACCACCGATCTCCATGGAGCTTGCCTGCCTTTCGACT
Organism: Bacteroidales bacterium; assembly: GCA_045598885.1. Lineage (GTDB taxonomy): Bacteria > Bacteroidota > Bacteroidia > Bacteroidales > UBA3663 > Liminaster. The sequence continues at coordinate 24,927 of JAZRVB010000139.1, forward strand.
TCAAAAAGAATGAGCCGGCAAAGACCTCACTGGCCAACGTAAGCACCTACGTCAAGCAGCAGCGCGAGGAGAATCCTGATGCGGTGATGCTGTTCGACACGGGCGACTTCCTGCAGGGTCAGCCATCGATCTACTATTATAACTTCGTAGATACGACCGACATGCACATCATGCCACGCGTCTACAATTATCTGAAGTACGATGCTGTCGGTGTGGGCAATCACGATATCGAGCCAGGTGAAGATGTCTATGGGCGTCGCCTTCCTTCGCAGTTCGAGATGCCTTGGCTCTGTGCCAACGCCATCGATCAGCGCACGGGCAAGCCGATGTTCCAACCTTATACGGTCATTGAGCGACAGGGCATTAAGGTGGCTGTCCTCGGCATGATCACCCCTCATATCCATGCCTGGCTGCCGAAGACCCTCTGGCCGAACCTCGAGTTTGAGGACATGGTGGAGTGTGCACAGAAGTGGGTTCCTATCATCCAGCAGAAAGAGCAGCCAGATCTGCTCATCGGACTTTTCCACGCTGGTTATGACTACACCGTCGGCGACTGTGACCTTGACACAAAGTACAATGAGAATGGCTCGGTACCTGCTGCGATCAAGGTTCCTGGCTTTGACATTGTCCTCTGTGGTCATGACCATCAGCCAAGCATGTTCAATGTGGCAAACGTGGCAGGCGACAGCGTCCTGATCCTCGATGCACAGACACAAGCCATGAAGGTCGGTCGTGCTGCTATCCATTTCCAGTTGGTCGATGGCAAGTATCAGAAGACCATCAAGCCAGAGTTGATCGATATGACTCAGGTCGAGCCAGATGCAGACTTTTGCGCTACCTTCCAGCCGACTATCGATGAGGTAAACAGTTATGTAGATGCTCCTCTCGGAGAGCTCACTGCGCCTCTCTATGGCGAACCTTCGCTCTACGGACCGTCAGAGTTCCAGGACTTTATCCATGAGGCTCAGCTCTGGGCCACCGGTGCAGACATCTCGTTTGCAGCGGTCCTCGCACCTCGAGACATGATCCCTGCGGGTCCGATCACCATGCGTCACCTCTTTACATTATATAAATATGAGAACCAGCTCTTCACCTTGGCCATGACAGGCGAGGAAGTGAAGACGTACCTGGAGTTCGGCTTTGCCAATCAGTACAACCAGATGGCATCGGCCAACGATCATCTCCTGGCTTTCAAGAAAGACGCTGACGGCAAGTACATAATGAACGCTTATGGTCCACAGTACGTCACTCCTACCTTCAACTACACTTGCGCAGGAGGCATCAAGCTGACGGTCGATGTCTCAAAGCCTGCGGGTGAGCGCGTCAACATCCTCAGCATGAGCGATGGCTCCGCATTCGACCTCACCAAGACCTACAAGGTAGCAATCAACAGCTATCAGGCAAGCGGTGGCGGAGACTTCATCCCGAAAGGCCTTGGCTGGGATCAGGAGATGCTGAAGGAGAGAACGATCGCTGCAGCACCTAAAGATGTACGTCGCTACATCGCAGAATACATCCAGCAGCTCAAGACCATCACCCCTCGCTCACGTGACGACTGGCAGGTCATCCCGACCGACTGGTGGAAGAAAGGTATTGAGATCGACAAGAAGTTCATCAATCCGAACCAGAGATAGGAGGACCCTCCCCACCCTCCCTCAAAGGATGGGAGATATTAAGTTACTAATGCAATTAAAAAAACTCACTATAGGATATAAAAGTTCAGCGCCAATCGTTTTTTCGATTGACGCTGAATTGCTACCTGCTACCTTTACCTGTCTTCTGGGAAGGAATGGCACAGGCAAGAGTACCTTGCTGATGACTCTGGCCGACCTGCTCAAGCCACTCGACGGACACATTATATATAATAAGGAGCAGCGGCCGGCGCTGGTACTGCCCAAAATGCCAGAACTCACGAATACCACCGTGCGAGAACTGGTAGCTTACGGACGCCTGCCCTATACCGACCTCTTCGGAAAGTTAAAACCTGCTGATTACGAAGCCGCAGACTCAGCCATAGAACGCGTCGGCATCACGGCCTTAGCAGACAGATATGTCCATCTGCTGAGCGACGGAGAGCGACAGAAAGCGCTCATCGCCAGAGGCCTCGCACAGGGGGCTGACACGCTCCTCCTGGACGAACCGAGCGCCTTCCTCGACTATCCGAGCCGTCGACAGCTGATGACTCTCCTTCAGCAACTTGCACACCAGGAAGGAAAAACCATACTGCTCAGTACCCACGATGTGGAACTTGCGGCGCAATACGCTGATAATCTATGGATCATCCTAGACCATCAGCTCATAGAGCAGAATCCTCAGAGCTTCAGCGCCGAGGATCACTTCAGCGGCTGATAGCTGAAATTCTTTACCGTAGCACCCTCCGACACGAGAATAGCCGGACGAAGAGCAAAGAAACCATTGTAATTATTATGGTGATAGCCAGAGACGTCTACCCCACTCTCGACGGTTGTCCAGTTCTCTCCATCGAGACTCTTCTCCGTAGTTGCCACGTTCTTATCGTTGCGGATGCGCAGATAGAAGTGGTTAGAAGTATCCTGCAACCCCAGATTAGCCTCCTCATTATAGAAAAGATATAGACCTGCCTTAGCACCGTCGGTCAATTCAAACTCAGCCGTCACTTCATAAGCGCGGTCGACAGCAGTGATTGTCCAGAGCTCAGCGTCGTCAAAGCCTGGCTCCCACTTTGCCCACATGATCGGATTTGTGTAGTCGCGCAGGGTGGCGTACTGAGCGCTACCTGCCTCATCCTCAACGAAAGCGTTCTCCTCTACAGCGAGTTTTGGCCAACCGTCCTCGGTCCACTCGATGCTCTCGATGATCGACGTACGACCCAAAGTATGATAGCTGTTGCGATAAGAATGATAGACGATATACCAGTTGCCCTCAGCATCATCGAAGATTGTGCCATGGCCCTTCGACCACCACTCCTCATCAGCTGAATAGGTATGTACCAGAGGGTTATAAGGACTGTTCTCCCATGGACCGAGCGCAGACTTGCTGCGAGCGACGACACACATGTGACTGGTGGCAGGGCCAGCTGTACCACCCTCGGCAGTCACCAGATAGTAGTATCCATCCTTCTGGAAAAGCTTTGGAGACTCGAGCCATACACCTTCGGTCTCCCACTCCGATGGGAACTCCCAGCCATCATACAGCTTGGTGTTCTCGCCAGCAGCAGTCAAGCCGTCGTCGGTGAGCTCGATGGCAAAGCCGTTGTTCGTATAGAGATACTGCTTGCCATTCTCTGCCAGGACATGACCAGGGTCAATGCCATTGACATCAATCAGGATCGGCTCACTCCAAGGGCCTGCTGGTGTATCGGCCATCACCACGAAGTTCTGGCCAGCGCTGGTCGGATAATAGATATAGAACTTGTCTCCCACCTTGCAGATCTCTGGGGCAAAGATCGAATACTTCTGATCCAGCACAGCGCGAGAGATCGGCTCCCAGTTCTGCAAGTCGGTAGAATGCCATACGAGCAGGCCTGGATAGTAGGTGAATGACGAATGAGTCATGTAGAAGTCGTTACCATCGCGGACAATGCTTGGATCAGGATAGTCACCTGGGAAGACGATCTTCTTTATGGTTGTTTTATTAACGGGTGCAGGCTGTGAGCTGCAGGAAACAGACAGCACGGCAGCAGACAACGCTGCCAGTGTCAGAAGGCCAGTTTTATTCATAGATAATCATTATGCCTCTGGCATCATATCAGGAGTCTCGCTGCTGACAGCCACCTCCTTGCTGATCTTAGCGACAAGACCCTGAAGGACCTTGCCAGGACCACACTCGATGAACTCGGTAGCACCGTCAGCGACCATTGCCTCGACAGACTTGGTCCAACGCACAGGGCTGGTGAGCTGAGCTACGAGGTTAGCCTTGATCTCTGCAGCATCGGTGTGAGCCTTTGCGTCAACGTTCTGATAGATAGGGCACTTAGGAGTGCTGAACTCAGTTGCCTCGATAGCCTCAGCGAGTTCTGCACGTGCTGGCTCCATGAGGGGAGAGTGGAAAGCACCACCGACCTTGAGAGGAGCGACACGCTTAACGCCGAGCTCGGTGAACTTAGCACCAGCAGCCTCGACAGCAGCAACCTCACCAGAGATGATGACCTGACCAGGACAGTTGAAGTTTGCAGGAACGACCTTGCCCTCGATAGCGGTACAAACCTCCTCCATCTGCTCGTCGGTTACGACGATGTTGCGCTGAAGGACAGCTGCCATGGTACCAGGATTGGCATCGCAAGCCTTCTGCATGGCCATAGCACGCTGAGAGACGAGCTTCAGGGCGGCCTCGAAAGTGAGAGCACCACAAGCTACAAGCGCAGAGAACTCACCGAGTGAGTGGCCTGCTACCATATCAGGAGTAACGCCATTGACGATAGCCGGGATAACAGAACAAAGGAATACGGCAGGCTGGGTAACCTTGGTCTGACGGAGGTCCTCATCGGTACCAGCGAACATCATATCAGTGATGCGGAAACCAAGAATCTCATTAGCCTGCTCAAAGAGCTGCTTAGCCTGGTCGTTGGTCTCGTAGAGGTTCTTGCCCATGCCTACGAACTGTGAACCCTGACCTGGGAAAACGTATGCTTTCATTGCTTATAATATTATTAATGTGAATATTTGATTTTGAACTGCGACTGCAAATATAGAACTTTTCGACCAAACTGCAAAATAGCGCGACACGATTTCGGCAAAAATGTGCACATTTACGGATTATACGTGCTAAAAAACGCATGTCTATATGACAAATAAACACCATATTCAAGGCAAACATGATTTTTTCAGCAGCTAAGTTTGTATATTTGAATAAAAAGCACTATCTTTGCGAGCAAATTCGGTGGCTAAACACCTTTGAACATTACATAAAATACCTATATCATGGCAACTAACAAGTCAGGTTTGAATCCTGAAAACTACGCTTCAGTCGTAGACGGCAAGAAGACCGCCCTCTATGTTCTCACCAACAAGAAGGGCTCTGAAATGTGTGTTTGTAACTACGGTGGTATCATCGTGTCTCTCATGATGCCAGACCGTGACGGTAAGCTCGATAACGTTGTTCTCGGTTTGAGCAACATCGAGGATATGAAGAAGCGCGTTGACCCATACTTGGGCGCAGCTATCGGCCGTTATGGCAACCGTATTGCCAATGGTAAGTTCACAATCAATGGTGTAGAGTATACTCTGCCACAGAATGATAACACCAACTGCTTGCACGGTGGTTTGAGCGGTTTCGAGTCTAAGGTTTGGGATGCTGAGCAGACCGACGAGCAGACTCTCGTACTCCGCTACACCTCAGTTGATGGCGAGGAGGGCTTCCCTGGCAACCTCAGCATCGTCATGACCTACAAGCTCACCGACGAGAACGAGGTTTGCATCGACTACAAGGCTACTACCGATAAGCCAACCCTCTGCAACCTCACCAACCACTCGTTCTTCAACCTGAACGGTATCAGTGGCAAGGCTGAGGCTCCAGTGATCACCAACAACGTGCTCACCTTGAACTGCGACAAGTTCATCCCAGTAGATAAGATCGCTATTCCTGTCGGTGTCAAGACTCCAGTGGAGGGTACTCCATTCGACTTCCGTCAGCCAGCTCTTGTTGCAGACCGCATCGATGACAACGATACCCAGATCAAGTATGGCGCTGGTATCGACCACAGCTTCTGCATCAACCAGAAGAACGCTGGTGAGATGACCCTCGCTGCTGTCTGCGAGTGCCCTGCTACCGGTCGTGTATTGAGCACCTATACTACTGAGCCAGGTCTCCAGGTTTACTCTGGTAACTTCCTCAACGGCACCGTAGGCGTTGGCGGCACCGTCTTCCCACGTCGCTCAGGTATCTGCTTCGAGGCTCAGCACCACCCAGACTGTATCAACCAGCCTAAGTTCGAGCAGTGCATTCTCAATCCAGGCGAGACCTACAGCCAGACCACTGTTTACGCTTTCTCAACAAAGTAAGAAACAATAACATTATTAATAAATTACTAACCAAAATGGCAAAGTCAGAAAAGAAGCGCAAGAAGGTTTTCGGTTTCCACACCCCATTCAACAAGCCAAGCAAGGTGCAGGAAGCTAACGCTGCCGCTATGGCCGCATATCTTGCAAAGAAGGACTAATTAATCGTGAGGTCTCGGTCTCAGGCAGAGACTTCAAAGAAATTAGTAGCTAAAGAGTTAAAAAGTGAAACCAGTTATCCTTACGGACAATGTGCACTTTTTAGCTCTTTACGCTTTTTTGAATCCAATCTAACCATGCTATCTTTCAGACCTTACCATACTAACACCAAATCTTCACACCCATGGACGTTCAAGTAATCCGCGAGAAATTCGCAAAACACCTTAACGGTGAACCTGCTGCTGTCTATGCCTCTCCAGGTCGTATCAATCTTATTGGTGAGCACACCGACTACAATGGAGGCTTCGTCTTCCCTGGCGCTGTAGAGCAGGGCATGATGGCTGCTATCCGTCCTAATGGCACCCGTACCATCAAGGCATATTCCATTGACCTAAAAGACTATGACGAGTTCTCGCTCGACGATCCTAAGGGTCCTCACGCCAGTCACTTCCGCTATGTCTATGGCGTAGCTAAGGAGATGGAGAAGCGCGGTGTGGAGGTTCAGGGCTTCGACTGTGCATTTGCCGGTGACGTACCTCTCGGCGCAGGCATGTCTTCTTCTGCTGCTTTGGAGAGCTGCTTCGCTTTCGCTATCAACGATCTCTTCGGTGACAATAAGGTCAGCAAGATGGAGCTCGCTAAGGCTGGTCAAGCTACCGAGCATAATTATATCGGTGTCAACTGTGGCATCATGGATCAGTTTGCTTCTGTCCATGGCAAGAAGGGGTGCCTCATGCGCCTCGACTGCCAGAGCGGAGAGTTCCAGTACTTCCCATGGGAGCCAAAGGGCTATCGTCTCGTCCTCATCAACTCTTGCGTCAAGCATGAGCTCGTAGGATCTCCATACAATGACCGTCGTAAAAGCTGCGAGAATGTCGTAGCTGCTATCAACGCTAAGTTCGGCATCAATGCAGAGACTCTACGTGACTGCACTTGGGAGCAGATTGAGGCTGTCAAGCCAGAGTGCAACCCTGTCGACATCCAGCGTGCTAACTTCGTCATGGGCGAGAAGGATCGTGTCCTCGCTGTCTGCGATGCACTTGAGAAGGGTGACTATGAGACCGTTGGTCAGAAGATGTTCGAGACTCACCAGGGTCTCAGCAAGGACTACGAGGTAAGCTGCGAGGAACTCGACTTCCTCAATGACGTAGCCTTCGACTGTGGTGTCACCGGTTCACGTATCATGGGTGGCGGCTTCGGAGGCTGCACCATCAACCTCGTCAAGAACGACCTCTACGAGCTCTTCACCACCAATGTGGTCGAGAAGTTTGAGGCTAAGTATGGCAAGAAGCCTATCGTCATTCCTGTAGTGATTGGCGATGGAGCGCGCAAGATTTGTTAATGAGATATTTCATCTTCCTACAATATGACGGTACGGCCTACCACGGCTGGCAGACTCAGCCAGATTGTGTAAGCGTACAGGAAACCATCGAACAGAAGCTCTCGCTGCTCTTGCGGCGGGAGCTCTTCATCGTTGGTGCAGGTCGTACTGATGCAGGCGTTCATTCGCGCCACATGGCAGCACACTTTGAGTATGACGGCTTTGATGAGATTGCTCAAGTCTCTTACTCTTATGAGGAGAGCCGCGATGCAGAAGGCAAGCGTGTGTCAGATTATACGATCGGCAATCCAGAAGTTCTAAAAGAGAAGCTCAGCACGCTGACTTTCAAACTTAATGGCCTTCTGCCACCAGACATTTCCATTGATCAGATTGTCCCTGTCAAGGCCGACGCCCACGCCCGTTTCAGTGCCATCAGCCGTACCTATAAATATTATATTACGACCAAGAAGACTCCATTCGACCGCTACTTCTCCTCCCGCATCTACTTCGACCTCGATGTTGAGAAGATGAACGAGGCGTGCGAGAAGCTCTTCCTCTACAGCGACTTTACGTCCTTTGCCAAGCTTCACACTGATGTCAAGACGCACATCTGCAAGATCATGGAGGCGCACTGGGAAAAGGATGGTCCTCATTACGTCTTCACCATCAAGGCCGACCGTTTCCTGCGCAACATGGTCCGTGCCATCGTCGGCACTATGATGCAGGTAGGTAAAGGCAAGATCTCTGTCGACGAATTCTGCCGCATCATCGAGCGTCAGAACCGCTGTCAGGCCGGCGATTCCGTTCCTGCGCAAGCGCTATTTCTTGAAGATGTCGGCTATCCAGACGATATTTTCATCTAAAATTCTATTATTTGCAATAATAGTTTGCAAAAACGAAAAAAAGTGTGTATCTTCGCAACGCGAAAATATGCACTTTTTTCTATGAAAAATATACGTAACTTCTGTATCATCGCCCATATCGACCACGGCAAGTCAACTCTGGCAGACCGTCTGCTGGAGTGTACCAAGACGGTAGCCGAGCGCGATATGCAGGCGCAGATTCTCGATAACATGGATCTGGAGCGCGAGCGCGGCATTACCATCAAGAGCCACGCCATCCAGATGGATTATAACTACACTCCTCGCGAACTTAACGAGGAAGAACAGGTGATGCACGTCGGCAAACAGCAGGAAGCTGGCATGTACGTGCTCAATCTCATCGATACTCCGGGTCACGTGGACTTCTCATACGAGGTATCACGTTCCATCGCAGCTTGCGAAGGCGCTCTGCTCATCGTCGACGGCACTCAGGGCATCCAGGCTCAGACCATCTCAAACCTCTATATGGCCATCGACCACGGATTGGAGATCATCCCTGTCATCAATAAATGTGACCTCGACTCAGCTATGCCAGAGATGGTCGAGGACGAGATCATCGAGCTCCTTGGCTGCGACCGCTCAGAGATTCTCCGTGCCAGCGGTAAGACCGGCATGGGTGTACCTGAGATCCTCGAAGCCATCGTAGAGCGCGTCCCTGCTCCTGTCGGCGACCCTGAGGCACCTCTGCAGGCGTTGATCTTCGACTCGGTCTTCAATTCTTATAAAGGTGTCATCGGCTACTTCAAGATTGTCAACGGTACGCTCAAGAAAGGCGACAAGGTAAAGTTCGTCAATACCGGTTCGGAGTACGATGCCGACGAGGTAGGCATCCTCCGCATGGACATGGAGGCACGTCCTGAGGTCGGCTGTGGCAATGTAGGCTACATCTGCTCAGGTATCAAGACCTCTACCGAAGTGAAGGTCGGCGACACCATCACCCATCAGACGCGTCCTTGTGACAAGGCCATCGCAGGCTTCGAGGAAGTCAAGCCAATGGTCTTCGCAGGCGTCTACCCTATCGATCCTGAGGATTATGAAGACCTCCGTGCTTCGCTCGAGAAGTTGCAGCTCAACGATGCTTCGCTCTCGTTCATGCCAGAGTCTTCACTGGCCCTCGGCTTCGGTTTCCGTTGCGGCTTCCTCGGCTTGTTGCACATGGAGATCATCCAGGAGCGCCTTGGCCGTGAGTTCAATATGGATGTCATTACCACCGTGCCGAACGTATCTTATAAGGTGTTCGACAAGCATGGCGTCGAGACCGAGATCCACAATCCATCGGGCATGCCAGATATCATGACCATCGAGCATATCGAAGAGCCATTCATCCGCGCTACGATCATTACTCAGACAGAGTATATCGGTGGCATCATGAAACTGTGTCTCGACAAGCGTGGTGTCCTCGTGGAGCAGAAATACATCTCGGGGAATCGCGTAGAAATCTACTTCGACCTCCCGCTCGGCGAGATCGTCATCGACTTCTACGACAAGCTTAAGTCGATCTCTAAGGGTTACGCTTCGTTCGACTACTATATTCATGACTTCCGTCCATCGAAGCTCATCAAGCTCGATATCCTGCTCAATGGCGAACAGGTCGATGCACTCTCTACTCTCACCCACGTTGACAACGCCGAGCGCTTCGGCCGTCGTATGTGCGAAAAGCTAAAAGAGCTCATCCCACGCCAGCAGTTCGACGTTGCCGTCCAGGCTGCCATCGGTGCCAAGATCATCGCACGTGAGACCATCAAGCAGGTGCGTAAGGATGTTACCGCCAAGTGTTATGGTGGTGACGTCAGCCGTAAGCGTAAGCTGCTCGAGGCTCAGAAGCGTGGTAAGAAGCGCATGAAGCAGATCGGCAAGGTGGAGGTTCCACAAACGGCGTTCCTTGCAGTACTGAAGCTTGACTAAGAGACCCTACCCCCTACCCCTCCACAAGGGAGGGGAGTAGAATGTCCTCCTAATTCCTCACTCCTCACTCCTAACTCCTCACTAAATAATGATTCGCCACCGTGCTCAACGCAACCAGACCCTGACACTCAGCGACGCTGAGCGCCACTCGTTGTCGGCACAGTTGAAGTTTCTGAAGGAGCCCGCCAATACTGAGGAGATTGAGGATTCTGTCCTGTGCCAGGACATCCTCAAAGCGCTACCAAATCTACCCGAGGGTTGTGCGGATCTGCTGATCATTGACCCACCCTACAATCATTCAATCTCGTTCGGCTGGAGCAAGTTCAAGCAGCAGCAAAGCAGCAGCTACGAGGAGTATCTTCGATCGTGGCTACCCCAGGCCGTCAGGTTGCTCAAGCCGAATGCATCGATTTATGTCTGTGCCGACTGGCGTTCATCAGCCAGCGTGCAGCGCGTCCTCGAAGAATGTGGCATCACACTCATGAACCGCATCACCTGGCAACGAGAGAAAGGCCGCGGCGCACAGCGCAACTGGAAGAACTCGATGGAGGACATCTGGTATGGCGTCTGCAATCCCAAGGACTATTACTTCGACCTCGACGCCGTCAAGCTCCGTCGCTACGTCAAGGCACCTTACAAGCAGGACGGACAGCCGAAGGACTGGCAGCAGAACGAACAAGGCGAGAAATACCGTTCCACTTGTCCTCCGAACTATTGGAACGACTGCGATCCGACCAACGCTATGGATGACCTCGTTGTCCCCTTCTGGTCGATGCCAGAGAACACCGACCACCCGACGCAGAAACCCGAGAAGCTCATCGCCAAGCTGATCTTAGCGTCCTGTCCGAAAGGTGGATTAGTCATTGATCCCTTCTTAGGTAGCGGTACCACCGCCGTCGTCGCTCGCAAGCTCGAACGTCACTACTGCGGCATCGAGCTCAATCCAGAATATGCCTGCTGGGCGCTCAAACGCCTCGAAAAAGCCAAGACCGACACCCGCATCCAAGGCTATGAAGACGGTGTCTTCTGGGAGCGCAACGAGGGCCGTGAAAGCAAGAAGAAGAAATAAGTCTTTATCAAAGAGGAAATAATCTTAAATTTATCATTTTTAATTTCACATTTATCTATGGAACATGTAATCCCTGCCTGGATGCTGATTCCTTTTGTAGTGATGCTCCTCTGCATCGCTATCCTCCCTCTTACCAAGCTGGAAGAGTGGTGGGAACACAACATCCACAAGCTCTACGTATCGCTCCTCTTGGGCGTACCTGTAGGCATCTGGCTCTGCTTTAATGGCATGAGCCACGAGTTGGAGCATCAGATGATCTATGACTACGTGCCATTCATCCTCTTGCTCATGGCCCTTTTCGTCACCACCGGTGGCATCTGCATCAAGGGCGACCTCAAGGCCACACCGGCCATCAACACTACCATCCTTGGCCTGGGCTACATCCTTGCCTCATTCATGGGAACCACAGGTGCAGCCATGTTGCTCATCCGTCTGCTCATCCAGACCATCTCTGAGCGCAAGTACAAGGTTCACACCATCATGTTCTTTATCGCTACAGTAGCCAACTGTGGTGGTCTGCTTACCCCACTGGGCGATCCACCGTTGTTCCTGCTCTTCCAGAAGGGTGCTCCATTCACCTGGTTCATGAACCTCATGCCAGAGTGGCTCGTAGCAGGTGCTCTCCTCCTCGGCTTGTACTATATGGTCGATCTCTATTACTTCAAGAAGGAGCCTATCGAGAATATCAAGGCCGACATCCGCAACCAGACCCGCATCCACATCTCTGGCTTGCTCAATGTATTCTGGCTTCTCTGCGTCATCGCTTCAACCATGTTCATCAACGCTACTTATATCCCAGCTATGGGTGAGCACGACGCACCATTCTACCTCAAGCTCCTCCGTGAGTGGGCATTCATCGCTATCATTATCGCCAGCATGGTCACCACCAAGAAGCATACCCGCAAGGAGAACAACTTCTCATGGACCCCAATCCTCGAGGTTGCCTGCGTCTTCTGCGGTATCTTCGCTACCATGACCCCAGCGCTGATGTACCTGCAGCAGAACCCTCTGCCTGTCACCGAGCCTTGGCAGTTCGTCTATTGCACCGGCTGTCTCTCAGCCTTCCTTGACAATGCTCCTACCGCCATGGTCTTCCACGCTACCGCTACCACCCTACCAATGGCCGATGGTGCTATCGTAGCTGGTATCAGCGAGGTCATGCTCAAGGCTATCTCAATGGGTGCAGTATTCTTCGGAGCCCTCACCTACATTGGCAATGGTCCTAACTTCATGATTAAGTCTATCGCTGAGCAGTCAGGTATCAAGATGCCATCGTTCTTCGGCTACATGCTCAAGTTCTCTCTCATCTACTTCCTGCCTGTCTACATCATCGTACAGCTTATTTTCTTCTAATCTATCCGGAAGAAAATATTCAAATAATCTCACATTGTGTCACTAAGACACAAATAGGAACGGAAATATGGCTTCGCGTTTTTACGAAGCCATATTTCTGTTTTTATTTATGGTTTCGTTCATGCACGAAGCCATAACCTGGTACCTATCTATGGTTTCGTTCATGCACGAAGCCACAACCTCGTACCCATCTATGGTTTCGCGTCAGAGGAATACCTATAAACAAAATCTGGTGGACCTTTGCAGATCCACCAGATGTAAAGATTGATTCGATACTATAATATTAGCCAATACCGAAGATAGCCTTGAGAGTGTTGTCGATGCCAGAGAAGCCCATGAAAGCCATGGCAAGGAGACCTGCGGTGATGAGGGCAATAGGGGTTCCCTTCATGCCCTTAGGAAGGCTGGTGATCTCGAGCTGCTCGCGGATACCTGCGAAGAGGACCATAGCGAGGGTGAAGCCGAGAGCGGTAGCTACAGCGTATACTGCTGACTCAAGGATGTTGTACTCGAAGTTGATGACGTTGATGGCAACACCAAGGATAGTACAGTTGGTAGTGATCAATGGGAGGAATACACCGAGAGCTGCATAGAGCGATGGCATAGACTTCTTGAGGATGATCTCGACCATCTGTACGAGAGCAGCGATAACGAGGATGTAGACGATGGTCTGCATGAACTCGAGGCCTGCTGGTACGAGGATGCCGTAGTAGATAGGATAAGTCACCAAGGTAGCGATAAGCATAACGAATGCTACTGCCATACCCATGCCAGCTGCAGTGTCGATCTTCTTAGATACACCGAGGAATGGACAGATACCAAGGAACTGTGCCAGGACGATATTATTAACGAATATCGCGGCAATGATCATAATAATATAACTCATGATTCTGTATCTTTTAGTTTAGAGTTTAGAGATTAGAGTTTAGAGAAGTTAATTAGTTCTATAGGTTATTGGAAAACCAAAACACATAATAGCTCTTAACTTATTAACTACTCTCAACTATAAACTCTCAACACTAAACTTATTTATTGAAAATCTTGTTGAAGATAGCACTCAGATAACCGAGGGTAAGGAATGCACCTGGAGCGAGGACGAAGGTGAGAGCACCATAGTTCTCAGGGAAGATTGGCAATCCGAATACTGCACCTGTGCCAAGGATCTCGCGACAAGCACCGATGATGGTGAGTGCTACGGTGAAACCGAGACCGATGCCGATACCGTCACAAGCAGAATCGAGCGCGCCATTCTTAGCGGCAAATGACTCTGCACGACCGAGTACGATACAGTTTACAACGATCAATGGAATGAACAGACCGAGCTTAGCGTCAACCTCAGGCAAATAAGCCTTCAGGCAGAGCTGGACAACTGTCACGAAGCCTGCGATGACGACGATATAGCATGGGATATGTACCTTATCAGGGATAAAGCCCTTGATCAATGAGATAACGATGTTTGAGCAGATGAGTACTGCCATGGTGGCAAGACCCATCGACATACCGTTGATGGCCGAAGAGGTGGTACCCAGGGTTGGGCACATACCAAGGAGCAACACGAAGGTTGGGTTCTCCTTAATGAGGCCGTTGATAATAATACCAAGTTTACTCATATTATATATTATTATACGGTTCTACAATTATTCACCTGAAGGATTAGCCTCCTCAGGACCATCAGTGGTCTGATCTTCTGCCTCAGTCTCTGCTGGTGCAGCAGGAGCAGCAGCCTGCTGAGTAGCAGAAGTAGCAGCATCAACACCTGAGATAACACTGTATGCCTGAGCTACAGCATCGAGGAATGCACGTGAAGAAATGGTAGCAGCAGTGATGGCATCAACCTCGCCACCGTCCTTGCTGACGGTGAGGTTGTTCTTGCCAGGGTTCTTGCCAATGACGTCACCCTTAGCGCCTTTCTGGAACCATTCAGGCATCTTTGAACCGAGGCCTGGGGTCTCAGCGTGGTTGAGGACAGCGTAACCAGAGATGTTCTTCTCAGCGTCGAAACCGATCATAACGGTTACCTTGCCACCGAAACCATTCTTGGTGATGGCCTGTACGGCGCAACCAACCTGCTGGCCACCCTTCATCACTGGGAATACGGTAGCTGCCTCGCCATTGGTTGAAGTAGAGGTGGTAGCCTCGCCTACGGTATCGAACTCTGGAGCAACGGCCTTGATAGCGGCTGTCTGAGCAGCAGCGGTAGCCTGCGCGATAGGATCGGCAGTAACCATAGCTACAGCACCGAGAAGACCGCCTACGACAACAGTGATCACTGTCAACGACAGGAACATGTTCTTAAGAGAATTTTCAAGCTTTGCCATAGTAGTGATTACTTATTAACAACGCCAAAACGCTGTGGTTTTACATAGGTGTTGAGCAAAGGTACGAAGGCGTTCATAATGAAGATCGCGAACGACATACCCTCAGGGTAAGCACCGAAACGACGGATCACGATAGTCAGGAAACCGATGCAGACACCGTAGATGAGCTGCGAGCGTGAGTTCATTGGAGAAGTCACATAGTCGGTAGCCATGTAGATAGCACCAAGCATCATACCACCACAGAGGAGCTCGGTAACGGCGATCTGGAAGTCGAAACCATAGAACAGGAAGCCGAATACGAGTGAAGAGAGGAGGATCGATACTGGAATGTGCCAGGTAATGGTCTTGCGGATGAGCATGTAGACGAAACCGATGAGCAATGCGATGGCTGAGATCTCACCCATCGAACCACCGGTAGTACCAACGAGGCAGTCGATCATATTAGGGAGCTCTACGTTAGCGCCATTGATGTACTGACCGATGACAGCCAATGGAGTAGCACCGGTAGCGACGTCAGCATAACCAGCCTCGGTAGGCCAGGTGGTCATCTGTACTGGATAAGCCACGAGGAGGAAGATACGACCAGTGAGCGCTGGGTTGAAGATGTTCTGGCCCAAGCCACCGTAAGACATCTTGCCGATGCCGATAGC
Organism: Bacteroidales bacterium; assembly: GCA_045598885.1. Classification (GTDB taxonomy): domain Bacteria; phylum Bacteroidota; class Bacteroidia; order Bacteroidales; family UBA3663; genus Liminaster. The sequence continues at coordinate 40,558 of JAZRVB010000139.1, forward strand.
TACGAGAGCGCCGATGATGATGATCCAGATTGGGAGGTTACTTGGCACGTTGAAAGCCAGGAGCAGACCGGTGAGGACTGCAGAGAGATCGCAGATGCTTGGAGTCGTCTTCATGACGAACTTCTGAATCAGGAACTCAAAAAGCACGCAAGCACATACGGCAGTGAGGGTGACGATGATGGCACCCATGCCGAACTGGTAGAACGACCAGAGCAGTGCAGGACACAGCGCAATGATCACCTGAAGCATACACTTCTGGGTGCTGTTGCCGCTGTGGACGTGCGGAGACAATGAGACGTTAAGTTTCATATTCTATAAATTGAAGAATTGAAGAATTAAAGAATTATAAAATTGTTACCTTTTCTTCGCGAATAATCTCGTCAAAAGGACATTCAATTCTATCATTTTTTAATTCTATCATTTTATAATTAATAATTACTTCTTTGCTTCTGCAGCAGCCTTTGCAGCATCGGCCTTGGCCTTAGCCTCAGCAGCACGTGCACGAAGGATACCCATTACCTTTGGCTTACCCTGACGGATCCAGTCGAGCAATGGACGGTTGGCAGGACATGAGAACTGGCAAGAGCCGCACTCGATACAGTCGTATACGCGCTCCTCCTCAGCCTTGTCGAGCATGTTGAGCTCAGAATACTTAGCCAGAAAGTTTGGCTGAAGACCCATTGGACAAGCATGTACACACTTGGCACACTTGATACAAGGACCAGCTGCCTTACGGCGAGCCTCCTCATTCTTCATGATCAGTATGCCAGAGCAACCCTTGACCATATAAGAATTGGTGTCTGGCATAGCCTTACCCATCATTGGACCACCAGAGATGATCTTGCCAGTATCCTCAGGAACGCCACCAGCAGCAGCGATGAGGTCAGCAACAGGAACGCCGAGACGAGCGAGGAAGTTCGATGGCTTCTTGACAGACTTACCAGTGACAGTAACGACACGCTCGATGAGTGGCTTGTTCTTCTGAACAGCCTCGTATACGGCAAATGCGGTACCAACGTTCTGAACGAGAGCGCCAGTAGCGATTGGCAGGCCGCCTGATGGAACCTCCTTACCGATAACAGCATTGATCAACTGCTTCTCACCACCCTGTGGATACTTGAGCTGGAGAGGAACGATCTCGATCTCAGGGAAACCCTTCTTTGCGGTCTCGGTCATGAGCTTGATAGCATCTGGCTTGTTGGCCTCGATACCTACGTAAGCCTTCTTGACACCCATAGCCTTCTCAAGGATCTGCACACCGATGAGGATTTCCTCAGGATGAGCGAGCATGAGTGAGTGGTCAGAGGTGAGATATGGCTCACACTCTACAGCATTGATGATGACACACTCTGGCTTGGCTGTAGGAGGAGGAGTAAGCTTGACCTGAGTTGGGAAGGTAGCACCACCCATACCTACGATACCGCATGCCTTGACGCGGTCGATGATCTCCTGCTTCTCAAGCTTGATCTCGCGGACAATGTCCTTCGAGCGGTCGATGGTCTCTTCCCACTCGTCGCCCTCAACCTTGATGAAGACAGCTGGCACCTTCTTGCCGGTGGCATCCTCAACGAGATCTACCTTATCGACAGTACCTGAGACTGAAGAATGTACGAAAGAAGAAAGGAATCCGCCTGGCTCGCCAATTGGAGTACCCACCTTCACCTTATCGCCTTTAGCGACGATAGCCTTTGACGGAGCACCCAGGTTCTGTGCCATTGGGATGGCGACAACTGCAGGAACTGCAGCCACCTCGATAGGCGCCTTGTCTGAAAGCTTATTTGCGGCGGGATGAACACCGCCGAGTTTGAAAGTCTTCATATTATCAATTTTGCTTTTACAATCAAAAAATCAAATTATAAAATTGAAGAATTAGAAAATTATAAAATTGTTACTTCTCTTACGCGAAATGTCACATCAAGCAGCACATACAATTCTATAATTATTTAATTTTATCATTTTATAATTATTGGTTCTGCTGTGCTGCAGCTGGAGCAGCGGCAGGAGCAGCCTGCTGTGCTACTGGGGTAGCCTCAGCAGCGGCCTTGGCAGCGGCAGCAGCCTCTGCGGCAGCCTTCTTCTCAGCTTCCTTCTTAGCCTTGAGCTTGTCGACTACAACCTGGACAGCTGGAGTGCAGTGGATAGCACCTGTTGGGCACTCGCTTACGCACATGCCACAAGCCTTACACTTCTCTACGTCGATGTAAGCCACATTGTTCTCAACGGTGATAGCCTCGAACTTACAGGTCTTCTGGCACTTACCACAACCGATACAAGCGCTGGCACAAGCCTTACGAGCCGCAGCACCCTTGTCCTTGTTGATACAAGATACCCAGACACGCTTAGGCTGGTTAGACTTCATTGAGGTCTTCTTGCGGAGCTCAAGCACGATCTTAGGACATGCCTTCGTACAAGCACCACAAGCCACACACTTGTCTTCGTCGACCTCAGGAAGGCCAGTCTCAGTGTTCATGTGGATAGCATCGAAGGTACAAGCCTTCACACAGTCACCCAGTCCGAGACAGCCGAATGCGCAACCAGTCTCGCCAGCGAAAGTAGCAGCAGCTACAGCACAAGACTTAGCGCCATCGTAGCTGGCAGTCTTAGGGCGGCAAGCAATGCTACCATTACAACGAACCACAGCGACCTTTGGTTCAGCAGCACCAGCCTCTACACCGAGGACACCAGCCACCTTAGCCATGCAGTCAGCGCCACCTACAGGACAGAGCAGGCTACCCAGCGAATTGCTGGCATCCTTCTCCTTCACGCAGGCATCGGCCATACCGTGGCAACCAGGGAAGCCACAGCCACCGCAGTTAGCGCCTGGCAGCAACTCCTCTACCTGACCCACTCGTGGATCTTCGAAGACATAGAACTTCTTGGCCACAAAATAAAGGACCAAAGAGCCAATGACTCCAATCGCACCAAGTACGATAAGAGAAACTAAAATTAAATTCATAATGTTATAATATTATTTAGTTGTTGATAATTTCTCAGTTAGGAGTGAGGAGATAGGTGTTAGGAGTTATTCCTGCAACGTAAAATAAGCGCGTGAGGGGAAACACTCCAAACTCCTCACTCCTCACTGTTTACGATCGTGCGATCGTAAACACCACCTTTCGATTGAGCTTGTCCCTTTGAGCAAAAAGTACCAGATAATAGACCGCCAGTACACCGAGCGTAATCAGGCAAGCCATCATCTCCCCGACAAGAGGGACAGCCACAAAAAGCGCGATGAAAGCCAGTACCAACGGTACCATAAACGCCAGCACCACGGCCGACCAGGCCATCTCATTGCTCACAATGATATTGACTTTCTCCCCTACACTATACTCCACACCCTGACTATCGGCCACAACGATCTTCTCCGCCTGGTCCTGACTAGAGCAGATGCCCTTAGCATGACATCCGGAACATGCGGAATTCTGAATAAAGCAAACAGTCACTTGTCGGCCGTCGACTTTCACAACGCGGCCATCATGTGTAATATTTTTCATCTATAAGATTACTTGCGGGATAAGGAAGCGCTTTAAAATTGCTGCAAATTTAATAATTTTTGTCGAGATAATGGTATCTTTGGGCACAAAAAATGCTTTTTTATGTTATAGACCTATAAAAAATGTGGGATTTGTACCCAAAAGTGAGGATTTTTTACTACTTTTGCATCCCAGAAAAGATAAAAACAAGGTCTCTTCTGAGAATTTAGATGCTAAAAAAACTCATAATATCCGGACTTGCGCTGACCACCGTGTGCTGTAGCTGCAGCAAGTCTGCTACAACTTCAAGCAACTCAGAATCCACACCATCGACGGCCACTAAAGCGGTCTCACAACCTCAGTTCTGTGCCGACTCTGCGATGCTCTATGTCAAGCAGCAGCTCGACTTCGGGCCTCGCGTCCCGGGCACTGAGGCGCAGCAGCAATGCGGCACATGGCTTGAGAGCGAGCTCGTCCGTCATGGTGCCAGCGTGAAAGTGCAGCGTACCGAAGCCACATCCTACGATGGCAAGAAACTGCCGGTCATCAATATCGTCGGCAGCTATAATCCGGATGCCAAGATGCGCGTCCTCCTCATCAGTCACTGGGACTGCCGCCATGTGGCCGACAACGATCCAGATCCGGCCAAGCGTCAGCATCCGGTCGACGGAGCCAACGATGGAGCCAGCGGCGTAGGTGTCCTGCTCGAACTGGCTCGCCTGGCTAGTCAGAAACAGCCAGTGATGGGTATCGACATCTTCCTGACCGACGTCGAGGACTATGGTGCTCCTGACGACTGGAAGGGTTCGCACGACGAGAAGTGGTGGGGCATGGGAACACAGCTCTGGTGCAAGCAGGCCATTCAGGAAGGCTACCGCGCTCAGTATGGCATCCTGCTCGACATGGTAGGTGCTCCAGATGCCACCTTCTATCGCGAATACTACAGCGACCGGTACGCATCGACCTACGTCGATCAGATCTGGCGCACCGCTGCTGACCTCGGCTACAAGAACCTCTTCATCAACCAGCGAGGCGGCGGCATCACCGACGACCATGTCTTCGTCAACCAGATTCTCGGCCTCCCTACCGTCGATATTATCGACACCCGCATGGACACCGATGGCACTTTCTACCCTTACTGGCATACGACGGGCGATACACTCGACAAGCTCTCGGCAGAGACCCTGCAGAAGGTGGGTAACTTATTAGTAAAATTATTATGGTAAATTCTATCAACGACATTCAGGACCAGATCATCGACGACTTCTCAGCCTTCGACGACTGGATGGACAAATATCAGATGATCATCGAGATGGGCAACAGCCTTGAGCCGCTCGACGAGAAGTACAAAACCCCACAGAACCTCATCGAGGGTTGCCAGAGCCGCGTATGGCTGCAGGCCGACTATGACGAGGAGACCCAAACCATCCACTTCACTGGCGACAGCGACGCGGTCATCGTCAAAGGTCTCGTCAGCTTGGTCATCCAGGTACTCAGCGACCACACCCCGGATGAGATCCTTGCATCCGACCTCTACTTCATCGAGCAGATCGGACTCAAGGAGAACCTCTCTCCTACCCGTTCTAACGGATTCCTGTCGATGATTAAGCAGATGCGTATCTATGCACTGGCATTCAAGGCCAAAGGATAAGTATAAATTCTTTTTTCAAAAAAATATGAATCGTATCTTTCTCATGCTGGCACTCGCCCTTGGCGTCGTAGCCACCACACAAGCGCAGATCACTGCACCTATTGAAACAGAGACTCCCGCAGGCGTAGATCCGAACGCCAAGTACCTCGCCCCTATCCCAGAAGAGAATGGCATGGTATATCTGGTACGCGAACTCGAACTGCCACAGGACATCAAAGCCGACGAAACCTTTGAGAAGATGAAGGCATGGGTCGATCGTTGCATGAAAGACAAGCGTATCATCAGCAGCCAGGACCTTCAGCCAGAAGAGCCATATACCGTGCAGATGATGGTTCGTCAGGAGATCATCTTCTCGTCAAGCATGTTTGCGACCGACAAGTGCGAGTATCACTACGTCCTCGATCTCTCGCTCCAGGCAAACAAACTCGTCCTGAAGATGCGTCGCATCAACTTCCGTTACAATGGCGACAATCCGGATCGAAAGATGCTCCGTCGCGCTGGCGAAGACTATATCTCAGACCGCGTAGCACTCAACAAGAAGAAGGACAAGCTGATCTTCGGCTATCGCAAGTTCCGCATCAACACCATCGACCTCATGGATGAGTATGCAGCGTCGCTCAAGACAGCCTTCCTGAGCAAGTAATCTGTAATCAGTATTCCTCCCAATGTGGATTATCCTCGCATTCATCTCAGCCATGCTGCTGGGATGCTATGACGTCTGCAAAAAGGTATCGTTAAAAGACAACGCGGTCATTCCCGTCCTGTTGCTCAATACCGTATTCTGCTCGCTCATCTTCCTGCCACTGGTCGTCTTCTCGGCCACTGGCAGCATCGATGCGGGCAGTTTGCTGTATATCCCTCCTATCGAAGACGCCACTATACATATATATATTATAGCCAAGTCGGCCATCGTGCTGGCATCGTGGATCTGCGCGTACTACGGCTTGAAACACCTGCCTCTGACCATCGCTTCGCCAATCAATGCCACTCGTCCGATTCTCGTCCTGCTCGGCGCCATCTTCATCTTCGGCGAACAACTCAACGCCTGGCAGTGGGCCGGTGTCCTCATCTCCATCCTCGCTTTCGCGATGATCAGTCGCAGTGGCAAGAAGGAAGGTATCTCGCTCAAGAGCAGCATCTGGATCTGGATGGTCATCGCCGGCACTATCTTCGGTGCGATCTCGGGCCTCTACGACAAGTTCCTGGTGGGCGATCCAGAAAATGGCCAGGGTCTTTTCGGACTCTGGCCAAACCGTGGTTTCAATAAGATGATCATCCAGTCGTGGTATAACTTCTACCAGGTACTGATGATGGGTATCGTCTGCCTCATCTGCTGGGCGCCAGCGCGTCACCGCCACAAGCACCCATTCCACTGGAAGTGGCAGATCCCACTGATCTCCATCTTCCTCTCCGTGGCCGACTTCTGTTATTTCTACGCGCTCTCCTACCCCGACGCGCTCATCTCAGTCACCTCACTCGTCCGCCGCTCCAGCGTCCTCGTGAGCTTCCTCTGTGGCTGGATCCTCTTCAAAGAGAAGAACATCAAATCCAAAGCCATCGATCTCCTCTTCGTCATCATCGCCATGGCGCTGCTGTGGATCGGATCGCAGAAATAAAAAAACAAGGATAAAAGTAAGGGGGTGAACGTTGCGTTCACCCCCTTACTTTTATTATTGAACCTTAGGATAGGTAGCTGGAGTATATATGAATTTATGTTCTGCGTTATAATGCTGCTTTAAGAACAGAATCTGCTCTTTGGTGAAATCATGACAATTAGTCTTCACATTATCCTTATCTTGAGCCACAATGGCATCAAGCCAATAGCCGAATATCTTGATTGCTTCATTCAGGCTGAAGTGATACTCAAACAATTTCCAGACATTATCTGATAACAGACCTGTATCGCCAAAAACCAGAGCGGCCAATTGGGGTATTGACTGACCTTCATCTGTAATTTTCAATATATCCTCTATCACCACTTGTCTCAAAGTCTTGCCTTGAGACGTATTGTAATCTGTATCATATACAAATACCCTGTCCGAATTGACAAAAGCATTGGATTGCATTACAGAGGTACTAAGCGGATAGCCAGACTTGTTAGGCTCCAACGTAGGCGTATGAGTAATCAGACTATTGTCAAAATAGCAGCTGAACATGATACTCTTGTTCGTACCATCAGTTCCATCGCCACGCTTACCGACCGTGGCATGGAGATTAGTACTTCCATCCAATGATGCAATCTCACCGCAATGGTAGCATGCCATAACCGTACCGTTATTGAATCCGACAAGGCCTCCGATGGTTCCACGGCCTTCTACCTTACCGATGTGAGCACATGCAATGATAAAGCTCTGATTGACACCTACAATACTACCCGTATATTGCGCAGACATATCGGTCTCCTTCACGTCACCATCGATATAACAGCCACAGATCAGGCCTTTGTTCTCGTGGGCGACCACGCCACAACCCTGCACCTCCTTGACATTGCCGAAGTTCAGTTTGTCAATCACCGCATTCTCTCCGATTGTGTAGAAGAAATGCGCTCCATACAAATCATTGATATAGCGGCCACTACCCAAGAAGAATCCATTGAAAGGATGTGAAGCATCACCCACACCGATCCACGTCACACGCTTGGAGTCCTCTACATTCTTAGTTGGCTGCAAAGTGATATCGGCATCAAGTTTCACGAACTGATGCTCGAATGCCCTACCATTCTTCACCTCGTAAGCAAACGAAAGCAGCTGATCGGCGGTACAGATTAGGAAAGGATGAGCGGCCGAACCATCATTACCATAGATATCCACTATCTTACCACTGGTAGCGGTGTAGAGCCATGTAGCATCATCGGCCGTAGCCTTCGCGTCTCCCACAATGGTAATTTTTTCACGACCAGTATACGAAAGATAAGTAGAATTCTTTCGAAGCGAACCTTCATCCGGGGAGTCATCATTCTGCCAAGACATGTATTCTGCTCCTACGGTCATCTTCTCATCCTTGTGGTTGAGGTTGACGTTGATCGAGGTGCAGTAGCCAGGGCGGAACTCCACATCCTTATCGAGTTTCAGAGTAGCTTTATAGTCTTTCTCCAATCGGGCTTCCTGGTTCGGATCGAGAGGATCAGGATACGACACTTTGAATGTCATTACCACCTCATTCTGCAAACCAGGGGCAACGATACCATAAAAGGAGAATGTACGGCCGACACCCGTACCATGATATTCACGCGGCTGCCAGAGCTTCATTGTCTTCTTCTGGTTCCAGGCAGGGGCTTCTCCTCCCCAATCTGTAAATCCGTTGAGTATCGCCTGATCTCCAGCTTCAAGCGGAGCAGCCTCATATCCCTTATTATCCCATTTATACATGGTCGGCTGATCCAGAAGTAACATATCGGTGACCTTGGTCTCAGCATCAGGGTCAGTACCCGTCGAAGAATAACCGGTAATGGTTACCGTCACACGTACGCTGGCCAGTCCGTGATGAAAGCGGATCCATGCCATCGCATCCTCGTTCTGCATCTCCGTGCTGTAGGTCAGGAGCAAGTCCTCCTTACGAAGCTTCTCGAGGTCATAAGGCTCAGGACGGTCAGTTCCGAGAGGGGAACTTGTATAGTCAATCATTTCGCTGGCAACCGCCGGATTGCCGATACTGCCATAGTAGACATCTTTCTCTGTGTCATGATGCCAGTCAAAGCCAGATGCTTCTGCCGTCTTAGCATCCTCATGAGGCAGAATATACCCGATGAAAGTATGCGGCTCAGAGCCATCGCTCCAGAAGATGTCATTGGTTGGTATCTTACGCTTCCATGACACATCGTCGCCATTGATTTCACTGTCGTAATGCACATTCTGATAACTAAACGTCGGACGGATAGGACGCTTAGTACGCTCGATCATGGTAAAAATGATTTCATCGTTCGGCATGAACTTATATTTGCCGATAGAATCGATAAGAGGAGTCACAGCTCGGGTGCTGCCACCATTATCGATGACAGCATGGATGGCTCGCAGCACCATCGGATCGCAGTATTCGGGATGATTAGCGATTTCCGTCTCATTGGTACATGAAACGAATCCCAGAAGCAATGCTAATATAATATAATATGTATGTCTCAAACTGTTCATATTACAATTTTACCTTTACAGGATAGAGCTCGCCCTCATGAAAATCCTTTCGTGCAAGCTGCATCATATAGCGTCGTTCGCCGTCGCGTACCCAGATCTGGGCATTTTTAGTCAGGACACAAGGCGGTACAATCATACGGTAGTGGCTGTTATCAACCTTATATGCCGTGTATACACCCGTATTTGGTATAATCTCGCTTCCCGTGAACGTCTTGTTGTAAGCCGGATTAGGGTTGCCTGTCATCGGATAGGCGTACGATCGGTTGGCAGCGTCAACATTTACTCCAATGCCGATCACCTTACCGTTGTGTTCATAGTTGCAGGAACTCTTGTTCTTATAATTGAAGTTGCCAGCCGAATTGATCTTACTCTTCTCGGCATAATAGTCTCCGATGACAATCTCCTGCTGGTCGATGTCTGGCATTCCTTCGAGAGTAAGAACTGTCTCATTGCTCAGAGTAGTAGCAGATACGATTTCAAAGGTGATGCAGGCCATCTTGTGCTCGAAGTTGAGATGCACATTCCATGCTCCCGTCTGCATATACTGCTGCGCCCAAAGCAGGTCAGAGGCCTTATAATGCTCAGGCTTTCGCTGGTCGGCATGGAATACGTGGCAGTACTGCAACACATGGGTATTGTTGGAGGTCTTGAAATTCTTCTCCTCGCTCCAGGTCGATGCCATATAGACGTACGGAGTCTGCTGCGCCTCGTAGAAGCCACCTACCTGCGGACTACCGCTGTAGCTGTACGAGCCAGTGATATCACAATGGTCGTCAGAGGTCAGGTAAGTCCATGCTCCGCCACTTCTCTTCAGCAGGAAGAAGGCGTCGTAGCTGTTTCCCCACGTACTTTCACCATATTCAGAATTATCGACAAACGGACAGATGATCTTTAGACGTATCCAGTCGCCATCCTCAAAACCTGTACCCTCAAGGTTACTGCGTGTATCGGCCTCCTCACCGACAAAAGGGGTCACCTCCGAAGTCAGCGTGAACTCATGCACCTCCTGCACGCTCACGTCATCATCAGCGGCACAGGCGGTCAGGAGCGCCAAGGTCATATATAAATATCTTTGTTTCATCTCAATGATCAGTTATTCAGAAGCAGAATATTCTTCACACCTCCTGCAGTCGGAGTTCCTGCAACGAGCTGTGGATAAAGGTGTGCATAGCCGATATCATCGACCTCGTATACCATGTGACACTGATGGCTCTCGGGGTAACTGTGGTATTCCGAAGCCAAAGCTACGTTCATCTGGTTATACTGGAAGATAGCATAGTTCATAGCCTTCCATGGGGCAAGACCGTAGAACTCCTCCTTCTGCATCCCCTGCAACTTATCGTATGGCACATCGTCGCCTATCAGGTTGTCGTTCTTGGCACGAAGGATGTGCTGGCGTGCTCCACGGATATACTCCTGCGGACGATAATCATCTGTTGTTGAGCCTACAGCATTGGTTATCTGATTGTAGTTGTGCTGATAGTAGTTGCACATAAACTGGCTCCAACGCAGCTCAGATTTCTTGTTCTGTGGAGCAAAGTAGTTGCTCTGGCTGCCAGCGGCATAACTTCCGAGCAGAGCTGCCCCCGTGATATTGGCAGAGGCATGCATACAGCCGTACATCGTAAGGTTGTTGGCCGTACCGACAAGTGCACCGCCGGCATCTCCTTCATGGATGCAGCCTACGACATAGGCCGTACCGAGCAGACTCTCAGCAATCGGCGACCCGGTACAGTCTGCCTTGAGCGAGATGCCTACGATGCGCAGATTACGTATGGCGCTGCTTACATAGCCTTCATTTAGCAATGCCAGCTTATGGGTCGACGAGAGCTTCAGGTCGCGTATCTCACCGTCTTCCATATAGCCGAAGAGATATTGCTGACGCATATTCACATTGCTCAGCAAGTGAGTACCACCATCAAAGAAGCCCTTGAATGGTGTAGTGTTGGAATTTCCGATACTTTCCAGCTGCCAGTCATGCAGATCGATGTCCTGCGTCAACTGCACAACGAGGTGAAGATTGACCTGCTCGTCATAGAAACTGACCGGTCCTCGCACGTAGTCCTCGATAGAATAGGCGGCCTTATCCGAAATCTGTGGATAGTATCGGCGATAGAACACATAACCCTGAGCCACAGCATCCTCACGTGAGACCCACACGGTGTCACCTGTCGGTGTAGCAAGGCTTTCCTCTGTTTTAGCTACGTCATACCACCAGTATTTCTTCGTCTCATTATTATCAAGCAAGGCATCTGCGTCCGGGTTATCTTCTATACGGGAAGCTCGCTCCAGACCAGAAGTCTTTGTGGCAGCAGTACCGTTTACAAGCGCTATGAATTCCTTGAATTCTTCGGCTGTCGAAATCTTGAAGATTGGGTTATAGTCCTTACTTTCCTTGGTCTGGGTAATGGACAAATTGATGGCATCCTGCCACCAGCCATAAGGAGTGGTATTATTCTCAGCGACCGCTTGGTCAGAGGCATCACCATTCTCCACATCTGCGGTTGACCAGTCGATACCTTCCTCAATCACTGAGACGGTCAGCTGATCATACAGATAACCCACGGTGAAACGATAGCTTGTTCCAGGCAACATCGGCAATCCATTCGGATACAAAGGTGTTCCATCAGCCTTCTTGATGTCACTGAGCGAGAAGATGTGTTCCTTATATTCATATCCACCGGTGCTAAGGTCGTGGTCTCCATTATTCACATCCCTGAGCTTAATCTTGAAACGGGTCTTCGCTGGAATAGACAATACTTCGCCCTGAGTAGCCTCGTTGTCACTCATATCATAAGGGATGGTGATCATATAGAGTCGGCCATCTACATTGGAGAATATAGGGCGCTTGACGTCCGATGCGATGTATGCTGGCGTTTCTGTGCCATAATCCACGATACCGTCAGCGACAGTCTTCTGCTCGATCAGATTGAACTTGCTCTCGTCTTTCAGATTATCATATAGAGTGTTGGTCATGGCACGGAGTGTACCACCCTCAATCTCTACGCCCGCTGGCATACACATACGATTATAGACGGCGTTGATCTCATTGACTACTTCCTGAGCCTCGGCCTCTGTCAACTTATCAGCCCGATCATTCTCATGGCTGTCTGCATTGTCATCCCACATATAATCTGCCAGATTGAGGCAGATCTCAGCACCGGCAAACTGATTGCCCGCCTTGGCACTGAATCCGATTCGGCTACAGACATGACGCAAAGTGAGAGGAATACCCATGGTAGGACCCGACACGGTCACCCAGTCGGCGATGCAGAAGTCCGGATAATAGCTACCTGCACCACCATTGCTCAGACAACCTGCCACATTACTGCGGCTCCAGGCTCGGAAACGTACCGTCGTACCATTCTCCCAGGTCAGGGAGTCGGCTGGCGTCTGATCGTAAAACGTACCGCTCTTAGTTTCTGAGTTCCAGTCATCACACTTCTTTCGAGCGGGATTTACAGCGACCTTCCAGTCGGTACTGAGGTTGATCGACGTACCTGTAGCATAGGTCACATCATACGAATAGGTGCGGAAAGCCTGAAGTGCAGCCCACGTTCCTGCCGATCCATCCCAATACTGACGATAGATCTGCATGATGTCTCCTTCGTTGAACTCACCATTGTGGTTGTAAGAAGCTCGCGTCTCAGCAAACGCCTCCGCCATCGATGGATTGAAGTTCACCGCAGTACCCAGCAGAGCCTTCTGCTCCTGAGTCAGTGAAGACTCTTCGAAAAGAGCTTCTTCGGAACAGCAGGCCAACAGGGTGGCACACATTATATATAATATATAGTATCGCTTCATACTTATCATTTATATTTTGGCAATGATGGAGTGTGGCTCTTGATCTTCTCCGAACCTTTCCAGCAATTGTAGATGTAGCCAGAGACCTTAGTCACATCGTACGAGCCATCAGTCTCAAATACCGAAGATGGGAACATGTCTGCACCTGCGATTCTGGTATTGATCACCTCAGCTCGCCAGCCTGTGAGGGTAACAGGATCGACGTATGGCACAAGGATTCCTTTTTCGGAATGAACATTTGCCTCACCGATGGCGGCATCATAAGCGCCGTTCAGACCTGCAAAGAGCGTAGAGCTGCCCATGTGGGTTATGGCATCATGATGGATAGGTTTATTCACATACAGTGTGGGGTTATGCTCGACAAAACTACTCTCATCAATCTTCTCATAAAAACCTCCTTCAAGCATCTGCTCTATCGTTGGTTGAGGATCAGCCAAAACATATTCATCATTTTCTTCAACCGCAGGAGATTTAAGCTTCTGCTCTTGCGATAGGGTTTCAAAGACTTCTGCTGAGATCTCTGAGAATCCTTCATCTTCTGCATGTGCAGCATTATATTCATCAACGGTTGTAAAATAGGTAGCATCAACCGCATCATGATGTACCACAGAATAAAGCTGAGGCATCACATAAGGAATATAAACTTCATCTTTGAAGATATAAAGAGAAGATGAATAATCGTCAGTTCCAGCTTCTACATAATTATCTTCATCCCACGCAGGTGTATCAACTACAGGCTCTCCCATACCGGTCAGCGTTATCGTATGATCCTGGCCATCGAGGTGACCCGTGAAAACGAAGTCGGCAGGGAGCTGCGATGCATCGATTGTAATATCACTATCCAGAATAAAGTAATCGCCATGATGCAAACCTCCGGCACGTGCCTCAGCAAACATCTGGATCCACTTGGTCTGATCTACATACTGCGGATACCATGGCATCACGTCATCATCCTGCACTGCATTATCGTCGGTCGCATCATCCTGACCGTAATAATGACCATCGGTCACATTAGGATTCCTACTACCGATGCGATAGGCACGCTGCCAGCTGCTGCCAGCATACGAGAGCGTATTGCCATTCTGATTATTCACACCATAGTAGCCATCGTCATGGACTTTCTCCTTCCAGACCTCAGCGCCTGAACTATTGTAGTCGATAGACTCACGATTGATGCGCAGATAGACGATGGTCTGAAAGTTAGCATCGAGGTCGAACTCAAAGCTCTTGTAGTACTCCAAGCCGTTATTCAGCGTGATCTCAAAGTCGATGGTGTTAATCTTCTCGACAAGGTCCTGCTTGCTGGTGCCTGTAAGGTCCTCGTCATACATCACCATCTCCTCGGTCTTATAGGTTGGGCGAACAATGAGGTCATAGCATGGCACTACGCCATAGACCGTGCGCTTGTAACCAGAATTAGTGTCGGCTACGTCGGCTGCCTTACGCTTATCCTCGGCAGAATCGCTACCACCCAGGGCCGTGGTGTAGGCGGTATCCCATTTGGACTTTGCCTCCGCCCAGGCATCGTCATTAGCCGGGAAGATATAAGTCTTCAGTTCTGTATTATAGAACATGATGAAGTCGGCATTCTTCTCTTCCCCCAGCGAGTTCTTACTACCACTCTCCTCTACAAAATGAGGTATGACCTTACGCGACTTATCCCATCTCGGGGTAAGTTCGGAGTGGCCACTTGTAGTACCGGCTTTCTGCTCGACGCCGGCTAGCACCTCCACGTTGCAGAAGCGGATGGCACTGGTCGAAGCATCTTCTGTCGTGACATCGGTGATACCATCGGCGGCCTTTTTATATCCCTTGATCGTAACACCTGTGCCCATCGTCGGATCGATGAGAACGTATGCCAGTACACGTGCCAGACGATGACGGAATGGCAGCTTGATACGGCCGACAGTAGCATGGATTGTAGCATCGGCTGGCATACCGAGGTATCGCTCCAACAAAGTATAGTTAGCGTCGACATCGGTTTTTACGTCCTTACTCTGGTCGATTTTCAGATTTGGGGCTTTTGATGACAACGATCCGTTGACGGTCTCCTGGGTCTCAGAAGCATCAGAATCGTAGCGCAACTTCTCTGGCACAAATACACCCTGGAAGAAATGCTCACCATTGTCATACCACTTGGCATCAGTGTCAGTCCCTAGGTATTTGAACGAGTACTCTGCGATCTTCTCGCCATTAGGACCAGTGTAAGACGAATATCTGATATCGTCTGAAGTCATGCCCGTAGCGCCATCGTTCTTCAGGAGTTGCAGTATCGCCACCTTCTTAGTTTCAGGTTTTCCTTTGGCTCCGTAGGTAATATCCAGTCCTCCGAAGAGTGGACCCAGAAGCCACTCCACAGTCTCGGCATCTACCGAAGAGTTTGCTGGGGTACCATCGCCATCAGCGCGTGTTGTGAGACCGGCGAGCGAGGTTTCCACCTCGGCATACTGGACGCCTCCGATGTGGATGATGCCCGAATCATCAAGAGGCTTGTCCTCTACTACGTATTCGCTCTCAGCACAAGCTGCGAGTAACGATAGCATCGTCAAAGCCGACAATCCGAATATATTTCTTATGATCTTCATTAATCTTACATTCTTTTATTGTTCCTCACTTTGAGGGAGCCAGTGGGTGATCAATAATTGATGTCTCGCAATGGCTGCAGAGAGTTCTTCTTACCGATGACCTTCTCTTCGTTCATTCCTGATGCCCAACCCAGCGGAGAAGCACCAGCCGGTGCAGCCCACCAGTTACCCTGACATTTACCATCCATAGACGTTATCAGGACATCTGGCGCTAGTGGACTCTGATACTTTGAATATCCTATGATACCACCCCACGCAGCATGAGGCTGCTCGGCAGTAGTCCATGTCAACCAGCTGGCACAGTCAGAGATATTAAGTTCTGGATGAGTTGTACCCTTTATATTCGTACCGCCCACAATGCCTCCGTAATAGACAGAAGCCGTAGAAGCATTGGCTTCCTCCGTAGCGTTCAAATGGTCGAGCTGATAAGTACATCTCAGTATAGTAGCCTTAGCCGCAGAGCAGACCAAGCCACCCACAAAGTATGTCTGCTGAGTACCACTCGCTTCTGGCAGAGCGATACGTACATCCACATTGCTCTGGCAGTCCTCAATCGTAGCGCCATCGTATGCCCAGACTACCAATCCTCCGCTGGCGGTAGATTGTACATAGGCCCCATTACTTATCTTTACCTTGACGTTACTGATCTTTGCCTTATCGCCCACCACAGCGTAAGCCAGTGGAGCGCGGGCAGGCAATTTACCCTGGTCGGTCTCCGCTGTTGCATTTGGCAAAGCCACAATAGGTTTGTCAAGCACCAGTGTAAGATCGTACAGATAGCTCTGGATATTGCTGAAGAGCATCTGAGCTTGTGTCGTACCGGTCAGTGTAATTGTCTTATTGTTGCAATTCAGTTCGCAGAGGATGTTGCCGGACACACTTAAATCCAGATCCTGTTTGCCCCAAGTCCAAGTATCTCCATTTACCGTGAAGCTATCAGCGATACGGTAGCGGCAAGTCTTATTATTGTACGTTCCATCCGAAACAAGCTTATTAAGCTCCTCTTGTGAGTCAATGACCTGATTATAGAGATCTGCAGTCGGTCTCACATTAGACAGATCGGAACCATTATGGACAGAATTTCCCGCCGTCGTCGCCCACTCGTTATCATAGATATTCAACTCCTGACCGCCCTTTACATAAAGGATATTCTTGAAACGGTCTACATCCTGCAAGAGAGTGATGCCATATTCAAAGGTATTGTTCGACAGCTTGCCTTCCGCCTTGCCCGCTATACCTCCGCCTTTAACGTTAGTACCGCCGTCGATACGCGCATTGACGTTACACTGGTCGATGGTAGGAAGTACAGAGAGGTCAGGAGATAATACACCTTCATCATCTTTCATCGGATGCAGCATCTCGGCGGCAATGCCACCGATGAGTACCTCTGATCCTCCACCCGGGTTATACACCGGCATCTGCGAAGTGCAAGCATAGATGGTGCCATAGTTGGTAGTCACTACACCGGCACGTGTAGCCTTACGCGCGGTATTACCTGGTCGAACGTTGATGCGGTCTATCATGCCATAGTTCTCGCTGGCAATTGCAGATTCGATAGGCAAATCGCCACCCTTGTCAGCAATCATCACTGTACCATTGACAATGCTGCCTGAAGCAGCTATCTTATCAAAAAGGCGATTATCAGTGGTAACGGTAGCACCAGCTAGCTTAAGCGTAGCCTTCAGTTCATAATCCGAAGGATCCCAACCGGAACCGGCTCCAGGAATCGGATCTCCCTTTTTTACTGCGGTATATCCAGGTTCATACGTTGTCACATAGCCGGTTTCACCGGGTTTCTTGCCAGCACTATCTGTCACAAGATGTTTGTCATTCTCCAATTTTGCAGTTTCTTCAGTATAGACAGCATCTATCAGATTGAAGCTGAGAGGCATGATTACTCCCACATTACCTGCCTTATTCTTCTCCGGATTGGTCAGGAACTCTATCAGTTCTGTTTTGTTGTTGATAGGCATAGGGTCACTGGCCTGACCGAAATCGTCACAGATGGAACTGAATGGCCAGTCCTCCCAATCCACGACATAAGCGGTGATCAGGATCTTTCGGGTATCTGTGCTGAGTACAACTTCAAGAATGAGGTGCTTGCCCGGAGTCAGGTTATAACGGGCCTTCACTTCATTATTCTCGGCATCAGGTTCTGAAGAATAACTCCTATCGTTGGAAGCATAGAACGAAAACTTCAGACCGGAGAGGTTAATCGCAAGGATTTTCTGTTCGGTCATATTTTCTCCCTCAGCATAGTTGTGAGGATTGACTATCGCATCATAGCATACCGTCTTTACATCTTCTTCGGGGAGAGCATCTGGAGTGTGGTACTCGCAAGTATAACTACCGAGCAGAGGGCTGATGACAGTCCGGTTATTCTCTGCATCATAGCTATAGATCTCCGTGATGATATTGTGCGGATTGAGCTCCGGATCGTAGGCAATCTGATTTCGTTCTACACCCTCACCAGCCTTCAGTCTGACGGTGATACGCGAACGTCGGTGCTGCATATAGAGCGGAATCTTCTTCCAGAATGCTACACACTCCTCAGTAGTCGCGTCTGCCTTAGGGGCTCCCAGAGCCTTGTTGGCAGCATACCACTCCTTGGCAGTAAGGTAGTTGAAGTCATCGAGCTTTCGGATGGCGCCTCCTTCGCCATCGTTCAACGCAGCATCCCATCCTGGCACATAGCCATATCCCTCGATAAGATCCTGTCTAAAGACTTTTTTCTTCGTGGTCTGGTCGGTCTCAATGCTTGACGACGAGTTGCTCGATATGGCATGAAAGCCATACTTTTTCACATTACTTGGCCAGAAGAGCGTGTTGCCGGCTTCGGTCAGAATACCAAATTCGTCGTAAGTCGTTACGTCGCCGACCTTATTCTTTGTCGGATTGTACGTAGCCGAGGCAATCTTCACGGCATCGCCCTCACCTTTCTCCCACATATCAATATCGAAGACGTAATCGTCACTTACATGCTCAAAGCGACTGATCAGCTCATCGTAGTCATCCTTCGCAGATCTCGTAGCTACCTGCGGCACGTAGGCAGCAAACTGCACCTCATCACCCTGGCCGATAATGTCATCTGGCTCGTCGATGATGAAGTCAGTCCTGTCGCTACATGCCTGCAGCACAGCCAACGTCAAGAGATATAATAGGTATCTGAATTTATTCATTTTTGATCGTTCCACTTGTTCCGTAATCCAGTTCGTCATCGGTCATCCAGCCGTCAATCGTAGCTCGGATAAAGGCGATGGTACCACGGCGCAATTCAAAGTCATACATATAGCGATAACCGCTGCGCAGATTTACCAGCGAGTTGCCACGATCGTCCACCGTGATCTTATAGGTTGCCACATGCTTTACACCTTCTTCTTCGATATTGCCCTCGCTGTCCTTATAGTCTTCCTCTTTCCAGGTGATACGGATGGCTTGCAACTGACCGAAAGCAATGGCATTGAAGGACTTCAGAGAGGATGAAGGCTTCTCATTGTCTGCCATTTCGAACATATTGAATGAAGTACCATACTGGTTCTTCTTCAACTGTTCTTCAGTATATTCGCTGATCACCACAGGGTCGTATGACGGAGGAATCTGCGTGCCATCCGGATTGATATTGGTGAATACATAACCCTTTTTCGACACACCCAGAAGCTCCACACTTACGATATTGCCCGCCTTAATCTCAGCAGTATTTTCAGCGTTGGTCAGGTTCACCTGTATCTGCGAGAACTGATGCTTGAAGTAGAGGCGCACTCGGTTGGCCTCCTGGGTAGCACCCGTCGGCTTCATCTTAGTGAGTGCGATAAGCGGATCAGGCTGTTGAGACATGCTCGTCTTATCACCTCGCGTCAGGTTGAAGGTGTTGGCGGGAGCGGTAGCAAAGATGTCTTCTACCGAAAGTTTTGTATGACGGCTGAAAATAACTGCATTTGCCAGGTTCAGACTACCGTCGGCATCAAAGGCGGCATCGCTACTACTGTCAAACGACAACTCCCATCTCTCATCTCGGAATTTTTCACCCGCATTCTCCGTAGGGGTTGATGGTTCTGTACGCTGCAAATCTGTAGAGAAAGCCGTCTTCTGTTCGTCTGTCAGACAATCGGCCTCAGCGACAAGCGAGAGTATCTTTTCCCGTGTTATCTGCTTCATCTCATCGGAGATATTATAGCCATAAGGGCTGGTCAGATACTGGCTAACGCCTGTCAATCCAGGATATGTTGTCACCTGATCCACACTTTTAAGCCCCAGGGCTTCGATGGTCTCTGGCACTGAGTATGGTTCGGGCTTCGCAACATTAAATGGGTCCTCCGACACATCATGCACAGCCTCCCAAGCGGACTTATCGGCTTCCCATTGAGTAATGGCAGCATCCCTCTCAGCCTTGGCGGATGCATCATAATCCGGATTGGCTTTAGGAATCATGCCAAACACGAGTTTCCTATAGTTTACGGTATTCCAGTTTTCTTCGGTGCCTACCTTGGTTTTCTTCACGCCGTCCGACTCCGGGTACATAAACAGCTTACCCTGTTCTGTGCCATAGGTATTGGTCTTCAGTTTATTGTAGTCTGTGAAAGCCAGGAATACATGGTCGAGACGGTTACGCCAGTAGAAATATTGGGCTCGCGAGTCGAAGCCATAATCCAGGTAGTCCTGATGGCTCTCATTGACACCCGTCATATTAAAGTCTTTCTGCCAATACACAGAGTTACCCTCCAAGTCATTGACACGAAGCCACGAAGTGATAGGCGTTGAGATCGTATCGAAAGGACTGGCATCCGTGTCGGTAGCCTTGGCATGATAGAACATCTTGCACACGAAGCGTCCTTCCTTCTCCATATAAGGGATGACGTTAGCTCGGGTGGTGATATTACCGGCATTGCCCGACGAGAACAGTACCAGCTCGCCGATTCCCTTGTCCTGATTCAGTGGGTTCTCAGTCCCCGTCTGATCATTACCAAGTTCATCAGTACATGCCACCACAGCCGTCAGACACAGCATCAGCAGTGAAAGCCTATATATATTATATAATGTACGCGTAATCACGAACTCTTTAACTTTTTAACTCTTTAACTTTTTAACTTCGTGCCTGCACGATTAGTCCCAGTCAAGCGTAGCCTTTCCGCCACCTTCCTCTGGGTCATCCCACTTCTTGATCATCACGCGGAACTCCATCTTCTCCTTCTCCAACAGGATGGTGTATGTATAGTTCTCACCACGCGTCCACTCTCCGATCGGATTTGTACCATAAATAGGAGTGCCATCAGTATTATTTCCCGTGATTACCTTACAGGTATTCAGCTGAATGCTATAGGTCGCACCATTTGCCAATGTAACGATGAGCTTCGCGTCATCTGAGATGGTCTGCGGAATGACCATAAAGTCCTTCAATAGCTTTGTGGTCTCATCGACATCTTCAGTTGATGGATCATCAGTCACAGGAGGTTCAGTATTGGCTGCACCATTGAGCATGGCTGGGATATAACCATTTGAGCCAAAGATCTTTTCTGCAGGTGTGCCAAGAGTGATATTGCCATTCTCAATCTGGATTGTACCGCTGGTTGCCAGATTCGTAATCTGAATCTTTGCACCCACCAGATTTACACAAGGATTGAGAGGATCATCTGCAGCGACTGGATTTCCTTCTCCATCCGTAGGAATGGCTACATTCTTATTGACATCCTCCAGATTGAAGGTAACCTTGGTCATAATATGTTCGAAGGCCATCGGAACACCACCGGTACGAGGAGGAACGGCCGAGCCCTTTTCATACTTAGTATAATCTATATCTCCAGAGCCCTTGCCATAGTGCAAAGGTGTAGTAGCCCAAAGGATATCGCGGCCTTCTGCAATGGTACCTTGCTGTGCAGATACGCCCTTGTCTTCTTCATGCTCAGCATCTGCCAGATTGCCAACCTTTGAGATATTATATACTTCTGACTTTCCTGTACCGGTTGAACTATTGAACTTGGCTAAAGCACGGAAATAATAATGATCAGTAGCATTTGGCCAATAGATCTCCGGCTCATTGTTCCAGGAGTCTTTTCCGTCGTCTGAAGAATCTGCGTACTTACAGATTGTGGCATAGGTATATTGTCCATTGGTATGATTATCATCAGCCTCATCTGATGAAGTCGACGTATTCTTCAGCGTAAACAAACTGAATGTGGCATCTTGGACAAAGCGATTCTGATCGATCGTCTTAATATCGATCTTGCCATCACTATCTGGATCATCATTGAAAACCTCAGAGGCATGAGGATCAAGAATGATATCAGCTTCTGTTTGAGCCGAGACTTTTTTCCAATCCAGAATTGTAGCCTTTGCCGAGATAGACTGCTTGTCAATGGTTACAATGATGTGATAGTTTACACCTGGCAAGGTAAGGCCACCGTTTTCTGCTGTATAACCATTTGTAGCTGTCGAAGGCGTGATAGTCGCTGCATCATAAGCTGCCAACTGGGTATTCCATGCCGAATAACCAGTGGTTGCAGTAGTGATGATTGCATTCGTGAGCTTCAAGTCATAGTTGTTGCCATCGAAACCCTCAAGCTTAGCAAAAGGAGCATCATCAGAAGAAGCCTTGATGAGTGTAGGTGCTACAATAGCAGAGAAGGTACAAGACTTTTTTCCATCGTCAAATGGAGTTCCCTTCTCCATGATAATATTTCCGAGTGTGGCACCTTTGGTCAACGTCATGGTTGGTGCGGTCAGCGAGCTCGTCGTAGCCATATCCATCAACGTGATCTTGGCACCACTGAAATTCTCATCCTTATTATCATCAAAACCTGCACGGCAGACCACCTCTACAGTAATCTTGCTCATAGCATGAGTATAAGGGAGGACGAGCTTAGGGCGTGATGCAGTAGCATGATTATACCTGATTGGGGTCTGCTCAGCCGACCAGAGGAGATCGCTGGTCTTGATTCCGCTTGACTGATCGGTCAGTACAGACCATGTCAAAGTGCCAGCAGTAGCATCAGTCAATGAAATACCAGTACGCCCATTATAGCAGTAGCCATAGTAGCTCTGCAGATAATGGCTATCTGTTCGCAGATCATAGTCAGCATCGATTGAGTTGCTAAAATCATCCCAATAAAGACCTCCGCTGACGGTCAGATCCTCTGCCTGATTCGTGTTTGTGGAAGTAAGTCCCAACGCGACATTTGTGCCAATAGGCGTAATATCCGAACCAGAATAGGCTGCCACTTCGGTACTACCCTTCACAAAGGACACAAGTCGAGGAGATCTATCTGCCGTTACAAGCGTTCTTGGATCTGATGTAGTTCCATTCCAAGTCACATGACGCAGATAAGCCAAGAGCTCATCCCCTTCTTCAAACTTCATATCAGCAGCACGCGTCTCTGCGCCAGCGACATCGAGCAATGCCGTAGCTACAATCGGAGTCTTCTCCGTACCATTGAGGAACGGATTCTGGACGCCCATATCATCTGCACATGAAGACAGAGCGGCTATCCCTAATATATAAAATAATGACTTTCGCATAATATCTTATTTAGAACCAAATGCTACTTTCCGCTTTCACAGTTTTCCAATCGGTGATAGTGGCATTGACGTTGATCTGTGTCTTCTTCACATCAAGTTCATAGATGTAGTACTCTCCATGTTTCCATTCTGTGACCGCTGAGGTTTTGTCTTTCTCTGGAATTGTATTCACTTGCACCTCATACACATCAACATGATCTGTATCGAAGGTCACCGTGATTCTGAACTTCACATTGCCACCCAGCACCTGTGGCAAGACGGCGTCACGAGTCGTGACCGCGTAAGTCACGTCATTCTCGGTTACAGGAGTCTCCAATTCCGACAAAAGGTAATCTCCCTTATCCGTCTCTTTCCAATCATCATGAAGGCCATCTGAAAGCTTGATACGACCAGACTTATAACCATCAATAATCTCGACTTTGACATTATCATTTGTCATAGATACAAGATTACCGGCATCGGATGTACCCGTTGACTTCAAGCGAACTTCGACCTTACTCATTGCATACTCGAAGTTCATCGTTACGGTACCCGTAGTAGCACAGATACCGTTAGCATCTTCCGTCATTCCTGAATGCTGACAAGTGGTTCCTGTAGTACGAGGCAATGCAATAGCGAGGTCTGAAGGATAGGTATCAACCACATAGCGTACATTCTCCACCGCAATTACGTCATTGCCGTCAACGACAGTCACAGCCTCAGTAGGCAAAGAAGAATCGGAATTTGCAGTTGCTTCAGTTCCAATCAAAGGACTCACACCACGGAAGAAATAATGAGTATTGTGGTCTGGCCAGTAGAGCACCTTGTCCCAAGAACCAGCGCCATCGGCATAAGTATAACTTGCCGCAGGATTGATTCCATCCAATTCAACATCTTCATCATAACCTGCAGGTATTGTCAAACTGCGGAAGAAATCAAAGCTATGATCAAATGCTGTCTGAGTATTATCGCCGTATGATGTATCGACATTGATCAGTGGCAATGCAGTTTCTGAATTTATAGTTATCCAATCCTTAATCGTAGCATCGACCACAATCTTGGTCTTATTCACAGTAATATTCAGAACATAGTTCTTGCCAGGCTCCATTGTTCCAGATACCGTTCCTGTAGTACCAGCAGCATTCATAGCCTTTACCAGCTGAGCGGCAGTGACATAATACACGTTACCATCCGCATCGAGCTTCAGGATTTCATCCGGGCTCGTTGGTGTATTTTTAGTGTCATCAGCAATAGTCGCAGTGAAAGTATTGCCAGGGAATACGATAGCATCAAACTGGGCAGTAGCGGTAGTCGTCCCTGAGACTATCGTTGTTGAGCTAGCACCACCGACTACGGTTCTGGTATTGATCTTATCTTGAGAAACCTGTTCAGTTGTAGCACCCGTAGTAATATTAACTTTACCCTGTATGTAAAAATCAAGAAGAGTGACAGTAGGATTATTCACAAACTTACCTCCCGTAAAACCTTCTCCAGGTGTCAAGTTGACCGTAATCTTGCTCATGGCATGCTTAAACTCAAGCAATTTGCCAGCACCCTTTTCATCGAACTTGTAAGTGCCATCCTCGCCTCCTTCCTTCACATTGTTCGAGATAAGCAGGTCATTAGCACTCCAACCTGAGGACTGATTGACAGGAACACTCCAAGCAATAGTCGCCCAGGCATCAGACGAAGACAGATCTTTAATTGCCGTTGGCAGATTGTCAGCCGAAGTCACGCCATCTACTGTCACACCATAAATAGAGAGACCCTTCAAACGGCCACGAGGATTTGTGTCAGTACCTTTATTATTCGGGTCAGCCGTACCATAGTCATCCCAGTTAAGTGCTGGAGATAGCGAGAGGTGACGATGAGTATTATAACCGTCTACCACATCTCCTGCCGTACCTAATGACACGTTAACTACCTGTTCTCCAGATGTGGCTTCAGCGCTCTTCCACCAATCACCAATCACCTGCAAGCGCATCACTGTACTTTCTGTCATGATCACATGCTTGTCATGATGATCCTCAACTCCGGCACGAGTATTTACCCCCGAGAACCCGCTCTGTGAGATTCCGGCCATGAGCTCGATGGCTTTATCGGTCTCTCCGACGGTGTAGACAGGTGTCACGGCCTCCTCCTCGCTACATGCAGCGAAGAGTGCCAGGGCTGTACCCATATATAAATAATGTGTAAGCTTCATCTTGCTTTACTTGATTTGTACGTTATCATCGCCAGCAAT
This sequence comes from Bacteroidales bacterium, assembly GCA_045598885.1. GTDB lineage: Bacteria > Bacteroidota > Bacteroidia > Bacteroidales > UBA3663 > Liminaster. The sequence goes on from JAZRVB010000139.1 coordinate 65,928, forward strand.
TACATTCTCCCAATCGAGAATCGTAACTGCCAGATCATATACACCCTTCTTCTTCAAAGTGAACGTATAGGTATATTTGAAGTTCGGGTACCAACGATCGATCTTATATTTACCCGAGTTCGCTTCGGTTTCAAGATATGGATTGACGATGTTGTTCGAAGTCACAGCAGTACCACCTGTTGTAGCAGCTATCAGATTCATCATGTTGATCTCATACTTGTTTTCATCTGGCGTAGTGATTACCAAAACTACATCATCCAGAGCCTGAGGGATGGCGCCATATTTACTCCAGGTGATAACTGAGGCATCAGGTGCAGGATGGGCTTCGAAAGGATAGCTTGCGACTGGCGTATTCGCCATCACCAAGCCATTACCCATCAACAGCTTACCAGTCGTAGCAATGTTCTTGAACTCAAGGGTTGTGCAATTACCGACAGTTCCATTGCCTAAGCTGACCCCCGCATCACCAGCTTCCGTCTTTACTATAATGGTGACCTCGCTCATCATGTGGAACATTATCAGCTTGATCTGTTCTTCAGTAGGACCAATGGCTTTGTAGATCTGATGCTTGTCTTTATTCTCTGATTTGGTAAAATCAATATTATCCAAACCATCAAAACCATTTAATGTAGGGCCATAGTTCCATTTGAAAGATCCTGGCACATTATCTTTTTTATCATCAAGCATAGGCGCACCCCAGCAGATGTCCTTGTAAGTCTCACCATGCTCAAGAGACAGATAATCATAATCTATGTCATCTGTTGCCTGCACAATTGAAGGAACAGTAGATTTTGGCGTAGTTGTTCCATCATGAGCTTCACACAAAGCGCGGAAATGATAAAAATTCTTGTTATTATCCCAGAACCAGTTAGTTGACCAATGGTCTGTAACATAAGAAGGAGTCAGACCCTCCTCATTATAACCTTTCGTCCAATTATAAGATGCAAATTCATCATTAATAGCACCTGTATTATTGTCTGAAGCGCGATAAAGAGAGAACTTATCTGTTGACTTCAGGCCATCTCCGCGCTCCTCCAGCATAAGTTCAATGCGAGCATTAGACGGAGTGGTATTGATTGCACTTACCGTCTCCCAATCTACAATCTGAGCTGAAACCGACTCGATCGCCTTCTTGCCGATCGTAAACGAGAACTCATAATTTATACCAGCCTTGAGCTTAGTGCGGTCTGTTAAGATAGTGGTCTTTACACCCCCATCGTCACAATTTGCAGCATTGCCAGCCAAAGCATCCAACAGATACTTCTTTGAGAGTTTGTAATCGTTACCTGCAATAGAAATAGTAAGTGCGTCTGACACACTGCTTTCATTGAGATCATCTCCAGGAATTACGAAAGCCAGAAGCGTATAAGCGGGCTTCCCTGCTTCATTGACTGGTGTAGGATCGGTATTGCAGATCGAACTCCAATTGCCAGTAGCAATATCCGACCATTCTCCTGTCTTGATATTCAGATAACCTTGCTTATTGAAACCCTTCATGGCAATATTCTTGCCCGTATCGAACAAGAAATTCGTATTGTCGAAACCACTGCCCCAATAAAGCTTGATAGTAATAAGCGACATGGCACGACGGAAAAGCAATTGGCCTTTATCAAACTTTCCCGTTGACTTATTGCTAAACTTCAGGACTTCGTCATCTGTAATATTGTTGCTATAGCAGAGATCGTCTTTGTAAAGCGTAGAGATGTAGGTCTGTGAAGAATATGACGGATGCATACCAATCGTCCATTTCATCAATGAACCATTTGACTGTTCTGCTCCAATCTTATAATCAATATCTCCAGTGTACCACTGATTTGCGCCATTACTGGCGATTTTATTAATCTTCTGATTCCATGGCGCACCACTAGGAAGAATCGTATTGGCTACACAAACACCATATACACTAATCTGAGCATCACGGGCATAAGCATCATCCCAATATCTCCAGCTTCCTTCAAAAGCCTTGGTATCCGTAACCGTTTTAGAACCAGTCAATTCATTGGCAGGATCTTCGTAAGTCTGCGAACAATTATTCTCGTCATTAAAGCTTATCGCAGATGCTTTCTGTGTATCTGTCCATTTCGTTGGATCTGCATTTAAGTTAGAAGGTGCCGTACCGCTACCCTTAGCCAGACCATAAGTAACGGCATAAGTGTCAGCTCTTCCTAGAGTTGAGCCATCTTGACTCACCAGCAACATGTGCAGACGAGTATCCTTCTCAAATGCAGTAATCTTGCCCTCACCATCGATCACGACAGCACGAGTGAGAGGACGCTCACCAAGATCCTGTCTGCTGGTAGCCGTCAGTTCGATCGGCGTCTTCACCACCTCAGGTTTTGGTTCAGGATCCGGAGTCGGAGGAGTAACGATATCTTCCACACCGCCTTTATCAGCACAGGCTCCGAGAGCCAATGCTGACGTGAGGGTAAAGAGATTGATATATAACAGATGTTTTTGCATCTTATATATTTATTATTGTTTATTGTTTTATTGCTTTGAATCCGTGAAACGGTATCTTTTGAGCAGGAACGGACGTCTTGAGTGCACGGCGTCCATTCTTTGTCGCGGGAATGGACAGCCTGAGTCCACGGCGTCCTTTCTTTGCAGCGGGAATGGACATTCTGAGTCCACGGCGTCCATTCCTTGATCGCGGAAGCTGACATCGCGTACGTGTTGTCAGCTTCCACGAGTCAGGATCGGACAAACTGAGATCAGTTGTACGATCGACAAGTTGTTTTTTAGCTTTCGAGGTCAATCTCTGTACCAGCACCAACGACAGTAACCCAGTCAGCCACGGTACAGGTAATATTCTCGATACCCTTCTTGGTGATCTTGAAGGTATACTTGTAGGTGTGATTTGGATACCAGCGGGTGATCTTGTCACCTTCTTCTTGATTACGATCACTTGTCACACTATCGGCCACAATATCGCTGAGCTTTGTAATGACATAATACTGGTTCTCATCGCTAGTGGTGATAGTGATACCGACATACTGAGTATCAGTTCCGGTTCCACGAGTCAAAGTCTGAGGAATCACTGCACAGGTGAAAGGTTTGGTCAAATCCTTAGCTGTACCATGATCAGCAGCCCAGTAATCTGTACTTGAAGGTGCAGTCGTTGCTTGTTCTGCATCTGCAGCAACTGCAGCTGGAGTAATCAAGCCTGTACCCATATCAACGGTAGCCGAAGTTGCAAGATTGGTAATCTTGATGGTAGCGCCCGAAAGATCGACCTTATCGTCACCTGTACTTGTCTTGAGGACAATCTCAAGATTGCTCATCATGTGAAGCTCCTGAATCTTGATATCACTCTCTGTTGAGGTTACGCCCTTGTGGATATTATCTGCGAAACCCTTATCCTCATCATAGGCAAGATCCGTTCCAGTTGCCATCGGAGCACCCCAATGATAATCCTTTTTAGTGGCATCTGCAGTCATAGTGAAGTAGCTCTTTTTATCAGTTGTATTTTGGATGTTCTTATCCGTTTCAGTTCCGGTAGCACCTTCATTAGCTGCCAGATTATTCAGTGTACGGAAGTGATAAGCAGTCTTATTGTTATCGTAGTACCAATTGGTCTTATACTTATTAATCTCATTTCCGTCTTTGTCTGTCATCTTTGAAATAGTAGCTACACCCTCGGTCTTATAGTCACCGCTCCAATTTACTGCAGAATAATCGTCAGTTGTATTAATTCCACCTGCCAATTCCTCTGCCAGACGATAGAAGTTGATCTCAGTGCAGTTAGTACCCGTTGGATTCAAGAATGTAAACTCTACGTGAGAGTTATCCATACTCTCCTCAGCAGCTTCAACGACAACCCAATCTGCCAAGGTAGCGGTGATGTTCTCAATCTTAGCCTTGTTGAGGACGATGGTGAACTTATAGTGCTTACCCTGCTCCATGGTGATAGGATCTGTCTGGCCAACCATATCGCCATCACCAGTGTCCTTGGTTCCATTACCATTTGCATCATAGGTCAAAGCATCAAACAGGTTATCCTGCGTGATGTAATAGGTATTATCGTCGATGGTAAACTCAAAGACATTGGTCTTATCGCCATCGGTCAGGACATAACCTGGGAGTACCTGGGCCTGGTAGGTGCCAGCGGCGGTAGTTCCAGATGACGTTTTGGCTATCTTGGCAATATCACCTTTGGCCACAGCATCCTCTCCATAGCTCCAGGTACCGGTCTTGATGTCGAGAGTACCCTTGACATACATTTTTTTGAGCGTAATATTAGTACCAGAGGCGAAAGCGAAAGAACCCGAAAAGTTCTCGGTTGACTGCGTCAGAGTGATAGAAATACGGGTAAGCGCATGATTAAAGACAAGGTGACCCTTATCAAATTTACCAGAAGAGGTCTTATCGGCAGGAGTTTTCAAGGCAATTCTCAGCTGGCCGTCCTTATGAGTTGTATTTCCGGTTTCCTGAGGCTCATATTTCTCTTCTGTGAAATTCCATACATATCGACCATCCTTGCCTAATGTAGCATCCTGCTGAATATTATTGCTATAGCAAAGATCCTCACTGTCAATAGAGGTTGTAGTCTGCTCGGTAGTCTTGACAATCCATTCGATATTATTATTCGATATTTTGTCCGATGTATCTACATGCCAGTTTGGATTATTAGTAGAGCTGACACTCTCGCCACCCCAATTGACCAAATTCTCAAGAGTTACATCATTGTTGGAAGGCGAAGTTGACTGAGGTACTGCTACTGCATATACAGAAATATTGGCATAACGGCCGAATGCATCATCCCAATAACGGATATAACTATTATCATTACTGCCCGCTGCATAATTCACTACAGAGTATTTTGAGTCATCTTCGCCCGTTTTCTCAACTCCGGCAGTAAGCACAGTTTTCGTTGTTCGCTTATCGGAACCAGAAGTAGGGGCAACTCCTACCTCGCTCTTGAAACTTTCAAATCGAGCCACGATCTGCGTCGCAGCAGTGAATCCGGCACGTGTCTGTGGAGTTGCACCAGCAGCGCCCATATCGCTGACGGTGAATGCGATGGCCTCCTTCTGGCCTGAAGGAGCTTCTTCCTCGATGAAATCAGAGACTTTGTCTTCATCGGAGCAAGCGACTGCGGTCATCGCGGTGGCTATGAATAATGGATAGAGATACTTTTTCATATTGTAGTTTTTATTATTTGCGAAAGTAAGTAATTAGTTCTGAAGACTTATATCGATCGGAGCACCTGTGATTTCGTCCCATGGGGTCTCGACACATGTAAAGAGGATGCCCTTAGAACCATCGACGATCGGGTACTGTGGAATCGGAGTCGTAAACCTGCCGATGATAATATAGTAGGTATAGAAATGATTCATCTCCCAGTTATAGGTATCCTGATGCGTTTCGTCGTTCAGTACAATCGGAAGATCCTCTATCACCGTATATTCGTCCATGAACTTATCGTGCCACTGGTCGTCTTCGAGCTTTCCGACAATTTTCATCGATACAGAAAGCTGCACGCCATCCTGTGGAATCTGTGCCAGACCCAATGGACACTCGAAGAAGTAGGCCTTCTCTCGTGAGTTGGCATCGACGAGGTCATTGTTATGCAGTACAGCGTCTGGGGTCAATTCGAGTAACGTAGTGCCATCGTAGGCCGGGCTATGGAATTGGCCTCCCATCAGTGATCCTTGGGTCAAGTCGGCCTGATATTGAGCCGAGGTGACAAACTGAGAGCTACGAACCTTGATCTTGACGTCGAAGACCTCATGACCATCGCATTCCTCTCCCAGATCGGGGCAATAGATGGCAAAGCGGACTTTGGCGTTGAGATGATGGAATGGCAGCGCTACGCTGCGAATCTTAGACAGGCCCTTCGAATCGTTGATCTCCTTTGGTCCCGTCTTATCTGTATTCTGTGCCAGGAGGTCAAAATCATGGCCCTCATTGTTGCGCTCGACCTGTGCCACCATGCATGGCTCGGCTACGGCATCGGTGGGAGTGGTACTACCATCGCAGGATGTCTGATACTGGAATGGCGTTGGCACCTTGAGCAACATGTCGGTGAGCGTGAAACCCGGGGTCAGAGCATTGCTGGCAGTGAGCGGAGCCGGTGAGACGGCGTGGAAGCGATAGGGATAGGCGCTGGCATCCCAGTACTTCTCGAACTGTTCCTGATAGAACTGATGCGAGCTCTCTGCGCTGATATAGTTCCAGCTGACGGTCTCGCCATACCATGAGTCATACTGCTCGTAATTGACCTCGTATTGCGGCATGACCTCCTGCTGTCCGGCCTCACCGAACTTCTTATAGCAGCTGACCATGAATCCCTGTTTGAGCAGATTCGGGATCGAATAGTCAGTTCGCGTCTGGTAGTTGTCGCTAACATTGCTGAAGCGCATGGGGTCTTGGGGCTCGACGATAGGCTTCACCTCCTCTATCACGTTATCAGAAGAGCAGGCTGCCATCATCAAGGCCGACGATGCAAGCAGATATGTCAGGATACGTCTTGTCATTACTGTGAATGTAGGAGTCAGTACCGTACTGGAGCTCCTTATATATATTAATAATGTGTAACCAAAGGGGGAGTCGAACCCCCTTTGGCCTATAATAACGGGGGATTAATCCTGAACCTCGAAGGTTGCAGTCTTATCGCCATTAGTGATTGTATAGTTGCCTGCAGCACAATCAGCAGCAATTGTGATAGTACCAGCAGAAGCATCTACAGTGATACCTGGTTTACCAGAAATAGCAGAATAGTCAACATCAGCGACATTGCTTACACCATTCTTGGTAGCAGTGACTGTGATAACAGGAGAATCATCATTATCAACAACAGGCTTGTTGATAGACAAAGTATAAACATCCTTCACCTCAAGTTTCTGCACATATTCTGTCACAGAACCGCCAAGGTTAACTGTCTGGGTAATGGTGTAGATACCAGGAGCAACAGTTGAAGCCACATTGAATACACCTGAACCCAAAGTAATACCCGTAGCAGGATTACCTGCTGCATCCTTAATAACGACCTGAACATTTGCGTCAGATGGTGCAGAAGCTGCAGTAGTATATGCAACACTGCTACCAGCCGCATCAAGGTCAACAGATCCTGAAGCGAGCTTAAAGCTGAGATCAATAACAGAGAAGCTTGCATAACAGGTAGTATTCTCTGAAGTAGTGTAAGCTACCTGATAATCACCTGGGAATGCATCCTTAGCAACAGTAACTTTCTTGGTATCCTTGTCTACAGTCACAGCATTCATCTTGTCTACAGGAGTTCCTGCAGGATAAACGATTGAGAAGGTACCAGCAGGAGTTGTCTCAGCAGCGCCATTCATAGTAGTGCTAACATTAAGTGTGGTAGCTGCCTCTCCGTTGGTAGCAATATTGGCAGTGCTAACAGATACTCCGAAACTACCAATAACGGTGAATGTTGCAGTATAGGTCTTAGGATAATTAACGCCAGCTACACTACTCAATGTATAAGTGATCGTATAATCACCAGGTGCAGTGGTAGCAGCAATAGTTACCTTACCATCAGCTGAAATGGTCAATCCTCCAGAAACAGTCCAAGAGCCTGCTGGAACATCTGCAGCTGCGGCCGCTGCATTATCCTTATAGATCTTTGCAGATACAGTACGAGCATCCTCGTCACCAGATGTCAAAACGGTGTTCTTGTCAAGGACAACACTATAGTTCTTCGTCTCAGTGCTACCAGGTGTAGTATTGCCATCAGAAATGATATAGTCACCAGTAGTATTCTCAATCCAGTCTTCAACGGTGCAGTTATCAAAGATGATTGGATAGAGAGCCTCCTCATCATCAATCGTTGGATCGTTAGGATCGATTGTAGGGAAATTAGGATCTTCTGGATCCATAGTGGTACCATTACTATCCTTGGTAATCTTGAAGATATAAGTATAGTGGGTATTCATAGCCCAGTTGGTATAGTCAACAGGGACATAAGCAGTAGCGTTGCGTACTACGATGCGCTCACCAGTGGTAGAGGTCAACTCATACGACACATGGAAAGTGAAACCTGTAGTATTGCTCTTAGGAATTGCATAATAGGTAGAAGGTGAAGGTGAAGCCTCTACACGAGTGGTACCAATCTGAAGAGCGGTTGGGACATAGAAGTTGAGAGCTTCCTGGGTAGTAGTTCCTGCAGACGGATCAATAACAGGAGCATTAACATCAGTGTAATCGACAACTACACCACTTGACTTAAAATACTCACCCTGAGTGTTTGGAGTACCAGCAATAGCAGGAGCAGCAGAAACGCCATAATCATCAGTCAGATCAATAATCTTAACTGAGTAGCCTGGAATATCCTCCCAGAACTTGATGTTAACTTTGGCATTGAGACGCTTGAAACTGAGTGGGACATCCTTACCATAATCTGCCATAGCGACCTCTGTAGCAGCAACCATAAACTCGCTTGACTCAGGAACTGTGTTATCATGAACCATGGTAGCGACCATTGATCCATCAGGGATGGTCAGTTTATGATCACTATTGGTGTAGGTTGCGGTTTCAGCGCTACCACTATTGATATATGGAGCATAAGCATAGAAAGTGGTTTTAGGAGCAGACTTATCCCAATAACGGAGGTACTGGTTAGGGACATTTGACATATACTCAGGCTGATTCTTGGTATAGTAACCTTCAGATCCGGTGTAGCTATACTCTGCAGAACCGAGCATCTCGTATGCCCACATTGAAGCACCATTGACTGCACCAGGAACATCTCCCAAAGTGGTCTGATTGCTAGCTGTCATGTAATAACCCTTCTTGTTGGTTTCATCCATGTAACCAACGAGGTAGTTCGCCATGATGTTGTTGGTGGCATCTGTGCTCTTATAAGCAAAAACGCCAAAGTTGTAATGACCTGCATTCTGAAGAGGAATGGCACGTGTCAGGTTTTTCTGGCTTGTCACGAAGCGGATAGGAGACTCGTTGGTACCGCCAGCGCCAGAGACGCTGGTGTCAACAAGCTCGTCGCTTGCACAGCTTGCTAAAAGGGCGAGCGAAGCTGCAAAGAATAAACTTTTCTTCATAATTTTAATTTTTAATGTGAATATTTTGTATTTTATTTTTTTCCTAATTCTTTTTCCAACTCCTCCGTCTTCCAGTCTTCTACCGTACAGCGGTCAAAGACGATGGAATAGAGGGCGATATCCGGACTGACCTCGGGATCGGAAGGATCGATCGACGGATCGTCATCGGAGTCGGTACTGCCGTTGCTCTCGCGCGTAATTTTAAATATGTAGGTATACGCGAAGTTGGGACGCCAGTTGCACTTGTCGGCAGGGATATAAGCCGTGGCATTGCGGACGGTGATCTGCTCATTCATATCGGACGTCAGACGATAACTGACGTGGAAGGTGAATCCTCCGGTGCTCTCAGGCTTCGGGATGCCGTAGTAGGTCGTGGGCGATAGAGTCGAGCCATCGGCACTGGTGCCGATTACCGGATCCATCGGACGCTCAAAGTGAAGCGTCTCTCCCTTGGCATGAACTGCTGGCGAAAGCAGATTCACTACCGGTACAGAGGAGGCGAAACTGACTGTTGCACCTGCTGAGCGATAGAACTCTCCGTCGGTAAAACGATAGTCAGGAGCTTCTCCTGTCCGGATGGAAGGTGTTGCCTGGATCCCCTCGTATCCGTTGCCTAAGTCGAGAATCTCGGCTGTATATCCTTCGATGACCTCGTAGAAGCGGATATTGACCTTACAACCGAGGCGACGGAATGGCAGATAGACATCGTTGCCATAGTCGCGTTGCTCGACGGTTGTGGTGGCATAGAGATACTCGTAAAGCGATGGGTCATCATAGCCATCATGCATCGTAGCGGCCGGCAGGGTCAGCAGCTTGCTACGGTTATCGAACGTAGCGGTCTGCGGTCCGTGGACGTAAGGCGCATAAGCGTAGAAGCTGGTCGAAGCCGACTCCTTATCCCAGTATCGCATATACTGATGAGTGAGGTTCGAACGGTGCTCATCGGTCAGCGGCTGGCCGGCATAGGGACCCGTGTACTCTTCGGCTCCCATTCCCTCGTACATCCAGAGGGAGACGCCTGTGAGGCCTGCGTCGGGATCGCCGAACGTCGAGCCTGAGGGTTGGCCATAGGCAAGAGCCTTGTCATAGTATCCCACCAGATAGTTCTGGAAGACGGGATTGGCAGTATCGTTGTCCTTATAGCCGAAGACTCCGAAGCTGTAATGGCCGACTTGCTGCAGGAGCGTTGCGCGCGTAGCATTATTATGTTGAGCCGCGGCAAAGCTGATCTCCTGTTGCAATCGACGGGCAGGCGGAGCTGACTGATCTGCCGCGCTATCGACAATGGCAGATTCAGCACACGATGCCAGCAACAGCAGGACTGAAGACAGAGCCACCAGAGGGCGAGTCGGAGGTTGATCAAAGGTGTTTCTCATACGCTTACATCTTTTAATTATGTAAAGGTACTTCATAAACCACCTCGTCATAATCCTCGACGGTCGGGACGAAGAGTGATCCTGATCCACCCGGGTTAGGCCCTGGGTCAGGTATCGGAAGATCATTGCAGTCGATGATCACAGTGATGACACCGCCATGAGACTGCTCGCGGCACTGCTTGGTAACATCGTACTGCAGCGTCTGCTCAACGCCGTTGCGGAACTTGACATCGACCATCAGATAATTTGGAAGGTCCGTTCGCGAACCGCTGTAATTATGATCTGGAGCATCATTAAACGACAGCATATCGCAGAGGCCAAAGGTAGTGAACTTACCACCAATGATCTGACAGTCCTGATCGCGCACCGGATAGCCATACTTCATAGATTCCTTGTAACGGGTGTTGAAGTAGACAATGACCGGATCGTTTTTGGTGTGACCTGTATTGACATTCGTACCACTTGAAAATGCCGTAAGGGCAGCGTTTCCAGTAGTACCGACAACTCGGCCATCGTTATTGAAGAAAATCACCTGCACCAGATAGATGAATGCCAACGGATTGAGGTGACAGTCAATATGACGGACCCAGCAATGCTCTATTTCATCGTAGTAATCATAGTCTCGCATATCCTGCGAGATGTAGATGTCTGGAGTATTGGCTCCGTAGAAAACCTCCGGCTGATTGTAGAGACCCGTTACGGCATTGGTACTGCTCGAACCAGCCTGCTCGTTCTCCGAAGCAAAAAGTCGGGTCAAGCCACGCGACACAGAAGTCGTAGCTGTGATTGTATCAAGGCGCGAGTCATCGATCTTCAAAACCTGCGTGCCATCCTCAGAGTCAATATTGCTCCAGATAAGCAGGTCATAATAGCCGAACTGGTATGTACGACGGAAACGATTGCCGAAAACGGTGAATGCATCGACGTTGGTGTGCGGAGCGCCTGGCTGATCACCTAGATAGTATCGTCGAACCTCATAATTAGTTGGGACAGGGTAGGCAATTGGACCCCAAAGCGTTGAGTCGACATCGTCCCAGCCATAGTACCAGCGATACTTCCATTCTGGATCAATATCCCATACTACATCAATATCAGTAATAATATCCGGGAAGTCCATGACCACATCCTGTGCAGGGAGTTTCAAAGGCGGCTCGATGCAGGAGTTGAGAGTTAACAGTGAACAGTTAACAGTTAACAACGACAGCAGACAGAGGATGTTATTTAGTAATTTCTTTTTCATCGGGCATCTCCTTTCTTCACTGTCTTGTTTCTACGATACAGGATGTCGTAAGTGATCTGAATACCGAGGTTGGTAGGACCCAGCCACTGGAACTTATGGTTGCGCTTCTTGAAGTCGGTGGCAGAACCATAGTAGTCATAATAGTAATCGCCATCGATCTCACCCGTGATAGGGTTGCCATAGACGTATGGATCGTAAAGCGTATAATAATAGCCAACGGCAGCCATGAACTCCAGACGCCAGTTGCCGCGCTTATTGATCGGCATCACATAACCGAGGCTCAGGCCTGCACCTCCACCCTCGCCCTGCCAACCTTTCTTCTGGCTGAGACCGATGCCATACTTGCCGCCTTGCGCATAAATGCCGGCATAAGCTCCGAGGAACTCGCCTTCGCCACGGAAATAGCGACGAAGCTCGAGCTGGACATCGCGCCACTGCCAGAACTTCTGGCCTCCCCACTTGCGGTTCGTACCCCAAGTGATACCGGCATTATAAGTATAATGGCCATCGAGCGGATAATACTCAAACTGGAGGTTTGGCGAGAATGCCATGCCAAACTGTGGCATGTAGAAGAAATCGTGCAGCAGATTGGTGCGAAGTGCCATAAGATGGCGGCGCTCCTGAGGCTGCTGTGGCATTTCGACAGGAGCCTGTATCTGAATGACTGGCGTTTCGATGACGATAGAATCAGGCTTCTCGGTCATCTCGACCTGCACGTCGCTGACCGAGACACTCTCGAAGACCGGAGCAGGACGCGAAAGCCAGAGGACGATACGCGCGGTACGAAGCTCTGGGAAATATTGCTGCTTGAGGCGAGCCCAGAGACGGCCGCCGTCAAGAGTGCTGAGTCGCTGCTTGCACTGCTGCTCGTTGCCCTGACAGTCATCAAAGATCTGCTTGACGCGAGCATAGTCGGCATCGTGGCGCTGCTGCATCAGGGTGACGAGGTAGGCATAGTCTTCTGTGACACTCTGCACATCCATCTTAATCTGCTGCTGAGCAAACGGTCCTCCAGACAGATCCTGCTGAATGAGCGACTGCAACGCGGCAGTACGGCCCTGACCGAGACGGCGGTTATTCTCGTACGAACCCTCAGGTGATGCGGCGCCGCGCAGGAAGAGCTGACGGAGCTGATAGCCTTCGCGCTGCAGGAATGGCAACAGCTCGCGATAGGTGCGGAAGAAATCGGAACTGGTATTGATCTCGGTGCGGTTGACCTGAAAACGGACACCGACAGCCAAGGCATTAAACAATGAGTCAGTCATTACTGGCGCCTCATCGACATTGTAGTCAGACACGATGACAAATGGATATTCTGCCATCACGGCATATCGCTCGGTGTCGAGCAAATGCTCCACCTCTGACAAGGATGAAAATGCCGGTGTAACCGCACGGCAAACGCCACTGGTCAGAAACCAGAGAGCAAACAGGAGGTAGAAGTTCTGTGCGGTTCGCATAATTCTGTATGTCAAAAAAACTTAGTTTGTAAAAAACTTATGTATATAAAACTATTTTTTAATGTGCAAAGATATTGATTTTTCCGCATCTTTCCAACAAAAGAAAAAAAAAAAAAATGGAGTTGCCCCCATTTTTTTCAATTTTCACGAGAATTCAATCTGTTTCGCAAGCTCTGCAAGACGTTTTGCAAATATTTTTATCAGGAAATGCGATGTAACACAGCGTGTAACAAATTATGTAACAAAACGCAAATCGAAATTATTCACGCTCATCGTCTTTGCCATAAAGGCCCACTTTCTTGAACTCAGAATCTTCCTCCTGCGTCTTAGGCGCGGCGTGCTGGAAACGACGGTCCAAGTGAGCACGGACATCGAATGACTCGAGTGTCCAGCCATCCTCTGGAGCATCAAGCCACTCAGAGAAGCCTCTGAATCGACGGCGTCGGCCATACAATGGCTTGACACCCAACTTGGCCAATCGACGAGAACTGACCTCTGACTGTGCGGGGAAATATCTCAGGCCGAAATACGATCCCCAGACAAGTATGATGGAAGAGACGATGACGACAAAGAGCTGAGTCGTGACATCGACACGCAACACAATGGCTGCAAAGATCCAGACCAGGATATTGATCAGATTGATAGAGACGATGCAGAACGAGGTAAAGAGATGAGAGAAGCCTACACGGATGAAGCCATGGTGAATATGCGTCTTATCCGGCTTGAAAGGACTACCACCATGGATCATTCGGAACGTCATGACTCGGAGCGTATCAAACACCGGTACACTCAAAGTTGCCAACGCGAAGGCCGCCATATTGTAAGAAGTGGTTCCCTGGAAATAAGGGAAAGGCGAATCGCTTCGCACAACACAGATCGTAAACCACGACAGCATCGCACCCATCATCATCGTACCGGCATCGCCCAAGAACATACGAGATCGTATACCGAAAACATTATGCACGAAGAACGGCAGCAATGCACCCAGCATCGCAAAAGCCAGACAAGCATTACCAGCATCACCGGCGACGAGGAAGACTATGCCATAAATAAACGAACAGAGGATGCAAAGTCCTGAAGAAAGGCCATTTACGCCATCGATCATATTGATGGCATTGATGATGCCGACACAGCAGAATACGGTCAATGGCACCCCGATATACCAGCTGAATGACTCAATTCCGAGGAAGCCATGCAGCGAGTCGATACAACCATGTGTCGAATAAATGATACACAGGGAGATCAGCGACTCGATGACCAGACGTGCCATTGGCGTCAGACCCAGAATATCGTCTATGGCGCCGACATAGAGCATCACGCAGATTACCAGGAAGACGGGCAGGAGGTTGTACGCGATGGGCAGCCCCATGACCGCATAGTAGGCGACTGAGACCATCAGGCCCATGGTCAGGCCCCAGAAGACCGCTATTCCGCCCATGACTGGAACCGGATCTTTCTGCAGTTTTCGGGCATCCGGATTATCGACAAGATTCTTCTCTTTGGCAATCTTTAGAATCTTGAAATAGACCCACCTCGCCGTATAGATCGCAACGAGGATGGTTACAAGAACATGCAGGTATAAATACTCCATGTTTGGATTAGTTAATGATTGACGTAAGTTTTTTCTACTGGGTAGGTGTGCCAGTTCCAGTAGTCCATCTCAGTCACTTCCTCACTCCAGAACTTAAAGTCTGTATATGCGTCAGTGATCTTCACACCTTCTCTTGGCCATCTCCAGTAGTCGGCCACCAATATAGCTTCCGGCATCACGCCTGGCTCTTCTGGCAAGCGTATGATGTCGGTACATTCAGTGCAGTCTCCTCTCATCACCTCGATATAGAAGCGACGAGCGTCATTGGCCATGGTGTATTCTGACAGCCACGGCACATCAGCGATATCTTTTCCCTTCACGGTCATCTCGCCAGACAGGGTGTTGATCTTGTTCAGATTCTCTGAGTTACCTGTCAGCAGCGCGTGCATCTCGCCGATGAGGATGTCTCCGTCCGGGCCATCGTAATGCAGATACATGCGATCTTCCGAGCCACATGCCATCACTTTTACATTGCAGGTATGGCTCTCATAATCAGGAGTCAGATAGATCACGGCATCGTTAAAGTCGAAGTCGGCGTCGCGATGCATGTCTTCGTAGGCAATGGTCCATGGTAGGCTGGAAATCGTAGGATCATCCGGGTCATCAATATCCGGATTGATGACATCCGGCAGCACCATGTCCATATCTGTGGCCATCATGCCGAAGACGATATCATTACAGTCAAGGTCGCCACCCTCAAAGATATTCTCCATTCCCATGAAAGTAAACTCCGGGAACTCATGGATCCAGCTTCGATGCGTCTTTTTGCCCGAATAAGAGTAGTTAAATGCCTGAGCAGAGAAGTTATAACCGGTATACTTTTCAGGGAAGATATTATCAGGCATACCCAGTTTTGTGATCAGATTAAATTGCTCCATACACCGTTCCTCATCTAGTCGGAGATAGAAACCAAGATGCATTCCTACTGGCACATCGACCACAAAGGTCAGACCACGGATACGCGATACCTGTGTACCCATTCTTTCCCAAACCAGGATAGAGTTGTAGGCATCATCATTACGCCTTGGAATGTTCGGCAACTGAGTACCATTGCCTGGATCATCATGCATATCGAAGTTCGAGTCATACCAGACATTCGGGAAGAGCGTGGCATTGAACGTCTTATAGCTACTATTGAGCATATACTGCGTCTTCGCCATGCCATCCAGATAATCATACACTTGCACCTCGGCAATATCTACGAGTTTTGTGTCGCTATAAGTGTTAGGAGAATGATAGTAATATCCCAAAGTATGAGGCTTAAACGAATCGCCGAAGCCTGTAATAAACGTGATTTCAAAACGGCCTTTAGAAACCAACTCGTAGTTAACGATCTCATTTCTTGTACTGGCATCGAGGCTCTCCAAGCTCACCAGGCTCATCACATCTCCCCAAACCTCTTCCTTGATCTCATTATAATAGGCGCCGCCTAAAATACTATTTCCATAAAGTGTCTGATTATAAGCTGCACGGGTCGTCGTATGGCTAGGCTGGAGGTTCATGTCTACCGACTGTTCAAGGTTGCCATTCAGGACGACAGATTTCGTAATTTTCATCTGTCTGCTGACAGCGGTCAATCCCACACGGTTGCCCATTCCTTGCGGCAAAGTCAGCGTCACCGTCTGCGATCCGACACACTCCTTCACATCATAGATTACCGTATTTGACTGACCCACGGAATAAGCCTGTACCTTCACGCGGTCTTCATTGCCAGCCGATACTTTCACATGCAGTCTCACGGCAGTTTCCCAATACTGGCCAGCGTCGACGCTGGTACCCAAGAGCTTCTGGAAGTCCTTCTCGACATACTCTCTGTAGGATTCCATGCCAGTCTCTCCGCAGCTTACAAGCAGCAGGAGACACATTATATAATATAGATAGTGTCTTCTCATAGCTTAATCACTTTACCATTCTCTATCCTCCAGTCAATCTTGCCCTCCATGGCATCCATCACCGTCCTGAGATATTCAGCTTCGGACGAAACGCCAGCACGGCTCACAAATCTCCTGGCATCCTTGAGTCTCTTTGTCTGGATACATGCCACCGTAGCATTGAGGTTGGCCGTCTTGTCATCCGGATACTGACGGGCCGCGATGACCAAAGCATCGTACCAGATCTCCGATCCTTGAGGGACGCTGAGAGCCACCTGATACATCTCCTCGACACTGAGCGCCTCAGGATGAGTGTACATCAGACGCTTGGCATCCTTTGCCTCGTACTTCTGTACTTTATATTCTATCAGATAGTCCGTATGTCGCAGACCCGGATAGATATTCTCATGCAGCCAGCGGTACGGCTTACCGCCACCGACTTTCTTCAGCACCTCCTCCTTATGATCCGGATTCAGGTCGCTGTCTATGACGCGGAGCAGCTCTTCACGATTGTTGACAACCTGCTTATCGACTTTATCGATACGCTTACCACGCTCCGCCTTAAACGGTTCACGCTCCGGATCCAACTGATCGCACGCCTCCACAAAAGCCCTCAGATTTTCCCAGTCTTCAGGCGTCGACTGCGTATTGAAGACGTCATTCTCAAACTGATATTCCTGCTGCAGATAGTTCACCAGCGCAGCAGTTCGGCCCGTAGCCAGGCGTGTATTATTGCTATATGGACTCTCTGGCGACGCATATCCGTGCAGGCTGATCGAAAGGATCTGGATGCTCTCATCGAACAAAGCGCTATCCACCGAAGCCTTGATCCTCTTCAGTTCTTCCTTGTTCTTTCGGTAATCCGGATAGATGATCGTCTCATTGACCGGGAAGTCCAGATAAGCCGTACCAGCGATGAATCTCACCTTCTCGTCCTCTTTATTAGGCAGTATCAAAGGCAAATCAGGCAGTTCCCTGAGGCGTCGCGAATAGACCACAGGAGTTGTGACGGTGCGCGACGTCTTCACCACCTCATGCAGCATATATGTGATGCCGATGCTCAGATTGGTGCGCATATCCCATGGGAAATCGTTATTCTCCACACCGTTAAAGTTATCCGTCGCCACCGTGTGTGAGAGTTCGAGACCCAGTTTCAGATTACTGTCAATCCTGTAGGTGGCTGTCAGACCTGCCCTCACACCGAAGCACAGCTGGCTCTTCTTACTATAAGGATCAGTATATGAGAGGTGGATATCCTTCGGGAAATGGTAAGTATACAGACCACCGGCTCCGGCAAAGGCCTTCAGGTTAAAATTCGGGATATCCTCACGGTCTTTATCACGGTCTCTGAACGCATCCGAGAGGTCAAACGTCACATCACCGAAGAGTTCGACGTCATTCCAGTCCCAAGGCTCGTCATTCTCACATTCCTGCACATTTCGGCTCTTGTTATTGTCGATACCCAAAGCCAGACGCCAGCCCCACAGCTGAGAAAGCTCCCTGCCGATACCAGCAAAAGCGCCGAATGAAATCGGATGAATCGTAAACTCCGACCATGGCATATTCTCATTAGCAGACTTGTTGATTCCTCCATAGAACTGCAGGTAAGTAGCATCTATTCCCTTCAACGCCAATGAATCTTTTCCATGAAGAGGCTTAGCATATCCGGACAGAACCGAACACGCTATTATCATTAAGACAAACAACCACTTCTTCAATTTATAAATCATATTATATCAACTATTTGCCAGATACGCAAAGTTATATCGGTCATAATAACCGTAGGCATATTGGTTACCATAACGGTTATCCAGCGCAGAACCATTCACAATGACAGACATATTCTTGAAGGTTCCTTTCTGGAATTCTTCCTCCAGATTTCCAAGCATATCGCGCTGGAAGAGACCCACACGGAGCACGAAGAGAGTTCTGTCGGCCAGGCGTTCAATGATGCGTGTATCAGCCATATAGGTTGCAGGAGGACAGTCAATGAAAATGTATTCAAACTCCTGTCTCAACTTCGCAATCAAATCCTTGAACCTATCGCTAGAAAGCAACTCGGTCGGATTCGGAGGCCTTACACCTACAGGTAGGAAATACAAGTTCGGGTATTCCTCACTCTCGACAATCACCTCATGTATATCCTCAATCTGGCCACCCAAGTAATTCGAAATTCCCACCATCGGACGGTTTACATACGAAGAGGCAGAGGTATGTCTGAGGTCGCCATCGATCACCAGCGTCTTATGATTACGGATTGAGAATGCCGCAGCCAAGTTGACAGAAACAAATGTCTTACCAGAGTTAGGATTGTAAGACGCAGAGATGATGACCGATCCACCCTCCTTCTGCTGACTCTGAGTCATGAACTCAAGGTTCGTACGCAGCAGACGGAAAGACTCATTGAGCAGATCATGTCCGTTTTCCTTCACCAAGATTGACCTCTTCGCCACCTTGGTTATCTTCGGTTTCTCATTCAATAAGCGAGGGACAAGAGGATCCGACTCCTCTGAATAAAATGGAATATCACCCAATACAGGAACAGAAATCACACCATCCAGATCTCTTGAGCCTCGGATACTTCCATTCATGGCATTCTTTGCGAATACAAGGCCGAGAGGAATCAGAAGAGCCAAAGCAAAAGCACTCAAGATAACATTCTTATTATTCGGAGAGACCGGAGTCAGACTCGCATGTGGATTATCAAGCATCTGACGGTTCCTGGCGACATACGACTCAGACAAATCGATCTTCTCCTTCTTCTGGAGCAGATACATATACAGTTCCTCCTTGATCTTCTGCTGACGCTCTATCGACATCAAATACTTTGCCTGATCTGGATTTGATTCAATCTTCTCTGTTGCCTTGTTACCATACTGCTCATACGTATCCAACTTCAGAGAGAGCGTATTAATTTCATTTCTCAACGAATGAATCACACTCTCACGAAGGCCATCCAACTGCTGCTCCATATTCTCAATCAATGGATTCTGAGCAGAGGTATATCTCAAATGACTCTTCAGGCTAAGCAACTGAGAATTATAGTCCTGTATCTGGCTCTGTATAGAAGAGTTTGTAATACCAGAATTGACAGGAAGCAGTTCATGTGATTTGCTCTTGGTATTAAGGATATCCAAGATATATTGGGCTACAGACAATTCATTGTTTAAGCTCAGAATCTGATCATCTGAGCGACTATACTGGCTAATATAAAGACTACCTGCGGTATTTACGTCAGTGATGGCATTCGTACTCTTAAACTGCGAGATATCTGTATCAATTGCATTCAGTTCTTTTTCAATAATCTGCAATCGTTCTACAATAAACGACGAAGCTGCACGAATCAATTGCTTCTGGTCTTCAACACCGAAATCAGAATAAACCTCAGCAATGGTGCGTAAGACAGCATCTGCGCGCAAAATGTTCTGTTCGGTATATTTAAGATCGATAATGGTTGACTCTTTGTCTGGAATGCTTGTCTTCAATCGATTTTTTATTTCATCTACAGCTTCATTTATTGGCCTATTAACAACCTGATATTTTTGACGGACAATTGTTCTAAATTCGAAATAATCAGATTTTTTGAAAGACATCACTCCTATAGGAGTTTGAACAGAACTCCCATCAAGTTTTACCGTTATAGGATCTGTTCCTCCAGAAGTATTGCTAAAATTAGATAAAATATATTGCTCAGGAGATTCAATAAATAATTCAAATGAAGATTGTTTTTTCTCATCATCTGGTGAAAAAGTCAGCACAAATGGAAGTTCTTCTGTATAAGGAGTAAGCACCTTAAAAGACTTACGGGCATAAAATACAAGGTTAAGATTCAATCTTCGCGCGACTTCAGTCAGTACATCCCTAGACTTAATCTCTCTTACTTCATTCTTTAAGTTGGTAGTCTTTAGCTCCAATCCAAGCTCCTTAAACTCTTCTCCGAACTCCGCATCTGAGTTTTTTCCTCCCTCTTCTTTTATCAAAACTGAGACCTCTCTGACAAAAGTCTTAGGAGTTATTAATAAATATGCAGCTGCTCCACCCATACAAAGTAAGAAGGATATGGCAAACCATACCCAATGATACATGCACAGGTAGCCAAGATCAGACAAAGAGATAAACTCTTCTTGCTTCTTCTTTTTGGTAGCCATAAGCTTTACTTAGATAAGAAGGTAATCAATGTCATTACAAACGAAGCCATGGAAACCCAGAAACCAGGAGTATTGAATGTGTTTCCATTCGGATTTGCCTCTCGCTTACGCTTGGCATTCGGTGCTACATAGACAATATCATTCTGCTGCAAATAGAAGACTGGAGAATAATAAAGATCTGCCTTACTACAAAGATCTACCTCGTAGGTATATTCCTCATGATCCTGAGTTCTAAGTACTAACACCTTATCCCTTCGACCATCGATGGTCAGATCGCCAACCGCGGCGATAGCATCGATCAAAGTGAAATAATCCTTCTTAATATCAATATGGCCAGGATTCTTCACTTCTCCCAGTACATCAATGCCCATATTGACATATTCAACAGTGACAAGCGCATCTGTCACGAGTTCGCGATCTCGCAAACGTTGCGAAATATAATCAGCCACTTCATTTCTAGTCTTTCCGATGACCGATATCTTGCCAAGAATCGGAAAAGATATATCTCCCTGCTCATCCACCGTATAAGCCACAATTTGACCTCCACCGCCTCCACCACTAGCCATAGTTTCTGGGGAAACTGTCGCTCCTAACGTCTGATTACTTCCAGCTTTCAATGAAAACTGAGAAGAAAGCATAGGATCTGCACTATTCACAATTATATTAATCTTATCATCTGGCCTCAGTCTTAAGAATTGCTTCTCCTGGCTGAAGATTCCCTGTAACTCTGCCGCATCCTGAAAATAATCGATATTCAATGGGGCGCTGCATGAAGTCACAAAGACGATAAAGAAAAATAAAATATAAAATCTGTTTATCGCAGGCATAAATCTTAGTTTCATTAAAAAAGGAACTCCTTCAATTTCAACACATATCTGAAGGCCTGAATCAGTATGTTCGAATATACTCCATTCTTCTTAAAGGCTCGCCTATGATCTTTCAGAATGCTTAAGTGAGACTTGATGCCACTTGTTGAAGCACCACCAAGACGCATCGTTACAAAGTCCTTATCCACATACTGTGTCTTGATCCGCCCCTTGTATATCACACGAAGCAGGAATTCAAAATCAGAAGCCACCTTAAATGAAGTGTCATAATAGGCGCCATCCTCCGACTTGAACCTTTCATAAGCGGCTTTCTTCATATAAAAAGAAGGATGAGCTGGCATAAAACCCATAATCATCCTTTTTCTATTGAAACTTTCACTGCTATAATAACGGACACAAAGCTTCAGATCCTTCTGCATGACATAATGAATATCACCATACAGAGCATCCAGTTCAACATCGCTCATAAATATATCTTCCACAGTAGCCAGTACATCCTCGCTGGTGTAGAAATCATCAGAATTCAAGATACCGATCACATCACCCGTAGCCATGGCGATACCTTTGTTCATGGCATCATAAATGCCCTTATCAGGTTCTGAGATCCATCGAAGTTGAGCGCCTTTATCTTGATATCGTTGAACATACTCCTTGATGACGCTCACTGTTTCATCTTTCGAAGCACCATCCACCACGATATGTTCAATATTCAAATGACTCTGCCTCAACACACTTTCCAGTGTATCAGGCAGCGTCTTTGCACTATTATATGTTGCCGTAATAATTGATATTGTCATAATAAAGACTTTAGAATGTGCAAAAATAATAAAAACTAATAAATAGTTAATACTATTTTACATATATTAACACAAATATCAAGCATTCTCTCAAGGAATTAGCATAAAAGAGAGATTATTCCTACTCTTTTATCACCCTATCTTTCACCTTTACTGCAGGATTTCCCTGATAGATGCTATATGCGTCACAGTCTTTTGTCGCAATACTTCCCACCGAAAGAACGGAATGACTTTTCATCGAGACACCAGGACAAACTGTCGCTTTGGCGCCAACCCATGCGCCTTCTTCTATACTTATTTCTCCGATTATCAGATCAAACGTAGTTTTTCTGTAATTGTGATTTCCACACAGAAGCATCGCCCCTTGCGAAAGAACTGCATTATTGCCGATATTGACAGCTGCCAGGTTATCAATCCAAACCCCCTCGCCTATCCATGCATAATCACCGATCGTCAGATTCCATGGATATTTTATATTCACATTTGGCTTAATATTTACACCTTTCCCAATCTTGGCGCCAAACATACGAAGCAGGAAAACCTTCAATCGGCTGTTTGGCATCCATCCACAATTGATAAACCAAACATTGATAAAATACCATGCCCATCTTTTTAATCGGCCACCACAAAGCGTGTACCAACTATTATCATACTTTGACAAATCAGTCTTATTCATATACAAATGCAGGTTTATTACCACCTTCAAGAATCCATCGATACAAATCTATCATCATCTGAGCCACCTTATGCTGCTCGTATTTCTCTACCATGAGCATACGCCCCTTCTGACCCATTTCCTGTAATTCCATTTCTGTCTTTGACAAGATCTCTATAATTACATCTGCTATGCGTTTAGGATCATTCGACTTCCACCAGCCACAGCCATACTCATTCAATTCTTCCCATGGAGTACCCAAACTTGCATAGACAGGTGTTCCACAGATCAATGCCTCTGGGACAATCATACCAAAATTTTCCTGGGCAGATGGCACCATCAAAGCAGACAAACGAGCAAGTCGGTCATATTTTTCTTTACCATCCACATACCCTACAAACGCTACAGATTCTTCAAGATCAAGTCGTTTGACTTCATCCTTCAACCATTGCTCATACTGATCGTCAAATTTCCCCATGATCTGAAGCGATACCTTAGCTCGCAAATCCACTGGCAATTTATCCAATGCATATATCAAGTTTTCAACCTTTTTGATGGGATGTAGACGGCCTAAAAAGCCTATAGATCTCTTTCCCTCCAGGAACTTGAAACTATCAGAGGTTCGGCGATAATCTTGAATGTATTCTGGGAAAACTACCGGATTCGGAATCACAGCAATCGGGCCTTTATAACCATAGGTTCTACAATACTCCATCTCTTGCACACAGGTAGCATGCAGACAAGAGGCTTCCATCACGTCTTTCCTATACCATAAAGCCCCCATCAGCCTCTTTTTCCATGCACTAACGGCCAACGCTGTCGGGTATAACATACCATGAGGAGAAAGTATATATGGCTTACCCACGTTCTTAGCATACCGACATGTAGCATGGGTTGGATAGAGCCATAATGTATTCGCATGATAGAGGTCATACTCTTTCTGCTTCAAATACTCATCAATGTTCTTTGACAAAGCTAATGGAGTCTTATAGTCACATTCCACAGCATTCATCCATGGACTATCAATACCTAAAACCGTCTGTGCATCCTCTCGTGGATATGAAGTCAATAGATCAACGTCATTTTTTCCATACTGGCTAACGTCATATAATCCATCCATGAGAGCATTCGTGCATGTAGATGGACCACCGTGAGCCGCTAACATATATGGGATTGTCTGTAGTATTTTCATAGTTTATGCTTTGCTACAAGGGCCTTCTAGAATTGTGGTTTCCGAACTATTCTTCAAACAATCAATCAGCGTCAGCAAATTCTCAGCTGCGACTTGAGGAGACCACAATTCATTCATACATTTATGAGCATTTCTCTGCATTTGCAGTCGTTCTTTTGGATGATCAAGTAACCACTCGACTTTCTCCGTTAATGAATCTACATCACAACTACGGAACAAGAATCCATTATATCCGTCTTTAATTAAATATGGAGAACTGCCGATTGCATCACTTGCCACCAAAACACAGCCATTAGCCATACTTTCATTAGCCACAGCTCCCCATCCTTCGTTTTTATCAGAAGAGAAAACAAAAACTGAACTTTGCTGCATCGCCTTAATGATTTCATCATTTGGCCTATTTCCCATTAAATGAACATAATCCTTAACGCCCAACTCATCTATTAATCTCTTAAGCTTTTCTTTTGGGAATATTGCATCATTCTTCGCAGCGTTACCCTCATCACCGTACATCTCTAAGCAGAACTTATACCCTTTTTCTTTCAATCTGCTAGCCATCGCGACTGCAAGTTCTGGATGCTTCCATACAAGGAATCTTCCACACCACATAATCCGGACGATAGGATTACTATCATCTGCAGACGTGTTTTGAGGACTCGTCTTATCATCATATAAGTTGTCGACTTTCGTAAAATACCCCCACTTATACCATCTGTTATTATAAGCATGCAAGATAATGTCGTCAGCTTTAGTATATGCACTAGCACATAATCTGTAGAACCCTGCTTTTTTATAATATTTATGATAATTGTACAGCCACTTTAGTAATCTTGGAGACAGTAAATTCAACAATCCTCTTTTTAACCAGCGCTCAGCAATCTCGAAAGACAATTGTGAGGGCTTTTGTCTAGCCTGTTTTGCTCTTTCTCCAGCAAATATCATAGCGTCAGCACCAAAAACACAAACTTCTGCTTCTCTGGCCAGATGAATCGCTTTGTCAAAAGAGACACCTCCCTCATAAGCCCTTATACAATATCTCCTCGAAACACTATAATCAGCTCCTCCCTTTAGTAGTGCTTCACTAGCAGGCTTTGTTGCTACAAAAGCATAGTTCTCTCCCAATAAATTATATAGAGCATCAGCAACCAGCACCTGATGATGATTTAGGTAATTACAAAAGAAAACAAGTTTCATATACTATAAAAAACGAATTGTTTCATGCTACAGACTTCTCACTTTCATCTGAAGTGTCTTCTTCTTCGTCTTCATCAAAATACTCTTCACTTGCATCACTCGCACAACCGAATACCAGCCATACAATAAAACATAGAGAACTTCCTCCAGCAAAGATATAACCCTCTGCAATAAATGCCATACAGAAAAAGACAAATAAACCAAATAGAAGGGTATTATATGGCGTGGGATTATCTTTTAGATATAAAAAAGGAGAAAATAAAATACCAAGAATTAAAACAAGACCAATTACTCCTGTCATAGAGAGAATACAAAGCCACGAACTTCCAGGTTCTATAGTGCCAGTTTTCTTGTCGTAATAATCATTTCCATTAGGATCTTGCGCAGAAAAACCAACGCCAAAAACCGGGCTACTTGCAAATTCAGCCATTCTTGCTTCCCATTTGCCAGATCGGGAGCCATAATTGCCCTCTAGTTTTTTATTAGATTCCTGTTTATTTATTATACCCTCAGCTGCTCCCTCCCACAATGGAAATGTAAGCATAGCAACCACTACCATTGAGAATAAAGTCTTAATAAATGACCCATTTTCTTTTTGACTCTGATACAGCATCGCCAAAAAACCTGCCATTGTGGACATCAAAGCAGACCTGGATGCAGAAAAAAGCATAGTTGCTGCCAATGCTGCCATTATAACCCAATAAATTTTGCGTAATTCTTTTTCCTGTTTTAATGATCTATAAAACATATATAAAATCGATATACCTGAGAATAAGCCAAGGGTTATGGACTGAATTGTTAATCCTCCAAAACTTCCTCCAGACCCTTGAAAGTCATCAAGAGCACTTCCATCTGCCTGATTCACCATATAGTTAATCCCCAAAAAGTAGCAGAAAAAAGAACCTAATGCAACTATTGTTGTTGATAAAAGGATACCTAATAAAATACCTCTCCTCATCGTTGCAAGATATTCGCCTTTAAATAATGGAGATGCTAATGCAAATACAAGAGCGAAAAAAGCCATTCGAGTCCATGATTGAAAAACTGGATCTGGATCTGCTACAATAATATTAATAGGCAAATAAAATAAAAATGTAGCGCAAGCTTTTTCAAATGTCCAATGTCTTCCAAGATTCAAACAAAGACATAATAGAATCAAAGGGACATGGAAATAAGGGATTTTAGGAAACGGTCCAATTTGAGAAGACAATACAGCAATGGCTGTAGCCAAAGGAAGCCACTTAGACTCTTTATAAGCAAAGAGTACTTCTTGCTTAAGTGTCAATAAAATAGTTTCAGCATCCATTTGGAATTAGAATTAATACCTCCGAAAAAAAAGAAATAATACTATTTCTCTCCAATCAAAACTTGTAAATGCATTATTCGAAAACATTTAGCGACAAGTATGCTAGCCCCAATAGATATCACAAAAGATAATGGAATCAAAAAGATTGAAGGCAAGGTATCACCCGATATAGAGCATACGAAAAAGATAAATATCACATGGAAAAGATATATAGGATAACTATTGCTTAAGAAATAAGGTAGGACATAGATTTTTTTAACTTTGAAAATACCCATTTCCCAATTGGCATCATAAAAGCAATGCCAGCAGATGACAATAGTTTAAGAAGACCAACATCTATGACTTGAATAGGATTAATCATCATTAATACACCACTAACTGCTAGTACAATAATAGCATATACAGCCATTTTTTTTCCTACTAAACAATCGTTTTTGGCTATCCACATTCCAAAAATGAAAAAAGGCATATAATGAACGGCTTGAGTCAAACGAAAGAAATCAAAATCTGGCAATAGGGCAAACCATTCCATTGACAAAAACACCGATAATATATAGCATAAATAAATGTTTACTTTTAGATAAGTTAGCCACCAAACTACAATGAAAATCCAAAACAACGCAGGAAGAAACCAAAGATGACGATCCATTGCTTCCAAACAACATACTGTTTTAATTATTGTCTGTGTAAAACTATAATGGCTAATCCCTAGACAATAAAGCGTCGGTGCAAGAAATAGAATAACTACCACTAAAAATGGTAGTAAAATTCTCGAAATTTTGTTTCTCAAAAATGGGACAAAAAATGGATATTTATCCCTTTCAGTACAAAGTTCAAATATTGCTCCACTCAAAGCGATGTAAAGTGGCATATGAAAAATCAATAATCTCTTATTTATAGTTAATAGAATTTGATTCTCTGGCAACCCAAAACTCCGGCCATTAAAACAGAACAAGAACATGCCCAATAACAACCAAAAGAATATTAATTGATTTGATCAAATCAAGATAGTTTTTCATACTTTTTATCTGCGCAATATTCTATTTCTAAATACAGATAATGCTTTCCCAAATAATGCCGACAGCTTGAGAGAATAAGTCAATTCTTTTTCAAAAGATGGAATAATCTCTCTGTAGAAACTATTATGCTTATAGGTTGACTCTATGTACATATCTTTGATATAATCTAATCTATGTGCACGATAGTAGTCGACATCAAACACTTCACAGTAATCATCAACTACACCTAATGCATCCAGAGTAAGCAGAGTCCTTGCACACTTGAAACAAGTACTATCATTGTGAGCCTCATTGACACAAACATTCAAGTACTTGTTAGATAACTTATACTTTGCCACTACACGCGTTTTTTCAAATCTATTGAGATTGCCTCCTGTTGAGTAAAACTTCATTCCATTGATTGAAGCCATTTGCAGAATTAACAAATCATAGTGTTCTGAATCCAACTCTGCATTGTGACCTTCTCTTAAAATCGTAAACTCCGCATAAGAATAACCAGAAGAATAATAGTAGTTCTTTATGGCCCCTTGGATTTGGTAGATGCAGAATAAAGCCATATATGTATTATTCTCAACATGAGAATAACCTAGATACTTATCAATCAACAAATGGATGTCAGACTCCACAAACAAGAAATTCAGACCCGCTTCTTCTGTAAATTTTTTAGCATTTTCAAGTCGTCCTTCCAGCAATGGATTTCTTAAGCATCCATCATTTCTTTTGAAAGAACTACCCGAATTAAAAAACGCCAATGTATTTAGCTTCTGATCTTCAGGGGCTCCTTCATGCTGAGCTATGGTATATAATGAATCAACGCCACACGACACCCCTGTTGAAACGATATGATGCGAACCCTCAGAACCTTTACATAAAGGAGCATTGATATGAATACTTGTTAATGAATCGTTTACACGAGACAGTCCATCAATAAAGTGGAATTCAAGATTATAGTAAAGTTCATCAGTAATTGGAATCTCAGAATAAATATCGTAACCCTTACACATGGAAAAAAAGAGCAGTCCCCAAACAAAAGCATCAATTCGATCGGTAACAATGTATTGTCTAAACTCCCTTCCAATATAGACATTTATAGTTTCCGGAATTCCATCTATGAGTATATTAGCAGTCAGACCTTCTACAGTCTTCTCTATATATAATATTTCAAGCTTTGATTTCATAATTATCCCTTAAATTAAATGGACATACTTCAAATAATTGATCCAAATCTAGGTAATCCATAGACATCAAACGACAATGTGACAGCAAAAAGCTACTAGACACGCTTTCTCTAATAATTATAGCATCCCTATCTTTATGTAAGGAAAGAAAGAAATCATGAAACTTAAAATCATCACCAAGAACGCTTCCTTCTAATTTAAGCCATACATTGGGAATGCCATAAGCTACACTCATAATTAATCCATGCAGAGAAGAAGAAGCGATAGCTTCACACATACAAATCTCATCAATAAAAGAAAGCCAATGATTATAATGCTTAATATCAATCATCAAAACATCTCTATCATTTTTAAGATTATGCAAAAGTGGGTTATTCTGGTCAGTGTAATGTGCAATAACTCCTAACTTATATTTCTTTTGACATTTCGGATTGTAATACTTGGGAAGAAGTAAGGCTGGATCTCCATATACCTCAGGACAATTAATGCCTTGCTCAAGTAGTCGTGCTCTTGTCAATGGACCTCTAACGGCAAGGATCTCCTTCGGGGAGCCTTGCACTTTATCTGTACTAGAAATTATGCCCGACCCCCACACAATTGCATTGTCCATATTAAATAAGGTAAGTATTGAGCCAATACCTGCAATATAGGGTCGATGAAGCCATTGTGTTAACAAAGACCAATCATACGGAATTATCTTTTTTTGAGATATTTCCTTCAAAAACCAGTAATTTATATCATCCCCCCAATTGTTTTTGATGATACTTCCATCCCTATTAAAGTAGACAGACATTTTCACTACATGTACAGAAGAGAATATTTCAATTGCAATATTGGAGATAAGTCTATATGTTTTTTGTAACCTCTTTAATAATAAATACATTGGTATTCTTAATCAATGTGATAAACATCACAATAACCATTTATTCTAAGGTAATCGCGAAGTTGTTGAAGTTGTGTATCATTTCTTCCTTGAGAATCATTCTCTTCACATAAGCTTGGCGATCCATTCTTTATAGGTAAAGTAAGTGCATGTTTGAATGATTGTACAACAGGAGTCTCATTCAATCGTGCCATACAATTAAGCCAAATATCATCAGCCATAGGCGTCAACTGCATAAATAAATCCTTTCTAACAACCAATTGATGTAAACAACCCGAAGGATATAAAACACCACCAATACCAATTTGCATAAGATCCTTACTTTCATAAGGGTGGCCTAATCCCCATCCCCCACATGAAGTTGCATCACCGTCCTTATTCCACTGAATCTTCCATGTTTGGTTTGCAATAATACAACCTGGAAATTTCTTGCTACATTCGAGGAGTCTTTCTATCATTTTAGCGTCATATATAACGTCATCATCACATGTAATGAATGCTTTTTCAGGATACATTGACAACATGTAATGGTGTTTCTTATGGGAGCGAATATCTCCATCGACCATTTGTATTTCAAACAAATCATCCGTTTGGTTCCATAAGGACTGTGGTATAGATTTCTCAGAAGGGAACTGATCCTTTGACAGCCACAAGATTATCTTTTCTGGCAATACAGACTGGTTCTTCAAACTCACAACAACCTTCCAAACATCATTGATGCGTGCAGGAAATGAAGTAAAAGAGACTATTATTCCTTTTTTCTCTTTTCCTCCTGGGATAAATTTCCTTTCCTTATAGAATAGCAAGTAAGATTCAGTAATTTTACGAATCACAACCCTAGTTATCCCCATTACAAAAGGTAAATATGGCTTATTATATAGACCAGAATAAATGTAGGTAAGAGTTGAAAGTATTCTCATATATTGTTATCATTAAGTACGTGACCTATAAGATTATCAAATTCCTTAATAACGACTTCCTTTGTGAATGGATAAGAAGAAGCATTATCCTCTAAAGAATATTGTAGATCATTATTTAATAAAACGTTTTCTATAGCATCCGCCATGGCAGATGGGTCATATTTTCGAATTAATCCATTTATGCCATCTGTGATTTGTTCTCTAAAAGCAGGAATATCTGAGACGACCAGCGCTTTTCCTAAGCAAAGTGCTTCAGAGACCATCATTCCCCAAGACTCGAAAGTACTGGGTTGCACAACTACGTCTGCTGATTTTACCCATGGCATCGGATTATCCTTGCTACCGACAAACATGACATGATTTTTATGGCACAAATTATTAGCTTCATTTTGTAAATTCATCCTGCCTGCACCATCCCCAATAATTATCCACTCAAAGTCTATTCCTTTCTGCTCTAACAACATTGCAATTTTCGGAATGATATCAAATCCCTTTGCAAATGTAATTCTACCAACGGATACAATTCGTTTAATAGCCTCTTTTTTAGGGCATTCACAAGTTTCCTTTGAACGTCTTATACACGATTCAGCATCAATGATATTATGAACAAGGAAATGAGGTCTTGATTGATGCCCGATAACGGCAGTCAGGTCTTTTCCAACATATTCAGAAACAGGGACACAAGCATCCACCCCATCGAATGCTTTTATGACATAAGGTAGTTGAGGGCAATGACTAAATGGGATATGAATCCAACTGCACTTCTTGCCAGATTTTACCTTCTTAACTATCATTGGAACGGTAAAACCATCTTCATAACTACATACTACATCATAGGAGTCAGTAATGTCCGTTAAGAAAGACCATAAACGATAGTCCAGATTTAATGCACGCTGAAAAGCGATAAGGATACGATAAAATGCCAAATCAAGTCTTCCTTTCTTCATAGCTTTCAGAAGTGCTATTTTTATTGGAAGCCTGTGAACAGAATAACATAGTTTCTCAGGAAGAACTCTCACATAGTCAGGAACTCTGCTCATTAAACAGCCTCCATGTTCCATCACAAATAGATTGACCTCATATCTATCTTTTGGCAAGGCATTTAATAAGGCTAAGAGACTCATCGTTGCACCATTGACAATCAATTCTTCTGCAACGAAAAGTAATTTGATTCTTTTCATGATTGTCAATTTGTAGCGTCATATAATGGTAACAAAGGTAGAGGATGTGACTTCACATACTCCAACACTTCATTAATTCGATCTCCGAAAGCAGGTCTAGCATTTGACAACTGTAAAAATAAGAGTCCTGGTGATTCAATATTTGCCTCGATTAGATTCACATCACCTTGATCATCTATTGCAAAATCCCATCCGACAAAAGCACATAAAGGTATATCATAATGAGCTTTTCTTGCTGCCTCAATTATCTTTTTATATTCAGGAATGTCTAAGTCTTCAAATTTCAATTCATTCCACTCATATATCCTTTCTCCATTCTTTGTTATACCGAATGGCATGAGTTTCCCGTTTTCTTGGATTCCTACACAAGCGCCACCTGCGCTAACATTATCTACCATACTATTAGGAGAACCGAATCTTAGCATTGCTGCACATACAGAAAACCTGCCATTCAATAACAATGTGGCTATACGAAATGTATTAAGAGAAGATTTATTAAAGCGGCTTGTTGTGAAAGATTGTTTCAACACTTTCTGTATGACATAATCACCTGAATAACCACCTAATATTCTATTTATTTCTTCTTTAGATGTTCCTTTTTGTATGATTTGAATACTTTTTCCGCAGTAAGATCCTAAAGATTGCTTAACAATAACATTATCTTGCGCGAGTTGAATAGTTTCAGCAACGGAGCCTTCTTCAATGGTACAGTTATTTTTATCAAATATACAGCCTCGAATTTTCCTTACCACCAGCTCCGGTTGTTTGATATTATGAAAATAAGTATATGTCATTCCTTTATCTGCAAATGTTCGAGCAGCATCTATAGGACTGAGAACTCTTACTATCCAAGGGAAAAAGAAACTGAAAGGTACATATTCAACATTAAAGCCGTTTAAATGGCGGAACAACTTAAATCCATTTATACCAGTCTCAAGGTCTTTAATTACACCACCCCATCTTTTTCTAACATCTTCCATCTCTTCTTTTGACAGATCTTGGCACATCATGCCATTTGCCAAATCGTTTTCTTTCTCAGCTATATATTTCGAAGCAATAAGAAATCTATTATGATGAATTTTCTTTTTTATAAAATCGATCAGTATCATTTGAATTGCATTTTTGTTCTATATATCAAGACACATATAATTATATGTCTGTCTTTAATTTCACAGATTGTAAACGCTTACATATTATCTTTTTAATATAATGTTTCGTATTAAGGATACGATTTTCTTTCTTTCTGCTAAAGAGCATCCTATATAAAGAATAGAAAGCGTTGTAATAATAACAGAAAGCAAAGTTGTTATGACGAGTGTCAGAAATGAAGAACCTGATAAAATAATAATCAAAGTAGGAATAGGGTACGATACAAATGCTACTACTGCAATTTTTAAAATTACTTTTTGAGCAAACTCTTTACGGCTTATCTCAATATATTTTTGTACAAAAGATAATCTCACATAGACACACAATGCAGAGATCATCAAATTGACACTAAATACTGTTTCTGCAGGAGCACCCAGTTTAAGGAAAAAGTAAGATATCGGGATATTGAGGATTATCAAAGGTGCAATTCTTATTTGATATTCTTTCATTTTACCAATGGCTACAGCTAACGTCTTTAGCGCATTAGATAAAGCTTCGAAAACAATATATACAAAAACTATTTGAATAAAACTCGCAGTATGATCTGGGTAGTCACCTAACCACAAGGATAAAATATAATTAATATTGATTGAAATGGGAATCGTGAGTAGTAAAAGTATAAAACAAGAAAACTTACTACTATATAGAATCAACTGTTTTAGTGCTTCATAATCCTTTGAAGCATAGTTCTTAATGATCTGCGGATTAGATGCTGCTTGAAAATTCGTAGCAAAAGAATTGACAGCAACACAAACTTGATTAGAAATTCCTCGGGCAGCGTTTACCACAGGACCAAAAAAAAGATTTAAAAGAATGTTACTGCCTTGATCTCTAATGACTGGTGCAATTCCACCCAGAAAAGTCCAACTGGAAAAACCTAACATCTCCCTAAGTTTTTCTTTTCTTGGCATAAATCCACACCTACATTCTTCAAAATGACAAAGACAATATATTATATATAATGACTGTATAACAATTGAGCAAATCATTAATAAAAATCCATACCAAATCAAATGGTCTAATGGTGCGTAAGAGATTGATATTGCAATAAGCAGTTTCAAAAATGTATCAGCTAATCCTATATAAGCATATACAGACATGTGTTCATGTGCTGTAATAGCAGCTGTATATGGAATTCCTATAATTGTAAACAAGAACGAAAGTAAAGCAAATTGAAACAACCAATTTGAAGCTATCATTCGCCCATCTGGAATGACAAGTTTTGCGTTGACGAACCAAAGTCCAACAGTCTCTGCTACAATCATAACAACCATAACCATACAAACCTGTATGAATAAAGATGTAGCAAATGTATGTTTTAGATCATCTTGATTATTCTTTCCAAGTCCATAGGTAATAAAACGGCTTATCGATACTGCTAATGCTGTGGTAAATATGGTGAAAGAAGATACAATTCCTCCTACTACATTATTTACACCGAAATCCTCTACACCCAACGATTGTAGGATTACTCTTGAGGTATACAAACTGACTACCATATTAATCATCATGCGAAAATACAGCATGATGGTATTTTTTGCAATCCGTTTATTTCCAGATAATATTTCCGCCATTTTTTTATCATTATAAGATCTGCTTATGTAATGCAAACCATTTATTTCAATATCCTTTTATGAACCATATTCGCAATAGTTTCAAGCATGGCATATAACTTTTGAAAGAATGTTAGTTCATTCTTGTATAGCGGCAAGAATTCCTTGCTCAGTTCATCATGATAGAATCTTGCAAATATCCATGACCTCCTAAGGTATTTCTTTTTATTCTTTTTGTATTTCTCGACATTAAAAACTGCTTTGAAGTCATTGACATTACCTGTTGCATCCAAACTCAGTAACGTACGTATGCATTTAAAACATTCTCCTTCATTAAATGGTTCTTTAACGCATACATTAAGATATTTCTGAGCAGGAAGATACGTTGATAGTTCTCTAGTCTTATCAATACGTTTAATGGTTCCTCCTGTGGAATAGGCCTTAAGTTGTCCTATAGATATCGTAAAAAAGGTCAGAAGGTCATACTTTGCAGAATCAAGCTCTTCTGTCTTATTTTTCTTATAGGTCCTGAAATCAGAATATGGATAGCCAGCGGAATAGTAGTATCGGCTTAACCCTTTCTGTAAAAGCAGAATACAATATACTGCCATATAGGAATGGTTATTTACGTGAGAATATCCACCATGGCGATTGATGAACTTATGAATATCGGAGATGATTGAATAGAATGTATAACCATACTCCTCTGCAAACTTCCTGCAAGATTCAAACCTTCCCTCGAATAAGGTTTTATCCTTTTCTTCACCCATTCCTGTCTGGTGGGATCCAACGTCATAAAAGGCCAGATGTGTTATCTTATGAGTGGTTAATTGCGTTTGTTCATTTACGTAAAGAGTATATAATGCATCAATACCACAGCTGACGCCAGTAGCAACGATTTCTCCATTATGCTCAACACAAGGTATCACAGACATATTTAGTTGTGATCTGTAAAGGCTATGGTCTACTGAAGCAAGAGCATCAATAAAATGGTACTGGAGATTATAATATAAATCTTCCGAGATAGGAATATCAGATTTAAAATCATAACCATGGGTCATTGCAAAATACATCAACCCAAAGACTATTGCATCGCAACGATCATCCGTAATATATTGCGACATATTATCTGAAACCGTTGTTGTTATAGTATCTGCAACACCATCAACAGACAACGTTGTAATGACAGCGTTACCTCGACGGTAAATATTGACGATGTGTAAAAAAGCCATTAGTTAACTTTGTTTATGCATAGATTTATAAATGAAAGGGAACAATGTCCGATAATATAAGCTTATAGCATCTTTTGTTGAGCAATACCGAAACAATCCCCAACAAGTAAATATCATAATTTCCTTCAGTTGATTTATATATTCATATTTTTGCAACCAAGTTATATAAAAAAGCCAGAATCGAAACTTGAACACTTGCTTTAATGCAGGCAAAGAAATTCCCAACGCACTCTCCGTTCTCTCGACTTGATTGAGTATCTTCTTGATATGAAACTTATATTCTTTTGTACTGACACAATACTTTCGACTGGCCTCTGATGGTGTATATCTATGATAGTAATGAGCTTGAGGGATGGTGACTAAAGTATCCACATACAGAATATACTCCAGACAAAAATGAATATCCTCTGCATTTTTCATTCCTATTGGAAATCTGATATTGTTTGAAAGAATGATATCTGTCTTAAAAAGTTTACACCATGGCGCAAAGAAATGGGTCTTTTGTAATAAATTCGTCCAGTATGCGCGAGTGTCAGAGACCTTTGATCGGTTGGGCAATGCGGTGCAGACTTCTGTATTATTCATCTCTCCAAATCGAACAAACCCTTCAATATATAAATCATCATCATCAGGATCAAAATCAGCAAGGTAATGTCGCCCTACGAAGTCATCTGCATCAATAAAAGTGATGTAAGAACCTTTTGCTTGCTCTATTCCTAGATTTCTAGCACTACTGACACCACCATTTTCCTTATGTATCACACGTACACGAAAATCTGCCTCTGCATATTCATCACATATCAGACCACTACCATCTGGAGATCCATCATCTACCAGTATCAGTTCCCAATCTGTATAAGTCTGGGCGAGTATACTATCAATGCATTCTCGCAAATAAGGCTCAGCTCGAAACACTGGGACAATTATAGAGATCATTTTGTTGTCCAACCCAATAATCGTATTATCAATTACAAGCAATGATTACACCCAATATGCAGTAATGCCATGAGGAGACTGACGATCTTTCTCTTCTGGCAATTTCATATAGTCATTGTAATGCTGTGTGAGATAAGCATCATAGTCTTTTATACACATATATTCTTTATTTTCAAAAGGAAGATAAGCATAATCTAGAAAGACATGTTTGTCCATTAATTCTTTCTCATTATATGCTCCGACAACAGCACCTCCATATATAGAATCTGCTATACTACATGAAGTCAAGGTCTTCATCAATAATTTATGAAGCTTCTTATGGGTATATTTCCATAAACAATAATATCCATTTTCAATGAGATTTGACTCCCATAGAATCCTACGCCATACCAACTGTTTGATTGTTGCAATTTTTCGCTTTCGAATGATTCTTGTATTATATAATTTGAGAATAGATCTTAGCTTCCACATAGCATCAACAGTTTCCATATCAGGAAAAAAATCAATTGGAAAAATATCTATATAAACACTTTCTTCATTATCGTTTCCCAATGTACTTGTTCTCAAATCATACAATTTTGCAAATAACCAAAAATGTTCCTTATCATGCAAATAATAAGAAAGCTTCGTATTAGTCTCTGCACCATCAAAGTTCTTCAAAAAGTACTCATAATCCGGCCTCGGCATCATCACGTCAATATCATCATCCCAAGGAATGAATCCCTGATGACGGACAGCGCCGAGGAGAGTTCCTCCTCCGAGAGAATAACGTAGATTATGCTCTTCACAGAAATCAGCAAAAATATTGAGCATGCGGAGCTGCATATCTCTTTGCTCTTCTGGTGTAACTCGTCTCATTATTTTGATTAAGAAATAGAATAGAATTAATGTCTACGAATAGCTGCTCGCATATCACTTAACCCATCTGCGATACGGTTAAGAAGTCGGCAAATAGATTGATGCCTACTTAAGAATCTATACACAGGTGATGATAAGAACTGCTGTTGCTGAAGATTCAGGCAGGTTATACGCTGCTGAAACAAAGTCAAAGGCTTTTGAAGCCTTTCCTGTAAATCATGCGGAATTTCACCATGTTCTCTTATATATGAATAAACTAAAGGAGACTCTACAATTGTCATTGGCCATTGAGTGACATGGACAGACGAAAAATAATGGAATATTTTTGCCTGACGAAACACAGTTCCCATGGTCATTCCTTTAATCTGGTAATTCCATTGAGCGGGAATTTCCTTTACAAGATCCCCAGTATCCATCTTAGCCATGCTAAAGGCTAATTGATCAAAATGGATATTCTTTTGGATAGCCTCTTGCCAATACCTATTCCATATCTCATAAAAACGATGCGCCTCTGTAGTGTCTCTTACCAAAAGGATTCCTGTATTGATATAAGTCTGATCTCCTATACGTTCTCCCCATCCAAGTTTTTCTGCACGACTAAAACTAGCATAAGACCGGTTTAGGCGACTCTGAACATGATCCAACACTCCACAAATGTCACCTTCAATCTGATCAATCTCTTGTATTGGAGCTCCAAAAACAGTATCTGTATCTACAAATAAATAATCTCCTGAGAGTAATGACCTAAGATTAGTCTTAAGAAATCTGCTTCGGAGTAAAGAATTATATTCTGCAGGACAATCAATGACGAGAACATTATCGACTAATGACTGCCAAGCTGATCGTGTTCCTATTAATGTCTCAGATGTCTGACGATCTGTCACAACCTGAATAAAAGCATCTGGTTGAAAAAAACGTAAAGAATAAATGCTTATCCACATCTGTTCCAAATACGTATCAGACAGAGTACTTGTAAGAACATATACTACTTTTGTATTCATTGTCGTAAGCGTCGTATCTTTGAAGTAGGAGTGCACTAATGCTGCTTCTCCGCATATTCCCTTAGCCTCATCAAAAGTCCTACGATGATGGAGATGATGAGGACGCCAGAGGTGTTGTAGATGAGGTCATCGACTTCGAAAGTGCCAGTGCAGGTGAAGTACTGAAGGATTTCTATCGAAAGAGAACAGAGGAAGCCGAGCAGGGTCACGAGCAGGACGTGCCAACGGAGGCAAGTGAGCAGAAAGCCGAGGGGCATGAGAAGGATAATGTTCAGGATGACTTCTCTCAGGATATACTGGCCGTGGGAGATATAGGGGTACTGCTGGATGTCCTTGATGGTCTGGAATGGCTCTAAAATGATACGAGTTTCTGGCAATGGTTCACGGCCGAAAACCGTATAATAATAGACGACGACAAGGAAAAGGACTGTCAGTGTCAGTATGAATCTCTTGAACATGGATTCAATTGTTATTCGAAACGTGCCTTATATTTTTTCCTAGATTCCTGACGCATAAGGTTGTAGCGCTCAGGGCCAGCATGGCTTTTCTTACCGCCGACGGTAGTGCCGAGTTTTCGCTGGAAGAAGCGCCAGAGTGAGTCATCACTGGCATAACCACAGGCATGTGCCACTTCTGAGAGGGTCGCATCCGGGTGCTCATGAGTGTATTGCTGCACCTGATGAATGCGATACAGATGAATCACGTCAATCAATTTCATTCCCAGATCGAGATGGATGGCACAGGCAAGTCTGCGCGCATCAACATCAAGATATTCAGCTATTTCCTTACTTTCGATAAAATGCGTCTGATAGAGTGCTTGAGCCAGAGCATTAACGATGGGCGAGACGGTGTAAGTCTCGGCATTTCCTGGAACATAGTTAATAACCTGCCGGAGGGTGGCAACTGGAAGGTAAGGCTGTTTTTCTTTTATCATAATCCTGACATTAGGTTTTTGATGTTAGTATTCTGTAAGTTTGAAGCTGACATCGCGAACGTGTTGTCAGCTTTTCGCAATCGTGAAGCTGACATCGCAAACGTGTTGTCAGCTTTCTGCATCCGTGAAGCTGACATCGCGAACGTGTTGTCAGCTTTTTGCAATCGTGAAGCTGACATCACAAACGCGTTGTCAGCTTTTTGCACCCACGAAGCTGACATTACGTTCGTGATGTCAGCATCCACGGGATAAGATGCTCAAAAATCATTTTCAGATCATGTTTCGGCTGCCATCCGAGCTCAGAGAGCTTGGCAGATGAGAGCCGGAGACGGGATTCGGGAGCATAACCTTGGTTGTCATCGACATCGACACGCACCTGGATGGCTGGTGCGAAGTTGTCGCGGAGATATTCGGCCATCTGGCGAGCAGAGATGTAGGTCGACTCATTGGCTACATTATAAGCCTCAGCATCAGCGCCTTTCAGCAAGATGATCAAGATGGCATCAATGGCATCGAGCGTATAGCAATAGGGTCTGGAAGAAGCTCCACGGGTATGCAGGACAATGTCTTCTCCCAATGCAGCCTTTCGCGCGAACTGATTGATGACGCGGTTGTCATCGAATGCTGCTCCTACCCCAGTGGTCTGCGTCAGTCGGGCAATCTTGGCAGGTATGCCATACTGATGAGCATAGAGGCAACAGAGGTTTTCGGCGGCGAGCTTGGCCATCGGATAAGAACTACGAGGACTCAGCGGATCGGTCTTTCCCAGCATGTTTTCGGTCACTGCGATGCTATCATCGGTGATCTGGCCATATACCTCTAAAGAGGATAGAAACACGAAACCCTTAACTGGATGCTGGAGGGCGTAGCGAAGCAGAGCGTCGGTACTATTATATATAAAGGTGGAGGTTTCGACGGCATGCTCCACGAAATAGCGGCTTCCCGTCGGAGCGGCACAGTGAATGATATAATCGACGTTGCCCAAGGAGCTATAGTCAAAGGTGCAGAGATCGCACTCTACGAGTTCCAGCTGACTCAGCTCGGATTCGTCGAACATCGACAAGGCCTTGCTCCTATTTCTGACAGGTGCGATGATGCGAATATCCTGATTCAGAGCCAACAGACAATGCACGAGCAAAGAACCGATAAGGCCTGTGGCTCCTGTGATCAGGAAAGTGCGGCCTGCCAAATCGCGGCTATGCTGGAACTGACTTGCAAAGCTCTGGAAGTCTTTCTGGAGAAGTGGATGCATATCAGATGCCGAAAGCGCGACGATCTTCGCGCATCTTGAGGATGGCGCGGAAGATGAAGAAGTCGGTGGGGGTTGTGATCTTGATGTTTTCGTAGGAGCCGATGCAGGAATAGAGCTGATGGCCATAGCAATGCATCAGGGTACAAGAGTCGATGTAGTCATGCCGCCCCTCCTCTCGTGCCTGGGTATGTGCTGCCAGAATCTCACAGAGGCGGAAGGTCTGAGGAGCTCGTGCGATCAACGATTCGTCGCGCTCCGGGACAAATGGCTTTCCATCTTTCGGCTTAACTACAAAGGTTTCGGTAGCCGGAACGCAAGTGATGCAGTTGCCACACTCATGAGCTTTCTGGATATTGGCAGTGATCGTCTCAGTATGAACTAATGGACGAACGCCGTCATGAATCAGGACAAATGCATCGGTAAGATGTTCTGCCTCAATATAATCGTGAGCGGCACAAAGGCCGTTATAAATACTATCCTGACCCGTTTCGCCACCAGGAACTATCGAAACGACTTTCTTGAGACCATATTTCTTGACCAGTCCTTCAAGATAGGGAATCCAAGGCTCTATGCAAGCGATGCAGATGGCATCGATCATAGGGTGATGCTCAAAGATCTCGAGTGTATAGATGATGACAGGCTTGCCATCAGCATCAAGAAACTGCTTCGGAGTGCTTGGCATTTGCATTCTGGCGCCATAACCACCGGCGAAGATGACTGCAATGTTTTTCATATTCAAACGAACTTAGTCTTCATAACTCTCTAATCCGATTATACCTTCCGTGTTGAGTATGATAGGACGGCCGTATGCGTTGAATTTGCCCATGGATGACAGGACGGCGCAGTGT
This sequence comes from Bacteroidales bacterium, assembly GCA_045598885.1. Classification (GTDB taxonomy): domain Bacteria; phylum Bacteroidota; class Bacteroidia; order Bacteroidales; family UBA3663; genus Liminaster. The sequence continues at coordinate 107,543 of JAZRVB010000139.1, forward strand.
TCGGCGACGAAGTAATCGCGTGTCTGTGGCTGATAGAGAACCAGATCGACGACGATATCTCCTTTGGCGAGATAAGTCGGGAGGGCGATTTTGCGAGAAATCTGGAAGTCTCCTGCTGGGAAGTACTCGATGCGGTCTTTATAACGGCCCTCCATATACAATGCGACGGGGGTGCCTGTAGTATTGCGGAAGATCATCTTGACATCACACTTCATCGGCACATCGGTATGGCCTGCAATGTGAAGATCAATGTATTTCTGGTCGGAGGTAATGGTGCTGTGCGATAAGGTCGTGCCATTGATGCTGATGTCACTGACTGATATATAAGACTGCTTGATGACGACAGTATCGATGATCTTTGAGCCTTCGGTGTTGTTGCTTTTTGTCAGATAGAAATCTACGGCATCTGCTGAGGTTCCTTCAAAAACCTTCTGGCCATTGGACAGTACGACACCCTTCTGGCAGAGGTTCCTCACCGTGGCCATATTATGGCTTACGAACAATACGGTTCGACCTTCGCCCTGTGCCACGTCGTTCATCTTTCCAATCGCTTTCTTCTGAAACTCTGCATCACCCACCGTGAGCACCTCATCGACCACGAGGATCTCTGGCTCAAGGAACGCGGCGACGGCAAAGCCAAGACGGACGGTCATGCCTGAGGAGTAGCGCTTGACAGGGGTATCGATGTAACGCTCAACACCTGCGAAACTGACGATTTCATCAAGCTTGCGGGTGATTTCGGCCTTGGTCATGCCCATGATGGAGCCGTTCATGTAGATATTCTCACGGCCAGTCATCTCTGGATGGAAACCGGTGCCGACTTCGAGGAGGGAGGCAATGCGACCCTGATAATTGATGCTGCCAGTCGTTGGCGAGGTGATATTGCTGAGAAGCTTCAGAAGGGTGCTCTTTCCTGCTCCGTTCTTGCCGATGATGCCGAGAACCTCGCCTTGCTCCACCTTGAAAGTGATGTCACGCAGAGCCCATACATAGTCACTCTCGCCCTTGGTCGTACGATCGTTGGTCTGACCAATCTTGAGATAAGGATCTTCCTTGCCGAGAACGGACATCTGCCACCAGCGGTTGAGGTCATGGCTGAGGGTGCCAGTTCCTACTCGCCCGAGGCGATACATCTTACCGATGTTATTAAATTCGATGGCGATGTTAGACATAAGAAAGTTATCTTCTCTTTATGCGGATGGATTCAAGACGCTTCAGCATACGCTGCAACAGGATCCAGGACAGGATAACGCTGTAGAAGTCGGCCAATGACATGCTCCACCAGACACCAGTGACACCAATGGAATCGGGCAGGAAAAGAAGCAATGGCAACAGGCAACAGAGCTGGCGCGAGAGCGAAATGAATGCCGAGACCTTAGCCTTACGGATGGACTGGAAGAAAGAAACTGCGATGAGCTGACTGCCGACCAGTGGCAGGGTGAACAGCGAAATACGAAGTGCTGGAATACAGATATCGAAGAACTCGTACTCTGAAACGAACAGACGGACAAGGAACCCTGGGAAAAGGGCAATCAGTGTATATCCGACGGTAGTCAGGATCGTGATGACAAAGATGGAATGGTGAACGGCCTGTCGGACACGACGGAAAGATCCGGCACCCATGTTATAGCCAACGATAGGCTGAAGACCCTGGCTGAAACCGACCACCAGCATGATGAGCAGCTGGGTGATTCGGTAAGTAATGCCGTATGCGCTGATATACATGTCACCGCCATAGAACAGCAGGCTCAGGATGACGACGGTCACAATCAGACAGCCACTGATATTGGACAAGAATGGAGATACACCGACGCTGAGGATTTCCTGCAGATGCTCCCAGTTGACATTGAACAGACTGCGAGAGAAGAAAAGATAGTTGCGCTTATTGAAATAGTAAGGCAGCAGGAAGAGCATGGCCAGTAATTGTGCCACAATCGTGGCCAAAGCCGCACCCTTGATGCCCATATCCAGGACGAAGATGAACAGACCATCGAGCAAGACATTCAAAACGACAGCCAGAAGCTGCGTGTACATGGCATACTTCGGGTGTCCTGTGGAGCGAATCATGCTGCTGAGCGTCTGGAAGACATAATTGGGGAGGATGCCCAACAGCAGGACATACATATAAGGCTTGGCGAACTGCAGGGTAGTTGGGGATGCTCCGAAAAAGGTGAGCAGCGGCTCCAGGAAGGTAATTCCGAGCAAGGTCAGGAATGCCGCAAACGCGAGGTTGAGGAAGAGGACATTGCCCAGAACCTCATGCACGGCACGACGCATCTTTCGACCCATGTAGATAGAAGCCTGTGTGGTGCCACCTACGATGGCAAGGGTTCCGAAAGCCGTAATGATGTTGGTCAAAGGGAATGTAATAGCCATACCTGCGATAGCATTGAAGCCAGAGTGATGTCCGACGAAAATGGTATCGCAGAAATAATAAAGCGAATTGGCTGAAGTGGCGATAATGCTTGGAAGGGCAAAACTCCACAACAGTTTTCCTATAGGTTTTGTGGCTAATGCATGGCCTTGTTCTTGCGTAAATCTAGACATGAATTCAGAAAATGATAAATAGTATGTTCAGAAAACGATAAGAGTATACAGAGGTATTCAAGGTAAAGCTACGCTAGGGTCTGTCACCACAATAACGACATCGGACGACCCTCCTCGAAAAGGAATTATAATAAATATATCGCGGCAAATTTAACGAAAAAATAGCCAATTTGCAAATTCTACATCACATTTTTTAATATAGCCATAAAAAAAAGCGCCTTTTGTCATAAAAAGCGCTTTTTTCTGAGTCTTTTTTTCAAATATTTCTCACGCAGGAGTATCTGAGAATGCAACAATTACATATCTTCGATACGTGGTCGGAGAAGGTAAAGAACAATCTTGAGGACGATCCAGATACCTAACAACATATAGCCAATGATGGCGTACCAACGCTGCCAGATAGGACTTGAGATATGAAGGATGCATACCTTATTTAACTCAAACTGCGTGGAATCGACAGCCCGCAGATCCAATTCCCAGTCTCCAGAGGGCAGATTGACCAGACGAAGCTTATGACCATCGGAGAATGGCAACCACTCCTCAATGTAGCCAGGGATTCGATAGTAATACTGATAATCCTCTTGATGATAGATATCATTGACACAACACTGCAATGACAGAGTTCGGTTCTTGTGACTGACAAAAAACTCTTCATCAGGATGATCTGACGGACCGTTGACGAAGATCCAGTAATCGAGCTGTGTGGCAACAATATCCTGCTCAGTAACTCTCACTCCACCTCGGTCACCGCCGAAAAACAAGTTTCCTGACTCGTCAGAACGAATGCCGGAATTCTGCAGGAATTCCTGCTGTAGCATCTCATCTTCCAAGAAAATGGCACGCTCTGCCTGTCGGCGGTTGCAGTTGAATGAGAAGATACCATTGCTCTCGGTCGAAGCACAGAGGATGGAATCATTGAGCATCAGTACCGAACGAAGCTCAAGCGACGGCAACCAGGCCAGGGAATCATAATAGTCGTAATGATCAGAACGCGTATCGTAGCACACTAAGCCACCTCCTGCGGTGGCACACCAGATCTCATGACCCTCACGAGTGACGATGGAACGTATAAAGTTCGATCCATTCCATTTATGCTCCTCTCCTACTTGCAGATGGTGTGAGAGGTCTCCGGTCTTCGTATTGAGCAGCCAAAAGCCATCGGAAGTGCCTAAAGCGAGGGTGTCTTCGTTCAAAGATTCGACGTCAAACGCTTGCTGTATCTCGTAGAAACAAGAGGTCTCAAACGACCCGTCTGGCAAGAAATGCATGTGCGTCAGTGGCATATTCAGGCCTCCGATCCAGAGGTCACCGTCGGGCGTATCGTGAATGTCGTAAATATTGTCATTGGTCGGTGATCCACAAATAGATGGATACCAATTCTGCTGACCTGTCTGCGGATCAAAATGCAATAAACCTGTACCAAATCCACCCGCCCAGATGGTTGAGTCTGGACGCACCTTGAGCGTAAGGAAGCGAGACTCTCGATTGAGCCAGACAGTAGGTTTATGATCTTTGGAGTCATAATGTACGATGGCCTGGTTGAAGGCAACCCAGAGATCTCCGTTCGGGGCAAAGTCAAGGTCGTATACAAAATTATCTGAGGGGGACAGAGCCTCCGGATTGGTCAGCGTATACATCTGATGGTTCTGGCGCAGGAGGACACATCCGCCCATATACATAGAGAACCAGATATTACCCTGGTCAACCGTCACGTCATTGATCGCTCCTGAGCGTGTAGGATATAAAGCATCCTGATTGTCATAGGCAATCTTCTGAAGGGATCTCGGTTCGTGATTGATTCGATCCAGATCGAGCTGCATGAGTCCATTTCCGTCTGTAGCCAGCAGCAGACCATGCTTCGGATGGTAATCTATGGCATTGATAATGAGGTCTTCTGTATCTTCTACGAAAGTAAGGCTCTGTGGAGCATACACGTCGGCATAATACATACCTCGGCCGTTGGTACCGATCCAAAGCTTATCAGTGAAGACACCCATGCACTGCACGGGGATGCGAGGGAATTCTGAGTCGGTGGCAATGCCCTTGCCAACATCAAAATAACTTATTCCCTGATCTGAACCTACCCATAACCTGTTATCACCAAACGCCAACAAACTACGGACACTGGCATTCTCCATGACATGAGACAGCAGTTTATGCGATTTAAGATCATAACTCAGCACACCATTGTTCATACCGACGACAAGCACGTCATCGTCAGTCACATAGAGCACCTGCACACTATAATACTTCTCCATGCTATAGAGATCGACCACAACCTTGAACTTATCGCTCAGAGGATCGAACTGATAGATCATTCCTCGCTCGGTATAAGCCCAGATGCGTCCCTGATAATCGAGATACAGCTGTATCATCATACCATCACGGTAACTACGCTTTCCTAAGTCACTGATCTTATAATGGAAAGCGTCAAGGCCTGTGTAGCAGTCAATGCCGTTGCGATTGGAGATCCAGATAAAGTGTCTGTTATCGACTAGAATAGTATTGGTCGTCTGACTCTGCAAGCCACCAATACTCTGTGCACGAAAGTCTCCCACCGTTATCTCTGAGGCGAGGACACGGTGGCTGGAAACCTTACCTAAGCAAAGCAGGAAGAGGACGAGATATAGGAAATACTGTCGCATAATCATAGATTAATGAGATATTTTCGCTGCTCTGGGGTCTCCTTCAGCACTCGGTTAAACACACTGATCATACGGTCGATAAAACTATCGATCGTAAACTCGGACAAGAAGAACTTGTATCCCTCCTCTCCCATCGACACGCGGAGCTCCGGGTGATCAATCAGCTTGGCAATGGAATGAGACAGATCAATAGGATTGCGCGACTTACAGATAAGGCCGGTTTTTCCATTTTTGATCATATATGGAATACCACCCTCCTGGGTAGAGATGATCGGCAGCTTTCGCTCCATGGCCTCCAGGTTTACCAGTGGGAAACACTCCTTGGCATAGTAGGTCGGGAAGACCATCATATCTGCCTGATCCAAATAGATATTCTTATCATCGCCATACTTCGGACCGACGTATGTCACTCTGTTCTGGAGGTAACGGCTGCGGATCTCCTCCTCCAGTCGGTCACCGTTCATGGCGACGGCCTCAGCTCCGACAATCGTACAATGGAAATTATAGCCTTCTCCTCGCAACAGGTACAATGCATCGAGCAGATCCAGGATACCTTTGGAGATGAAAAGATTGGAAAGATAGAGAATCTCCGGAATCTTGTTATGGCGGTCAGCCTCAATCTCTTTGCCTGTGCCAAGGACACGCGGCACACCGTTCGGACAGAAATAAGTATCACGGATGCGCAGGTATTTCTTCATATCGTCATAAAGCTGTGGGACGATCAGCAGCACCTTGATGCCACGGAAGTACTGACGATAGAGGAAGTCATCGAATGCGTAAGACTGACGGCGACGTACACCTTTATTATGATAATGGCAGAGGATACGACAACCCAGACGCTTGAGCAGCGTGACAACAATATAATCCTTATAGAAAGCGCCACCCGACGCGTTTGGCGTAATATACACGAGATCCGGCTCGAACTGCTTGACGACGTGACGGATATGAGAAAGCAGTTTCAGGAAGTGTGCGAGCTTCTTGAAACCGAACTTGCCAATATCTGAAAGACTGGCAGCCGCTGTCAGATTGATGTACCGGCAGCTATAGCTCTCATTGATCTGCTTGCTGTCATGAATCCATTTGCCCACCATGGCTGCACCATGGACCGGAGGTGGAAGATGCAGGATGAAAAGGATCTTCGGCTTCTCAGAAGCATCGAGAGTTTCGACATTACGGACATATCTGTCACGAGAAGAATACTCCTTAATAATATTCCAGACGAAGACAGGATTGCCAATAAGATAACGACGCCACAGACGACGAGGATTCTCCAGAAGTCGGAACAGCCACTCAAAGCCATACTTCTGCCAGGATAACGGTGCACGAGGTGCTGTACCTGCAAAGAAATCGAAGACCGCACCGATAGAGCCTGCATGACAATGTATGTTCAGTTCTGACCAATGACTATAGAGCCATTTCTCCTGCTTGGGAGCGGTCATTCCCACCCAGAGCAGGTCAGGATTGGCAGAGTTGATAGCCTCAACAACCGAAGCAGAGTCCTCTGGAGAAAGCTCTGGCTTGAACGGAGGAGAATAGGTAACCACTTCCAGATTCGGATATTCTTTGCGGGCCTTTTCTCGGATCAGGGACAAAACTTTCTCTGTAGATCCGACAAACATGACCTTTCCGCCTGTCTGGTTGAGCTTCTCCATCTCAATCACAAAAAGATCCCACCCCGGGCAACGCTGCTCAGGGTTATTCTTCCTTCTCAGAAGCTTGCAGGCCATGACAATAGACACACCATCGGCCAACAGATAATCGCACTTTGACAAGGAATCTGCCAGCAGTTTATCTTTCTGAGCGATGTTGTAGGTATGCGCATTGATGGTGTTGATGAGCACCTTTCCCGGTGGTATCTGGGCAATGTCTGACCGTGTCCTGACGAATTTAAGATCTCTAAGTTTGAATGACATGAGGTATTTTATTACTCCGCAAAGATAACCAAAAAGTAATTAGAGGAAAAGAAAAGTCGATAAAAAGTAGTAAAAAAACTTATTTTTAACCAGAAATAGCCTTTTTTCTGCTGCGACAATAACAATTATCATTGCATTGACTGCTGCATCGCGCGATATCGGTCATAGAGAATCTGATTCTGTCCGGCAGAGAAAAACGCCACCTTGTAATCGACAAAAAACTTGAGATAGGCCTGCCAGTCCTCCCCTGCAAAATATTCGTCTATCCAGGAGCGGTGTCTATCAATGACTTCATTGCCAGAAAAGGTATTATCGAGCAGGAAAGACGGCTGGAGCAGGAAGGTGAACAGATCAAAGCCAAGAGGCTTCTCTTCGGCCATCTCCCAGTCGATGACACGGAGCTCACCTCGGACAGACAACATATTCCAAGGGCAGAAATCCATGTGAGCGAAGCAGGTCTCCAGAGGCTTCCCGTCTTTGCCATCCGTGACAATGGCGGATGCTGACGACTCTGAATAATGCATCTCTTTCAGTTTCTTAAGTATGGGCATAACCTGACGCAGATCCACATCGACCGGCACATGATCGCCACAGATACATTCACATTTCAGGAAGACATAATCATCTGTATCCTGATAGTCGTAGAGACTTGGGACGAGACCTGTGTCTGCCAAAAGCCGATAGACCTTAATCTCATTGCGCGACAGAACCTTAGCTCGTTCACTGGTAGAGAGTTTGGCAAAAAACTTTTTGCTGCCTTCTTCCGGACGGCCAGGAAGATAACCGAGGATTGAGATTTTCTGATCCGGTCCTGAGGTTCCCATATTCACACCAAAAATGGCGTCATTGCCTAATAATGACCTCAAGAGCGGCATTTCCTTAATCTCAGCGTCCTTGATGGCAAACAGATGCCGCACCAAAGCGGAATGGCAGAAAAGCCTCCATAGCAGATGTGCAAATCGGCCTCCATAATCGCCATACAACGAGTAGATGAACCGGCTGTCTGGTGTCAATGGAGGGAAATAATAGGTACTCTTGAATGTCTTGAACCGATAGAACGACATACGCTAATCATTTTTGCTTTGACGAAAGGTGCCGCGTCACGAACTGACGGAGAGCTTGCCTCTCTGCTTCTTTCAGGATCAGCTTCCATCCAAGGAAGACAAACAGGATGGTTGACAAAGAAGCAGACACGACTCTGCAGACTACCGCATCAGAAACCCACAGCACGAGATAGTATGGGATAAGGCTGATGGTGGTCAGTGAGACGCAGGTGAGAAAGACCTCTACGACAAAGGTCCTTATCGGCAATCCTGTGGACTGATGGCAGAAATACAATGCACTGAAACCCTGCAGAAGTGCGGCAATAATCCATATTATATATAAATAATAAGGTGGATAGCCATATCGGAAAAACAAGGCAGACAGTCCTAAAGGCAACAAGTAAAAGACGGAGCTAACCAACGAGAAAAGACGGATACTTCCCTGAGCGTAGATGGTGGTGCTCAAATTCTTGAACATCAAGTCTACCATGTGACGGATAATCTGTAACCGCAGAAACACCAGCGCCCAGACTGGAACCTCGACCAACCACAGCTCAAGAATCTCTGAAGACAACAAAAAGATGGGGATAGCGATGGCTACGGCCAACATGTAGGGAATGCGGCAACCCATGAGCGTATAATAATAGACTCTTTCACGATTGTTCTCTCCTTCGCTTTTCGTCAGTACCGGAGAGATTACTTTGAGTGCATGATTGGAAAGCGTGGTGTAGGCAGATCCGACCTGAGCGGACACACCCTGTGCTGCATTGACAAGGACTCCGAAGAAATGATTGAGCACCACGCTCTGGCCATGATACCCCACCATGTAACTAGTAACACCTAACAGATTCCATCCCATGAATGACGACATCTCACGGATGACCGAGCCTGAATAATAGGTGGCAGGATGAAAAGTGCATTCATCGTATCGACAGCGGCAATAGATATACTTAATTACCAACGTAATAAATGGGATGGAGGCCATCAGAAAGCCATAAACGATCAGTTTGTCCTGACTCGACAGCAGACAGGCGAATGCCGCGAAGAGCTTCAGCAGATTCTCGAGAATGCTGATCAATGCGAAGAGCTTGAAGTTCTCATGCGAGTTGATCACCGCATCAAATGGAGACGACAGCACCGTCATCACCGTACTGAAAGTAAGACAGCCGAAGACAATCTTACCAGCAAAGAGGCGATGAGGAGGAATATTGACAATATCATCAAAGAAACAATACCCTACGATCGTCAATACGGAACCGACCATACAAGCGATGACTACATGCAGGATGATCGAAACATTATAGATCTGTCTCAATTTGATAGCATCGCCCTGACCTTCACAATAATTCAGGAATCTCTGCGTCGTCTGAGCCATCGCAGAGTTCAGGAATCCCAACATGGCTATCGCGCCACCTACGATATTAAAGATTCCAAAGTCCGTCTGGCCAAGTCCATGCAGAATGATGCGAGTAGTTAATAAGAGTACAAACAGATTAACTACGATCTTTCCATATAGCCAAGCCGTATTGACAATGAGGCGATTAGCAGGTGGTTTCATGGATTGAGAACCAAAGGGTTAATTATAGCGAAGGCAGCGACATACCGAAGATCTTGCGATAGAGATCGAGCGCATAGACGTCGGTCATGCCACTGATATAGTCGAGGACTGCCATGATGCGAGGATAGACACCTTCGACGCGTGTCTCGTACTGGAGCGGAATACGATCGAGCAACAGACGGCTGTAGGAACGGTCGGGATTGAGGACGGCGTTGATCATCTTGTCGAGCAAGGTTGTGATGATCTGGTAGCCGGCCACCTCGATATCGACCACGTCACTGCTGTTATAGATGCGGCTGAAAGCCACGTCGGAACAATGCGCATAAGCATGTGCAGGAACCTCACTGATACAGTCGATGAGTGGGCAATGGAAGGTGCCTTGCAGGATCTCCTCTTCATGAGCGAGGAAGGCCTGGGAACACTCGAAGACGAGGGTACCGATGGCACGCGAACGTAGATAGCCGATCTGCTCATTGATATCTGGCACATGAGTGAGACCACGCTCAATGCGGGAACGCTGCTCGCCATCGAAGAATCCGAGAAGAAGTTCCTTGGTCTCTTCGGTAGAAAGGAGCTTGAGGTTATGAGCGTCCTCGATGTCCATGATCTGATAGCAGATGTCATCGGCCGCCTCAACGAGGAAACAGAGCGGATGGCGTGCCATCGGATCCATACCGAGACGGGCAACAACTCGTTGGAAGGCCTCTTCTTCCGACTGGAAATAGCCGAACTTAGGTTTCTTAGTAACCTGCGTGCTGGCGTATGGATATTTTATAATGGAAGCCAGCGTGCTGTAGGTCAGTGCAAAGCCGCCCTCTCGATGACCGATGAAATGGTGGGTCAGGAGGCGGAAAGCATTGGCATTGCCATCAAAATGAGTCAAGTCGGCCCACTGCTGCTGTGTCAGGATCTCCTGGAAACGACGTCCCTCGCCCTCGCTGAAATACGAGATGATGGCACGCTCTCCGCTATGCCCGAAAGGCGGATTGCCCATATCATGCGCCAGACAGGCAGCTGCGACGATATCATCGAGCGATTCAAACTTATCGATCCACGACTGGCCGGCATATTTCTCCTTGAGTGCCATGCCGACGCTCGTGCCTAAGCTACGGCCTACAGATGCTACCTCAAGGCTGTGTGTAAGGCGGTTATGTACGAAGATGGCTCCTGGCAGCGGGAAGACCTGCGTCTTGTTCTGCAGACGTCGGAAAGATGGAGAAAATATAAGTCGGTCATAGTCGCGCTGAAACTCAGTGCGACTATGCTGGCGTGTTTCGAGACTCTCCTGACCGAAGCGGACGGCGGAGAGAAGCTGATCCCATTGCATGTGGAGTGAGGAGTTAGGAGTGAGGAATGAGGAGTGAGGAGTGAGGAGTGAGGAGTGAGGAGTTAGGGAGTGAGGAGTGAGAAGTTGCCCTCAAACTTTTTTCGTAGCAGAAATAACTCCTAACTCCTCACTCCTAACTCCTCACTATTTAGAGATTTCCGCCCAAGTCTTTCCCTCGCTGTAAGGATATCCCTTTGAGCGGAAGTGATCAGGAGAAAGATTGCGAAGCATGTCGATGGCAGAGTTCTTGAAGGTGAAATTGCCACGACGGTCGGTATTGCCAAAGTCGTTGGCCTCAAGGCGCTCCATACTGATGGCGATAGCCGAGAGCTTCTGCTGGCCGATCTTGATATTCTTGAAGTTAACGACCAACTTACCGTCCTTGGCAACACGTGTCTTGTAGGATACGTGGTGCACGAAATGACGGGTATTGACGAAATAGACATCTACCTGATAAACCTTGCCAGGAGGAACTGGGAAGGTATACTTCAGATCTTGTCGGCCCCAACGATAGGTACGGAAGAGATCCTGGTCTTCCTTGGCTACCCAGTCGGCCTTATCATTGGCTTTCTCGACTGGTATCATCGCCAAGCCTGGCACTATCGCCTGACTGGCAAGAGCTGGAGAAAGATGATCCGAAGCGAACTGAGGCGCCAGCGACCAGTTGTAAGAGAAGCGGCTATCGTCACCCATCCACACCTGACCATGGCTGTCGGTCACCTCGTCACCGCCACAATTGATACGATAGATATACGTGCGGTGCTGCTCAGCGAGAAGCAACGGAGTATTCTTGGCAAAGCTGCGCTTAATATGCTTTGACTCAAGATCCTGCAGATAATCCGGCAGAGGGATGTTGTCGGCCTCATAACCGTAAGCCACCATCTGACGAGCATTCTTACCCGGATCAGGAGATGCATTGTCTGAGACCTGAAGGTGATGGAAGAAATCACCCCATGCTACATATAAATAATAGGCGTCAGTCGGCTCCCAGAATGATGTGAAGATGCCATGATCAGAGAATGGTCCGACCTGATCAATGTCACGCGCCTGCTCACGAACCATCGGCTGGCCAGGTGTAGGATAGCTGAAGAGGGCATCCTGAATATGGCCACACATATTATATCGATTCTTCCAGACACGAGACATCTGCTCATGCAACTGCTCACAGAATGTCTGCTCACTCTTTGCATCGCCAGCGACACGCGAGAAACCGTATGTCGGCAAGAGTGGATCGTCGGCGGCCAGATGCCAGTCTGCACCCTTCGAAGCGTCGGCGGTGACACTGCTGGTGGTAACGAGGCGCGATGAGCGTGGATCGAGATGATGGATGATGTTGCGGCACTCACGGACAAAGTCTGCCGGCATCACATTCTCGAACTGAAGTCCCCAAAGGACGATGGCTGGGCTGTTACGACGCTCCTTGACCCATTGCTTGAGCAGTTTCTTGAAGTTCTCACGGAACTCTGGAGTGTCATGCCAGACACGAGCCGAGAACTGTGGATACCATAGCATTCCCTCGGTATCGATAGCTCGCTGATAGGCCAGATTGTGAGGCGCAGAGAAGTCTGAGAAGAGATTGAAGCCCATATACTTGGCCACGCGAATACGGCGAGCGCACTCATCATCAGTGAAAGCATAGCCATTGCCGAAATTATGCTCCACCTCGCTGGTTCCGTTGATCCAGACAGGCTGGTCGTTAATGAAGAAACGCGGGAGATCATCTCCTAACGAGCCATCAGACTTGTGCGAAGGCCACTTGATATTATTGATGCCGATCGGCGTGTCAACACGGTCTGCCAGCACCTGCTGGAAGCCAAGCATGACCTGGCTGACGACATCATAAGTCTTAGGATGGTCAGGACTCCAGCGCTCAAGATTGAACTTCTTGATGGCAAATTTCTGAAGGACAGTCTCGGTCAGCTGAGCTCCAAGCATGAATGACTTGTGCGCCATCAGCGTCTCAAAGGCTGTATTGAGACGGCACTCGGCCGGATGGTTGGAATAGTTTCTCACCTCGGTCTCTACATACAGAGTGTCGAGCGTCTCATTGGTCCAAGCATGCACACCGAATGGTTCGATGCGCACCGCTGAGGTCACCTCAAGCGAGACATTACGGAAAAGTCCGAATGGCATATTGGTCACACCCATACCAGCAGCCGGATCGCTGACCCATGGCAAGTCCTGCGCCTGCGATGGATGGTCGCAGAGGATGGTGAGACGGTTGCGCTCAGCGACAAGATAAGGGGTGATATCGAGCGTTGTAACGAGCATGCCTGCAGGCTGGTGCTTACAGACCTCATGACCGTTCACATAGACGGTCAGATAGCTGCCAGCGCCCTCAAGGCGCAGGAAAACAGCCTCATTGTTAGGCGTGCTGACCGAGAAGGTGCGCTCGTAACGACAAGTACCATAGAGATCGGCCTGCTTGACGCCCGGGCGGTAGCCATAATAGTCGTTCCAGTTGTGTGGCAAGACCACATGTCGCTCGACGATACTATCTGTCCGCCCTTCAGGACAACAGACAGAGATCCAACTGTCATTCAGAGAAATCAACTCGCGGGCCTGCAACTGAAAGACAGCAGCCAGCAAGGCGAGGAAAGTAAGAACGCGTAGTTTCTTCATGATTTATTTACAGTTTTCTTTGAGGAAATTCATTTGACGATAACGGGTTTCGGTACTGATCCAATGCTCAGTGATCGGAGTAAGATAGGACTGCTTAGGACACTGAAGCGTATTCCAGACAGCCCATGAGGTAGTTGGGGGACAAGTATTGTCGTTGTATCCCCAAGTCATGTAGACAGGACACTTGACCAGTCGCGCAAAGTTGATGACATCATAATAAGAAAGTGTCTTGATGACCTCTGGTGTCAAGGTCACATCCTTATACTTGCTCGGATTGCCGAAGTGAGGATAGCCTCCTGTCCTACCCGGCTCGGCATAGCCTGCCATATCAGAAAGCGCAGGATGTGCAATGGCGATGGCTGTGACGCGAGGATCAAGAGCTGCCAACACCATACTAAGCGCAGCTCCCTGGCTATTGCCCTGCACTAACACATTCTTTCCATCCCACTCTGGAAGCGAGACAAGGAAGTCGACGGCACGGATCATCGACGCATAGACATGGCGCATGTAATATGTCTCGCGGCTCTGAAGTCCATTGGCCAGATAACCATTGGCATAATGCTCTCCAAAAGCTCGGCTGATGTCCTTATAGTCAGCGGCTGAAAGTGCAGGATTGATGCCATGAATCTCCAGGTCAAGGCGGATGATGTCGCCCTGCTCTGCATAAAAGATAGTCTTGAGCGGATCCATCGGCTTTACGCCGGCACCTGGAGGCGAGACCAGCACAGGATACTTACCCTCCTTGCGAGGACGAGTCAGATAGCCATAGATATAATACTCACCCTGCTTACGGTAACAACGGATCTTGACGAGCTGGCACGTAGCCTTCTCGGTGTCGTACTGAGGTGCAGGCGTAACTTCAACCTTGACCGGCAACTGTCGCTGTTCGTCGAGCACCCGCTGCCAGTAAGCCTCAAAATCAGCAGGAAGCTGCGTGTAAGGACGGATCTGCTCAGCGCCGAAGCCAACTTTCAGATGATTCTTATAATTGACACCGTCTATGGTGCAGGTCATTTTCGTATCACGGAAGCCAGGTTTCTTCATCGTTCCGACAGGAATCACGGCGCGGCCATCACGATCAGTCGTCACTTTCCCCTCAGTGTCAGAAGGCAGGCAATCACCACCTACGCCGTATGAAACCTCGACACCGGCAGCAGGCTGGCCATGAAGCAATAATTGCAACTGAATCTGTGCCTTCTCCCCTACTTTATAGAGCCAATCTGCATGAGACGGGACGGCGGCCCACTGCAGATCGGACTGGTTCGTAAAGTTCTGCGCCTGTACGAAAAACGTAGTCATCGCAAAAGCTAAGACGAAAAAAATGTAACGTGCGCGTAACAACAAGGTAGATTTCATTAGTAATATCCCTTAATTTTGAGCGACAAAGATAAAAGTTTTGTGTGAAATAAGCAAATAATTTTGGATTTTTCGGTAGAATTTCTTATCTTTGCCGCGTTATAAATATAAAAAATGAACAAATTCGAGAAATCCCTACAGTTTATCAAGAAGAGCATCGCTCCCGACTCACCATTCTACGAGAAAATTTATCTCGTCGGAGGATGTGTCCGTGATGAACTTCTGGGAGAACGCTATAGTGACCTCGATCTGCTCATCAATATGCCTAATGGGCAACGCGATTTTGTGGAGTACATGTGCGCCACCTTCCCTGAGATCTGCAAGGGTCCATTTTACTACCAGCGCTACGGCACCACAGCCATGGATGTCATCATCGATGGAACTTTTACGCTCGTAGAATGCGTCGAGCCTCATGTGGAGCAATATGCCGAAGATGGTGTGACATTGCTCGAGACCCGCTTCTGCTCTTTGGAAGAAGACTCTACACGCCGCGACTATACCTGCAACGCTCTCTATAAGAATCTGCATACCGGAGAAATCCTCGACCCTACAGGACGTGGCGTGACCGACCTCAAGGCCGGCCTGCTCATCACTCCTTCCGAACCTGGAATGATCTATCGACAGGATCCGGTGCGCATGCTCCGCGGTATCCGTTTCAAGCACCAGAAGAACTTCCGACTCGATCCGAATTGCTGGACGGCTATCTGTGAGAACCATGCCGCCATGGAGGTAGCTGCACCAAAGCGCTTACGTGACGAGCTCAACAAGATGATGAAGAGCCGTTCGTTCGGCGAGGGCATCAATGACCTGCTCATCAGCGGCCTGCTTCCTTACGTGATGCCAGGACTGGAGGAATTCCTGCAGTCGGACATACAGCTGGCCGGGGCGACAGAAGGCGTCACCCTATGGCAGAAGACACGCATGGCCATGAGTACACTGACTCGTGAGCATCCTCATACAGACACAATCTATAAGCTGGCCGTGCTGCTGATGCACGTGGGCTTGAACCATGGTCGAGACGCAGTTGCAGAGATTCTGTCGAACTCTGGCATTGGCAAGGAAAGGGTTATCAGCATCCTCCATATCATCGACCTTTACAAGCGCTTTGCCAAAATGTATGACGGTCCGAACTATGTGGCAAGGCCGCGCGACCTACCGCACTTCATCAATTCATTATCGAAGCGCAAGGATGACTTCCGCCGCATGGTACGAGCCCTCAATCAGGGTATGGAGCCTGACGCTCAGCTGCCGTGGAAGGTCTTCTATGATAAGGACTTTATCCCTAAGTCCAAGTCAGATCGGCCGAAGGGCCGCCGCCGCACAGCAAACACGGAGAAGGCTGCAACTGCAGAGAATCCTGCTCAGAAGATTGCACAGGTGCCATCGCCTGTTTCTTCGAGCGAGCGCAACCGCAAGCGAAACATCAAGCGCCGCGAGCAGCGCAAGCGGGCTAAGCAGCGGGCCAAGGACCTGTTGCCTCAAGTAACAGAATAATCAATTACCACATATACCTATGATCAAGATCGCACCTTCGTTCCTCAGCGCAGACTTTGCACATCTGGAACGAGAAATACAGATGCTCAATGAGAGCGAGGCAGACATGCTGCACTTCGATGTGATGGACGGATCGTTCGTCCCTAATATTTCGTTCGGATTCCCTGTGATGGCATCCCTGCAGCCTGTAGTACGCAAACCGATGGATGTGCACATGATGGTAGTGCATCCAGAGCAGTGGATCGACCAGGTAGCCAGCTACGGTGCCGAATACATGACCGTGCACCAGGAGGCCTGCCACAACCTGCACCGCTGCATTCAGCAGATCCATGAGGCTGGAATGAAGGCGGGTGTTGCCATTAATCCTGGCACGCCTAACGTGATGCTCGACGAGGTGCTCTGCGATCTGGATCTGGTATTGATCATGACCGTGAACCCTGGATTCGGCGGACAGACATTTATCCCTTCGATGCTCGACAAGGTACGCCGACTCAAGGCCAAGATCGTAGAACATAACTACCACGCGCTGATCGAGGTCGACGGTGGTGTGAACCTCGAGACCGGCAAGATGCTGAAGGAGGCAGGCGCAGACATTCTCGTAGCTGGCAATACCGTGTTCCGCAGCGAGAATCCGATCCAAACGATTCAGGAACTGAAGAATTTATAAGTAAAAATTAGTGATACAACAACATTCCGTTTAACTATTAAATTTGATTTAACAATGGAAATCAAGAATTACGACTTCGCTGGCAAGAAGGCCATCGTACGTGTAGATTTCAATGTACCTCTGAAGGAGGGCAAGATCACCGATGATACTCGTATCCGTGGTGCAGTTCCTACCCTCAAGCTCATCCTTGAGAAGGGTGGCGCTCTCATCATCATGAGCCACATGGGCAAGCCAAAGGGCAAGGTTAAGCCAGAGCTCTCACTCGGCCAGATCAAGGAGGCAGTTGCTGCTGCTCTCGGCGTAGCTGAGGTTAAGTTCGCTCCTGATTGCGCTGCTGCTGACGAGGCTGCTGCTGCTTTGAAGCCAGGTGAGGTACTTCTTCTCGAGAACCTTCGTTACTATCCAGAGGAGGAGGGTAAGCCAGTAGGCATCGACAAGGAGGATCCTGCTTACGAGGCTGCTAAGAAGGAGATGAAGGGCAAGCAGAAGGACTTCGCTAAGAAGCTCGCTTCATACGCAGACTGCTACGTAATGGATGCATTCGGTACCGCTCACCGCAAGCACGCTTCTACCGCTGTTATCGCTGACTACTTCGGCGCTGACGACAAGATGCTCGGTCTCCTCATGGAGAAGGAGGTTGCTGCTGTTGACGCAGTTCTCTCTAACATCAAGCGTCCATTCGTTGCAGTAATGGGTGGTTCTAAGGTATCTTCTAAGATCGGTATCATCGAGAACCTTCTCGGCAAGGTTGACAAGCTCATCCTCTGCGGTGGTATGACCTACACCTTCGCTAAGGCTCACGGTGGCGAGATCGGTGGTTCAATCGTTGAGATGGACAAGCTCGAGGTTGCTCTCGGCGTTGAGGAGCTCGCTAAGAAGAATGGCGTTGAGCTCGTTATGGCTCCAGATGCAGTTTGCTGCGACGGTCTCGACTTCGGTACCATGACTGTTAAGGAGGGTTCTAAGATTGAGGTTTATCCTTCAAACGCTATCCCTGCTGGTATGGAGGGTCTCGACGCAGGTCCTGAGGCTCAGAAGAACTTCGCTGCTGCTCTTAAGGACGCTAAGACCATCCTCTGGAACGGTCCTGCAGGCGTATTCGAGTGCGATGACTTCACCGCTGGTTCAAAGGCTATCGGCGACGCTATCGCTGAGGCTACTGCTAACGGCGCATTCTCACTCATCGGTGGTGGTGACTCTGTAGCTTGCTGCACCAAGTTCGGGTTGACCGACAAGGTTTCTTACATCTCTACTGGTGGTGGTGCTCTCCTCGAGGCTATCGAGGGTAAGGTACTCCCAGGCGTAGCTGCTATCAAGGGATAATCATTTGAGGCGCGCCTCAAATGAAAATAATAAATATTAAATAATAAATATCGCCACTCGGATCGCAGGATGCTGCAAAACCGAGTGGCGATATCTTTTATTAAGTAGTCAGTCAGAATATAGATATATTATTTTTTGCGCTGAGCGATGCTGAAAAACTATAAAAACACTAAAAACGTTTTTATAGTTTTTACTCGTTTTTATAGTTTTTCAGCACCACGCAGTGAAAATGAGACAATATAAGATTACACACCACCGGATTCCATATATATAATAAGGTGTAATAAATTATTGGCCACCCTGACGGGCAGCCAATAATATTTATCATTTAATATTTAATAAATTCATTGCCTCGCAATGATTACTTCGTCTTAGCGTAGCGATCATTCAACATCTGGAGCACCTCGCCAGTGATGTCATACTGTGGCTGAGCGATGAGGATGTTATCGTTGAGAGTGTTGCTGAAGATGAACTGGAACTTCTTGATAGCATTGTACTCCTTGAGGAAGTTCTGGATGGTATCGTTGAGACGAGTATTCATATCGAGCTGCTCCTGAGCGAGCTCCTGCTGGAGCTTAGCATTGAGCTGATCGAGCTGGTTTTTCTTGTTCTCAAGACGGGTTGCCTCGCTCTGAGCGCGCTGCTCGTTGAGGAAAGCATTGGTCTGGAGCTTACGCTGGAACTCATTGTAGTCACGCTCAAAAGCCTGAGCCTGAGAGTTGAAGCTAGCGCGAGCGTCCTCGGTCTTCTTGATAAGAGCTTCATTAAGGTCCTTAGCAAAATCATAATTGGTGAGGAGCGAATCGACATTGACGTATGCGATAGACAAACCGCATGAGTCGCCACCTGCTGCAGGAGCAGCCTGACCGTTCTGATTGTTTCCACAAGAGGTAAGTCCTCCCATCAGAGCTCCTGACAAAAGAAGTGCAGAAGCCAAAGTAAAGATTTTCTTCATATTTAGATTTTAATATTCTACTATTTGAAAGATGTCAGTCATAAAGTCCTTTACGGTGACGCTCCTCGAAATCCTGCGACTGAACACAGTGGATTCCTCGGTCGCGCATGGCCTTGGACTGACTTACATGCGTCTTCGGAAAAGAACCATTTTTCACAAATAATATCTTAATTGCTAAAAAAACAAAAGATATTACCAAAATTCCAACGGAAATTAGAATTGTTTGCCACATTTTTTGTATCTTTGCAGCGCAAAAGCGTTGTAAGCCAATGTTGCTTCTTTCCACGTCGCGCAAATTGCGGTGCAAAGATAATGATTTTATCAATCAATGCGCCTGCGCGAAAAGGGTTTTTAAGAAATAAGAAGATAAGTTGAAAGAATTTAACAATTATTATTACTCAAATCAATAAAACAACTATGGAAATCAAGAATCTTGAACCAAAAATCGTATGGGAGATCTTTGACGCCATCACTAAGGTGCCTCGTCCTAGCAAAAAGGAAGAGCAGATCCGCGCATGGCTCGTTGATTTCGCCAAGAAAAACAACATCGAGTGCCATGTAGATGAGACCGGCAACATCCTGCTCCGCAAGCCTGCTACCCCAGGCCGTGAGGACCGTGAGACCATCGTTATGCAGGGCCATATTGATATGGTATGCGAGAAGAACTCAAATATCGTACATGACTTTGAGAAGGATCCTATCGAGACCATGATCGTCGACGGTTGGGTAACCGCTAACGGTACTACCCTCGGTGCTGACAACGGTATCGGCATCGCCATGGGTCTCGCAGCTTTGACCGACGACAGCTTCGAACACGGACCTCTGGAGGTGCTCTGCACCTATGACGAGGAGACCGGTATGACTGGCGCTAATAATATTAAGGAGGGCTTCATGACTGGTAAGATCCTCATCAACCTCGACTCAGAGACCGAAAATCAGATCTTCATCGGCTGTGCAGGTGGCCTTGACACACTTGCGACCTGGAAGTATAAGGCAGAAGAGGCTCCAAAGAATCTCTATTATGCCAAGATCCATGTCTGCGGTCTGCTCGGCGGTCACTCAGGTGGCGATATCCACCTCGGCCACGCTAATGCCAACAAGGTGCTCTGCCGCTTCCTGCTCAGCCAGCCAGGCATAGAGATTGCTAAGATCGATGGCGGCAACCTCCGCAATGCTATTGCTCGTGAGGCATACGCTGTGATCGGTATTCCTATGAACCGCAAGGATCAGCTCGTTGCAGATCTTAACCAGTATGTTGCTGTAATTGAGGGCGAAGTCGGTGATATCGAGAAGGGCTTCAAGATGACTATCGAGACCGCTGATACTCCAGCAACCATCATCGAGCCAGCTGTTGCCAAGCAGGTATTGATGGCCGTTGAGGGTACTCCTCACGGTGTGCTCGGCATGAGCCGCTCTATGCCAGGCCTCGTTGAGACTTCGACCAACCTCGCCAGCGTTAAGATGGTTGGCGAGGATACGATCCAGATTGCTACCAGCCAGCGTTCAAGCGTTGAGAGCGCTAAGCTCGATGCAGGACTCCAGGTTGAGACTTGCTTCAAGATGGCTGGTGCTGAGGTCGTTCACCGCAGCAGCTACCCAGGCTGGAAGCCAAATATCGAGTCTCCAATCATGAAGGTCTGCCAGCAGGCTTATCGCGATGTCTTCCAGGCAGAGCCAGAGATCACTGCCATCCACGCAGGTCTTGAGACGGGTCTCTTCCTCACCAAGTATCCTTACATGGATATGGTCAGCATCGGCCCTACCATGGAGGGCGTACACTCTCCAGACGAGCGTCTCAACATCGAATCTGTAGGCCGCTTCTACCCTTATCTCAAGGAGATTTTGAGCCGCATCTGAGCAGAGAATCGCTAAGTTATCAACTTACGGCTCAGTTATCAACAAAAATAGAATATTTTCGGGCAAATATTTTGGTAATTTCGCAAGAAGTTCCTATATTTGCCCGTAATTATTTAGATTCTATTTCTTTAAAATGTCCTTATAAAGTATGAAATTCGAAGTACTCAGCTCAGATCTCATGAGCCGCCTCAACGCCATTAGCCGCGTACTATCAAGCAAAAACACATTGCCTATCCTCGAGAACTTCCTTTTCGAGGTCGGTGAGAACGTGCTGACCGTGACTGCCAGTGACGGTGACTCTACCCTTATCACCACCATCGACATCCAGAATGGCGAGGGCCAGGGTAAGTTCGTCGTTCCTGCCAAGACCATCATCGACCCTCTCAAGGAGATGCCACAGCAGCAGCTCCGCATCGAGGTAGACAATGGCAACTACGAGGTAGTCGTCAGCTACTCTAATGGCAAGTACAACTTCATCGGCGGCGACGCTGCAGCTTATCCTGTACTCAAGGAGCTTGAGGCCGACGCTAAGCGCTTCGAGATGAACCCTCAGGGATTGCTCAATGGCGTGACCTGCACCCTCTTCGCTACCGCCGAGGACGACCTTCGTCCTGTCATGAACGGTGTCTACTTCGACATCAAGACCGACCGCGTCGTATTCGTTGCCAGCGACTCAAAGAAGCTCGTCCGTCTCATCAACACCTCTGTCACTACCGATTTCGAGGGCGCATTCATCCTTCCAAAGAAGCCTGCTACCCTCCTCAAGGGTATCATCAGCAAGGATACTGAGAAGTGCGACATCAGCTTCGACAGCAAGAGCGTACGCTTCGACCTTGGCAACTTCCAGCTCAGCTGCCGCCAGATCGAGGGCCGTTACCCACGCTACGAGGCCGTCATCCCTAAGAACAACACCAACCGCCTGACCATCGACCGTCAGTCGTTCCTCAGCGTGCTCCGCCGTATCGCAGTCTTTTCTAACTCTGCTACCAATCAGGTCAAGTTCGTCATCAACCCAGAGAGCATGACTATCTCTGCTCAGGACGTCGACTTCTCAACCTCAGGCACCGAGACCGTTCCATGCTCATACACAGGTCCAAACCTCAGCATCGGCTTCCGCGCAAACTTCCTCATCGAGATCCTTAATGTCATGAGCTCGCAGGAGATCGATATGCTCCTCAGCGATGCAGCTCGCGCAGGTCTCGTGACCCCAGTACAGAACAATGAGAATGAGGATCTGCTGATGCTCATCATGCCAATGATGCTTACTGACTTCTAATTTTTTGAAAGTTTAGAGTTTAGTGTTTATAGTTTAGAGTAGTTTGAAAGTCGAAAAGACAGATTGTGTCCTTTCCTCATTGAATACACTAAACAACTCTAAACTTAAGAAACTTCTCTAAACACTAAACTCTCCACTCTAAACTCTTATGAAACTGAATCTCAGAAAGCCTCTGATCTTCTTCGATCTTGAGACGACCGGCACGAGCGTCATGAACGACCGCATCGTGCAGCTCGCCTATATCAAGGTGATGCCAAACGGTGAGGAGATCACTGGCAACTACCTCATCAACCCAGAGATGCACATCCCTGAGGAGTCATCGGCCATCCACCATATCACTGATGACATGGTGGCCGACAAGCCGACCTTCAAGCAGATGTCAGGCAAACTGGTGCAGGAGTTTGGTGGCTGCGATATCGCTGGCTATAACTCCAATCGCTTCGACGTGCCTCTGCTCATCGAAGAGTTCCTCCGTGCAGGTGCCAACTTCGACATCTCGAACTGCAAGTTTGTCGACGTGCAGAACATCTTTTATAAGAAGGAGCCTCGCACGCTGATTGCTGCTTATAAGTTCTATTGCGGCAAGAACCTCGAAGACGCTCATTCGGCCGACGCCGATATCCGCGCTACCTACGAGGTGCTCCAGGCGCAGCTCGACAAGTACAAGGATGACGAGAAGGATCCTATCCAGAACGATGTGGCTTGGCTGCAGAATTACACTCGCATGAATCGCAACGTCGATCCGATGGGAGCTTTTGTCTACGATGACAAGAACCGTCCTTGCTTCAACTTCGGCAAGCATAAGGGACGTCCGGTGACCGATGTTCTTACCACCGAACCGACATACTACACCTGGATGATGAACGGAGAGTTCGCTCGCTCAACGAAGGCGGTGCTGACCAATCTCCGCTTCTCCATGCTGACTTCGAAATAAATACAGATGACAGACATTCAAAGACATAGGATGATTGTAGGGGCATGGCTTTGGCTGATGCCCCTATTCTCATTTCTCTTTGGTAGCATAGGTCAGGACAAGATCTGTGCGCAGGAGTTATCTGCCACTGTCACCATCAACACGCAGCAGATCGAGGCCTCTTATCGCAACCGCTTGGAGACGCTCAGCACCGAACTGGAGGAATTTATCAACGGTCAGCAATGGACAGGCGCGCAGTTCGCTCGCAACGAACGCATCCAATGCACTTTTGCCCTAACGATCAATGAGATTGCCTCAACTGACGTCTACAAAGCTTCCATCACCGTCCAGGCACGTCGTCCCGTCTACCACTCCTCCTACCAGACCATCCTTATCAACTGGCGCGATGACGAGGTGACCCTCCCCTATCAGGAAGGCCAGAACCTCAACTACAATGAGTTCGCACTCAATAACGAGATGATCGCCACGGTGGCGTACTACAGCTACCTGATCCTCGCGCTCGACTTCGAATCCTTCTCTCCAGGCGGCGGCGATACCTATCTGCGCAAATGCGAGAACATCGTCAGCCAGATGCAGAATGCCGACAGCCGTGGTTGGAAAGCTTTTGACTCGAAGACCAACCGCCACTCCCTAATCAGTGCGCTACTCGAGCAAGGCCAGCAGGACTACCGCTCCCTCTGGTACACCTATCATCGCCAGGGCCTCGACGCCATGGCGCAAGGTGTCGACAAAGGACGCAAGCAGATCTCCGACGTCCTGCCATCGCTTAAGACGGTCCGCAGCTCCGATCCGATGACGCCTCTCCTCTCCCTCTTCGTCAATGCCAAGCAGGACGAACTGAAGAATATCTATAGCAAGACATCGCGCCAGGAGCAGAAGACCATCTCCGACCTCCTCTCCGACCTCTTCCCGACCTACCGTTGGGAATTCCAAACTCCTCACTCCTAACTCCCCACTCCTAACTCCTCACTCATAACTCCTCACTAAAAACATGCTTCTCAGCCTCACAATAGAAAACTACGCGCTCATCGAGCACCTGGAGTTCAATCCTGGCAAAGGCCTCACCGTCATCACTGGTGAGACCGGTGCAGGTAAATCCATCATTATGGGTGCGTTAGGTCTGATTCTCGGACAGCGTGCCGATGCCAAGTCCGTGCGCAATGGCGCGACGAAATGCGTCATCGAAGCCAGCTTTGACATCAGTCAGTACGGCTTGGAAGCCTATTTCCACGAGAATGATCTGGAGTATGATGCCACCAGCACCATCATCCGTCGTGAGATCTATGCCACGGGCAAGAGCCGCGCTTTCGTCAATGATATCCCTGTGCAGCTACAGATGCTCAAGGAACTCGGTCAGTCGCTTATCGACATCCATTCGCAGCACCAGAATCTCCTCTTAGGACAGGATACCTTCCAACTCGGAGTCATCGATGCACTGGCTCATAATCAATATGAGCTCGGCCAGTACCGCACCGTCTACAATGAGCTGATGACCCTGCGCCGCCGCATCAAGCAGCTCCGTGAAGAGGCGGCGAAGAACGCGCAGGAAGCTGACTATATCCGTTATCAGTTTGCCCAACTCGACGATGCGAACCTCAACGATGGCGAACAGGAAGAACTTGAAGCAGAACAGGAACGCCTCAGCCACGCCGAGGATATCAAGAGCGGATTGTATGAGATTTTTAATGGTCTCGATGGCGATGAAAGCCTCGTGCAGACGCTCAAGAACCTCAGTCACAAGGCACATGAGCTGACACGCATCTATCCTGAGATAGCCGAAGTGGCAGAGCGTCTCGAATCTGACTTCATCGACCTCAAGGACATTGCAGAGGACATAGAGGGCAAGGCTGAGGACATCAGCTTCGACCCACAGCGCTTCGAACAGGTAGAGGATCGCCTCTCGCAGCTTTATACATTATTCAAGAAGCATGGTGTTTCAAGCGTTTCCGAGCTCATCACCCTTCGCGACGAACTTTTCGAGCGCATGCAGCACATCGATGGCAGCGATGAGGAGATAGCTGAGCTCGAAGCGCAGAACAAGCAACTTACCGCACAGACAAGCAAATGTGCATCTGCTCTCACTGCAACCCGACAGAAAGCTGCGACAAACCTGCAGCAGCTTCTGGTCGAGAAAGTCAGCTACCTCGGCATGCCAAACGTCCGCTTTGCTGCCGAGCTCACCAGTAGCAAGAGCGAATTCACACCATCGGGTGCTGACCAGATTGCTTTTATGTTCAGCGCCAACAAGAACCAACCGCTCAAGCCTGCTGGCGAAGTGGCGTCAGGCGGCGAGATTTCGCGCCTCATGCTCAGCATCAAGTCTTTGGTTGCATCAGCACGCACGCTCCCTACCATCATCTTCGACGAGATCGACACAGGTGTCAGCGGAGACATCGCCGACCGCATGGGCGAAGTCATGAAGGAACTCTCCTCTCACCTGCAAGTCATCACTATCACTCATTTGCCTCAGGTGGCAGGCAAGGGCGATCAGCACTTCAAAGTCTATAAAGCTGATGACGAAGACTCGACCACTACACACATCACATCTCTTACCTTCGAAGAACGTCTGCAAGAGGTTGCCCGTATGCTGAGTGGCAGTAACATAACCAAGGAGGCGCTTGCCAATGCCAAGACCCTGATGCACTCATAAAGAGCACGCTGCAATAAATATATGAAAAAGAGGCTTTTGCTGATATTCCTCCTAATCGCAGCCCTCACTTCTCAGTCGAACGCAGAGAAGCGAGAGACCGCCTTGTGGAGCTATGTGTCCATCTCCAAACCTATCAACGAACGATGGAGCGCATCAGCACAGACAGAACTTCGCACAGGCGACGATAACACACGCCTCTATCTGCGGCTACATTTATCAGGATATGCACAACAGCTCGAAAACCAATGCTTTGAGTGTCGGTTACCGCATCAAGTTGTAGCAGAGTTCACTTTAGAACATATATTTATATCCCACCATGATTCCTAAAGGATTAAGATCGTAGGTATAAATATACTGGTCAATGTCAAGCACTTCTTCGGATCTCCATTTCTTCTGATTAAGAAGATTAGAAAGAACGAGAGATACTTCATGATTCTTGTTTTTCCAGCTAATGCCACCATCTAAATACTTGTCGAAAAGCCATTGATGTGTATGAGACCATTGGGCATCAAAGTTAGAATAAACCGACCAACCTTTGAATGGAGAAGCGGTTATCCTCAGTCTTGACGACCATCGTTCTGTTCGGTTGGCAATCGTTGTTCCTTTGTTGTCATTTCTTTTGAATGATGCATTAGATACAGCATACTGGGCAGAGGCCTGAACTGACAATTTATCGCCAAACAACGCTTTGCTGATACTGGTCGTATAGTGCTGCATTATTGTTGAGACATCGTATTGTATTCCCGAACGCAGGTAGGAGCTTTGCATCATTCCAAATGAAGCATTGGTCGAAAGAACCAATTTCCTATCATAATAGTTTTTTGATGCCGATAGATTTGCATCGTAAAAGTGCTGAGTATTATTGAGGTTAATCATGTTGCTCTTATCTTCGGTATTACCAATAGAGACATCTCTCATTGCCGTGTTTCTTGTCTGCCTGTAAGTAGTTGATAGAACAGCATTTTTACCCTCCATGGCATTTCTATAGACAAAAGAAAGATTCGCCTGCAAATTTTTCTTGATGTTCCATTTGTCTGAGCCAAAACAAGTAGTACGAATATAGGATGTCTGTATGGGAGAACTCACAAAGTCGAAAGAAGATCCAAACGTGCGGTTTTTCTTGACCGATAGATTGATGCTGAAAGTACGCGAGAAGCGTTCCGTCAGACTTATGTTTCCATAGATGTTTGGCAGATTGTAGCTGTACTTTTCTCCAGACATTTTGGAAAACTCTGCTACTCTCCATTCTAAGGGAATATCGATTTTCAATAGGGTCATCCCCCATTCTCCCTTAAAATAAGGTTTGGCCGTGACGGTTCCGATGTTAGCATTCAAATGATTAGCGTACAATGGTAACAGATTGGCATGATAATTACTCTTGATTGACTCGTGCATATAGTCTGCCTGTAGCTCAATGCCGATGTGACGATACGCGTCGAACGCAAACTGGTAGGCGGTATTTGCTTGAATCGCAAATGAATTACCTCTGAACTCCTGACATCCGACCATAGAAGGCAAGGTATCATTCTCCAAAGTATAGTTCATCCGATCAGTCGGACGATTGGTATATGTCATAGACAGATTTGTCATCATTCGGTTTTCTCCAAAAGGAAAGATCAACTCAGTAGTATTCTGGTAATCGAAACGAGGCATGGCAATCTGTTCACTGACCGAAGACCTCTGTTGCTGACGAGTGAGCGAATAGTCATTGTCTGAACGATCAAAATGAAACTGACTGATATGCTTCATATAGAAATCTGTAGAATTCTTCTCTGCCTCAAGGTTCAATCGCGCATGCTGACGGTGATAGACAGAAGTATTATACTCATCGCGCTGTAACCATCCATCATTGACAGACAGATAACTTATAGCTTCCTGGCTATATGCGTTGCGAGAAGCCTGATAGGAAGCATTGACCTTATAGATAAGATCATCAGAATGCTTGACTATTATGTTATACCCTGCATTAGCATTCCTGTCAGCAATGTATCGTTTATCTTCAATCTCTGGCTGGCGGAAAAGTGAAGTTGTGAAGATATCATCGTTGAGACTATTCTTCAGATCATTAGCATTTCCTGTATCCATATTTGTCTCCTGCTTATTCATAGGGCTTTGGTAAGCACTTGACACATGCAACAGCTGTTGTCTATTCTTTTCTATATCCATCAGATGCGCACCGATATTCCCTGCAAATGCGGACTCTTCACCGACAGCAGCTTGTGTGTAGCCGATAGGCTTTGATAGGCGGGATTTCTTCAAACGCACGTTGATAGCGGCACGATCAGACGATGCATATCCCTTCATAATACGTATAGGCTGATGATGTTCAAGGACTTGAATGACTTGAAGATCTTCTGGTCTGATGTTCTGTGTCGCAAGAGAATAGCCTTGCCCCAGCAGATCCATTCCTTCGATATAGAAATGACTGATCGGTTTCCCTTCGTAGGTAATCCTACCCGAACCTGTAATCTCAATACCAGGCAACTTGCGCAGAAGATCTTCAAGCGATTTATCTGTTGATGACGAGATTACAGAGACGTTATAAGTCAGCGTATCATTGTTTGCAATGACAGCAGGCGCGACATGTTCGACCTCTGGCAACAAGATAATTCTTTGAGCCTTTATTACCTGACACAGAATGGATGATAGACCCAAGTATAATATGATCAGTTTTTTCATTTCTTTTCTATAGGATTATAAGGTAGTGAATGAGTGTTCTGCAATCCACCTTGCACGTCTACTACACCTGCCATGACATTAGCCGGATTTTTTCTGTATTGATTCTGAAATTTCAGATATTTCTGACGTGTTGTCTTGAAATCTGACTTATCTGTAATGTTGCGCAATATATCTATCTTGCGATTGGCGACCCATTGACCGATAAATCGGATTTCGCCATCATCACTATCAGCCTTAAGTATCAAGCCGGGAAGGCCCTCGAATTTCCATGGTCCGTCAGACAAAGGAATGTCTTGAGCATACCAGACCGTCCATTCACGACCTCGGAAGCTTGTTTGTGCTTTACTACAAAGGTGTCCTAGAATGGTCAATGTATCTTGACTCATTTCCCAATGAAACGGTTCGATCGGTTCGGAATAAATATAGTTGTCTGTAAATATTCTACCTCGTTCATATCGAACTTTCTTATCATGGTATTTATAAATGTTACAGCTCTGGCTATAGCCTCCACGATATTTGGCATACACACTATCAAAACATTGATGAGTAATCTTGTCTCTGTCCATAAGGTTAAAGACAGAATCACGTCGATAAGAAAAATAATCGATGAATAGTGAAACCTCTTCATTTGCGACAAGAATCATTTGATTATTCGTTGTTCTGTCCGCTTCAGGGTCATATACGTCAAACCCATACACACAGGTATAGTCAGACTTGCCGAGATTCTCCTGTTTATACATTTTCGCATAGCCTTTCATGCCAGAGGTATTACCTTGTAAGACTTGTGATATGCTAATCTGTGCAGATGCGTTAGATACGAAGACAAATAAAAAAAGGAGCGCGAAAAAAGAAGGATTAGTTTTCATAATTGAACTTTGTTAGTTTTATAAAGAAGTTGTCTCAATAAAGCATCAATGAATGCTCTACTGAGACAACAACAGAATAGATTGCATCCATCAAATTGACGATGCAAAGGTATAAAACATCTCTTTTCCTTCCAAATCGGGAAACCTTAGGCGGTATGCATATTGCAACTTAGTTAGCTAATATATAGCCATTTATAAATATTACACTAAAAATACACTTTGAGCCAAGATGTCAAATTCTTGAAATTATCATAAATTTTCAATGTTATTATCAAGCGTCCTTGCACTTGCTTCATTGAATAGTTTTTCGTTGATAGATCGCTTCATATTGGTGATACGCTGAGGGCTCAGGTTCATTAATGAAGAATCCTCTGACGGGGTAAATTTCAATGCGATAAGATAGCATAACTGAATCTCAGGAATTGAAAGACAACCCATTTCTGCAAGCTTCCTGAATAGGGTCGGCCTTGACTCTTTGATGTATTCAGAAACATCATTCATGTCGCTTTCAGAAGCAGATTCTCCTCTTGCAGCACGATGATGCAGCTGATCGAGCAGAACCAGATAATAATCTTTCTGCAATTCTACAGCCTCTGCCTCTTTGATCTTTTTGAATTCCTCAAGACTTGCCTCAGAAATCTTTAGGTCATCAAGGGCACTATTAAGTCTTATCTTGAGCTCTTCATAGCGCAATGTTCGTTGCTTTAGCTCTTCTGCGGCTCTTCTTTTATTTGATCTGTACTTGTTAATAATAATATAAGTAATAAGAAGAATTACTATGATTGCTATGATTGTCAATGATAGCCAGTATCTGTATTTCTGAGCTTCCTTTTCAATCTTTTCTTTCTGTGACTTTTGCACAGTGTAATTATAAAGAGCATTATACTTTATGATTTCATTTTTTGAAGCTCTTGTCTCTGCTGATCTTGTATGATAATTCATTGCAGAGATAATGTCCAAAGCACTCTTACTATCACCTCTATTAGTATATAATCTGATAAGATAGATGCTTGCGCTCAAAGTCTCTTCTGTTGGTTCAAAATCATGATGCACCCTTCTTAGATACTTCTCGGCATTCTGATAGTCGTTAACATCAAAATAATATCGTCCTTTTGTCCACAAATATTCCAGCTGGTTAGCAATTGGCTCACCCTCACTATCGATCAGTCCAGAATATTTCTCATATTCCTCCAAATAAGCTGCTATCTTTTCATGGTCTTTAGTGAAAAAAGGAAAAGAATAACTTGCACACCACAAAGCCAGCCTATAAGCCTGATCAGGTTTGCCATAGCTGCGGTAAAGCTCTCTGGCCACTTCCAATTCTTTTACAGCATAGTCGCTTAGTACCTGCTTGTGAAAAATCAACGCTTTCCTCCTCAAACCAGCAATAATGGTTAGTGTATCTTTGTTCTGATAGGCCTCATCTATACCTTTCTGAGACCAATCCAATGCATAATCATATAACTGGTTCTGTGTCGCGATATCAGACATCTTCTCGTATACTTTACTCAATAACCAATGATCTCCGTTTGATCGGGTTGTATCTGCTTCAGAAATTGCATCATTCAAATATTGCAATGCTAGTGGTGCATCCTCTTGTGCTTTTATAAGACTTCCCATCACAAAATTCGCACGACTACGATCTTTACCTGACCCATGAGTATTATAGTATTGCAGAACTTCATTGAACTCAATATCATTTGATATAGGTTTCTTCCCAATTATGCTGGCTAATGCATGAAGCAATCTGTATCGCATCAGCTCCTTTTGCCCCCAGTCATTTCTATTTGAGAGATTATCGAGCATGTAGAGAGCCGAATCCGCATTTACCTCAATAATTGATTCTACATTATTGAGGTCTCTGTTGACTGTTTGGTTATTAGAACAGGATAATACAACAAATCCTAAAACGATTAGAAAAAAGTAAAATAATTTCATTCTGTTGTCAATTTCTAAATGCAGAGTTCTACTGTTTTTTCTTAGCACCATGTAGTAGTATCGCCATCAATTCTTTCTTTGCATCATGCTTCGCAGAATTCATTGTTTGCGTACGGCCTTCATCTCTTTCGATGATGCAAAGATAAGTAATTAATTCCTTTCTACCAACTTTTTCTTCTCAAATTAGAAGCTAAATGCATAAATAAACTCAATTATATAGGTATTACAGACATTAACATTATCAAAAAGTAGCTTGTGGCAGATGGCAGATGACAGTCCGACTGAGTACCAAGTCGGACTATCTTGCATCATGGCATATCTTCCACGGTACCGTGACAACGATGCCAAGGCAAAGGCATGTACCACACGGTACAATGGAATACATGCCATGATGCGGGATTTCAACGTTACGTACCAAACGTTGAAATCCTTGAAGCGTGGAGTCAACACCAGAAAACATGTGTTGACTCCACGCCTCAAGGATTTATTTTTGGATATTTACTTCGTCGGATTTATACCTCGATCTTCTTATACTTAGGAACGAGAGTCTTCATGATTGACCATGCGATGAGGTATGCAACTGCACAGATGCAGAAGACGATCATGAAACCTGCAGGCTTGCCCTCGAAGCCCATGAAGCTGAATGCAGAACCCTGCTCAGCAGCGTAGGTGAAGAGCTTACCAGAACCTGAGTTGATGAGTGCAGAACCAATGCCACCTGCGAGGGTACCGATACCGGTGATGGTAGCTACGGTGCTCTTAGGGAACATATCGCCAATGGTTGAGTAGAGGTTAGCCGACCAAGCCTGGTGACCAGCACCTGCCAAACCGATGATGATAGCAGGCCACCATGCAGAGAATGCACCAAGTGGCTGTGCGAACAGAGCAAAGATTGGGAAGAATGCAAAGATCAGCATCGAAAGCATACGACCTGCGTATGGCTCCATACCCTTCTTCTCAACGAAGTACTTTGGCAGATAGCCGCCACCGATAGAGAGGACGGTAACGATGAGATAGAGGGTGAAGATAAGTGCCTGGCCCATAGGCGAAGAAGCCTTGTAACCGAACTGATCCTGGAAGTAAGATGGAGCCCAGAAGAGGAAGAACCACCATACACCATCGGTAAAGAACTTACCAGCAAGGAAAGCCCAGGTCTGCTTGAAAGTGAAGCACTTGAGCATTGGGATGGTTTTCTCCTCAGCAGGAGCAGCCTCAGCTGGTTTAGCAGCAGCCTCCTCTGCCTCATCCTGATTGATGTAGGCGAGCTCAGCCTCGTTGACATGCTTGCACTTGCCAGGAGTCTCGTACATGAATGCCCAGAAGAACATCCAGATAAAGCCGAGACCACCGATGATGATGAATGCCATCTCCCAACCGTATGCTGCAGCGAGTGCAGGGATGGTAAGAGGAGCAGCAAGAGCACCTACAGATGCACCAGCGTTGAAGATAGAGGTAGCGAAAGCACGGTCCTTCTTAGGGAAGTACTCGGCAGTTACCTTGATAGCTGCAGGGAAGTTACCTGCCTCACCCAGCGCCAGAACAGTACGGCAGACGATGAAGAGGTAAACCGAGATGGTAGCAATCAGGACAGCAGCATCGCCAGTGGCCTGAATGAGGTCAGCCGAGCTCTGTACGCCTGGGATATTGCCGAACTGAACGGTAGCCCAACCGCAACCTGCATGGAGACAAGCACCGAGCGACCAGATACCGATGGCCCAGAGATAACCCTTCTTGGTGCCCATCCAGTCGATGAACTTACCAGCGAAGATAGATATACAAGCATAAACGACTGAGAAGAATGCGGTAATGTCACCGTAGTTCTCGTCAGTCCAGTGGAACTCAGGAGCGATGAACTCCTTCCAGGTCATAGAGAGAACCTGTCGGTCCATATAGTTGACGGTGGTAGCGACGAACAAGAGTGCGCAGAGGTACCAACGCCAGTTAGTCATTATTTTGCTCATAAAAGGCCCCCTTCCCCGACCCTTCCCCCTTGCATGGGGAAGGGAGTGGTTACCTTCGGATTATCGCAACAACTATCTTACAAAATCTCATCTGCATAAGCAAACGCAAAGATCTTTGTTGCTGGTACTCTCGGGATACATGGGGGTACGTATTTTTTATAGTATTAATTAATGACATCCCCTTAGCTAATCACTCCCTTCACCATGCAAGGGGGAAGGGCTGGGGATGGGGGCTTAGAAGCTCTTTATAGCGTCGAAGCACTCCTTGCACTTGTTGGTGACATAAGCCCAGTCGCCCTCAGCAACCTTGTCCTTAGGGAAGAGCTTAGAACCCATACCTACGCAGAAGACACCAGCGTCAAACCACTTCTTCAAGTTGTCAGCCTCAGGAGCAACGCCACCAGTAACCATGATCTTTGACCATGGCATTGGAGCCATAAGACCCTTCACGAGGTTTGGACCAACAACGTCGCCAGGGAATACCTTGGTGAAGTCGCAACCTACCTCCTGAGCCTTGCCGATCTCTGATGGAGTCAAGCAGCCTGGGCAATAGGTAACGCAACGACGGTTGCAGACAACTGCTACATCTGGGTTGAACAATGGACCAACAACGAAGTTAGCGCCGAGCTGCATGTAGAGAGCAGCAGTAGGAGCATCAACGACTGAACCGATACCGAGAGCCAGCTCTGGACACTCCTTAGCAGCCCACTTAGAGAGCTCGCCGAAGACCTCATGAGCGAAGTCGCCACGATTAGTAAACTCGAATGCGCGCACGCCACCTTCGTAGCAAGCCTTGATCACATTCTTACAAGTCTCAACGTCCTTGTGATAGAAAACAGGAACCATAGGTGCAGCCGCGATCTTGGCCATCACCTGGAATTTATCGAATTTTGCCATATAATAGCCCCCATCCCCAGCCCTTCCCCCTGAAGTGGGGAAGGGAGTAATTACCTTATAAGATAAGTACGGGATACGCGGGGGAGCGTATTTGTTATTTCATTAATTAAGAGCCCCACCCAATAAAAAGGAAGCAAAAGCAAAATAATCAAATTTTACCAAAGTTACATACTACTCCCTTCCCCACTTCAGGGGGAAGGGCTGGGGATGGGGGCCCGCTGTTTATTATCTCTGTACTCGACCATTAGCCGAACCACCTGCCAGCGCCTCAACCTCAGCAACGCTTACGAGGTTGTAGTCACCATTGATGGTGTGCTTGAGAGCAGAAGCTGCAACAGCGAACTCGAGAGCCTCGCCCTGGGTTGGCTTGGTGAGGAGACCGTGAATGAGACCACCTGAGAATGAGTCACCACCACCTACACGGTCGATGATTGGGTTGACGTCGTAACGCTTTGACTGATAGAACTCCTCGCCATTGTAGATGAGAGCCTTCCAGCCATTGTGGGTAGCAGAGAATGACTCACGGAGAGTAGAAACTACATACTTGAAGCCGAACTGCTCCTTCATCTGCTTGAAGATACCCTCGTAGCCAGCAGCGTTGGTCTCGCCGCCCTCTACGTCTGCATCTGGCTTGAAGCCGAGGCAGAGCTCAGCATCCTCCTCGTTGCCGATACATACATCAACGTACTGCATCAAAGGACGCATGATAGAGATAGCCTTCTTTGAGGTCCAGAGCTTCTTGCGGAAGTTGAGGTCAACAGAAACGGTAACACCGTGACGCTTAGCAGCCTCGCAAGCGAGCTTGGTAAGCTCAGCAGCCTTATCAGAGATAGCTGGGGTGATACCTGACCAGTGGAACCAGTCAGCACCCTCCATGATTGCATCGAAGTCGAAATCCTCAGGATTAGCCTCAGCGATAGCCGAGTTTGCACGGTCGTAGATAACCTTTGAAGGACGCATAGAAGCGCCAGTCTCGCAGTAATAAAGACCTACGCGCTCACCACCACGAGCGATATACTGAGTGTTTACACCGTAACGACGGAGTGAATTGACAGCAATCTGACCGATCTCATGCTTTGGGAGCTTGGTTACCAAGTAAGCATCGTGACCATAGTTAGCACAAGAAACTGCAACATTAGCCTCACCACCGCCAGGGATGATGCGGAATACGTCGGTCTGAATGAAACGATCCTGTCCATTTGGAGAAAGGCGGAGCATAATCTCGCCAAGGGTAATAATTTTTGCCATAATGTGGGCCCCCATCCCCGACCCTTCCCCCTGAAGTGGGGAAGGGAGTGGTTAGCTCACCTATCCATTTCGTGGAAAAATCGAAGATTTATCGGGGTGTTTTTAAATTAGTATAAAAAAGTTAGTGTTTATCGCGTTAAGATAAATGAATTCCGAATTGTTTCCAACACATATTCTATTTTAAATAGGACATCATCGTTGGTAAATCGAAGAATTCGGAAACCCATTTGAGAGAGAGCTTCTTCTCTTGTTCTATCAGCCTCAATCTGTTCCCCTCTGCTGTGATACTCTCCGTCAACCTCAACAATCAACATCTCACGCAAACAGACAAAATCTGCAATATAATCGCCAATGACATGCTGTCGTCTGAATCGGACTCCTAACTGATTGCCTCGCAGACATTCCCAAAGGCGTATCTCTGCGACTGTTGGTTCAAATCGAAGATTATGAGCATAACTTCTCAACAAACTATATCGATCAGGAGATGCGCCTCCATTGACCGGTCGAAAATCATGACCCATAATACTTAATTAAAAGAGTAACCACTCCCTTCCCCACTTCAGGGGGAAGGGCCGGGGATGGGGGCTTTAGAACTTAAAGAACTGATTTGCGTTGTTGTAGCAAATATCCTCAATCATCTGGTTGACGCGCTCCTCCTCATAGCCGGTGTATGGGATGAGGCCTGCCTCGATATCATTGCCGACGAGGTTGCAAAGGGTGCGACGGAAGTACTCGTGACGTGGATAAGAGAGGAATGAACGTGAGTCGGTGAGCATACCTACGAAGCGAGAGAGGAGACCGAGAACAGAGAGAGCGTTCATCTGCTTCTCC
Organism: Bacteroidales bacterium; assembly: GCA_045598885.1. Classification (GTDB taxonomy): domain Bacteria; phylum Bacteroidota; class Bacteroidia; order Bacteroidales; family UBA3663; genus Liminaster. The sequence continues at coordinate 144,130 of JAZRVB010000139.1, forward strand.
ATACCGTCCTTCTGATCGAGGAACCACCAGCCTGAACCGAACTGGATCTTGCCTGCTACTGAACCGTCCTGGAAGTTGCCAAGCATGGTAGCAATCACCTCATTAGCACATGGGTTGAGATTGTAGAGGATGGTCTTAGCGAGGGTACCCTGAGCGTTAAGCTCGTCGAGGAAGTGGCTCATAGCCTTAGCGGTGGTGAACTCACCGATAGAGTCGAAACCGGTATCAGCGCCGAGTTGAGCGAACATCTTAGAGTTGTTGTTACGGATAGCACCGTAGTGGTACTGCTGGGTCCAGCCTGCAGCATAATCCATCTCACCCTGAGCCTTCATGTAAGCATGCTTGTACTTGCGCTGCTCCTCGACGGTAGGAGTCTGGCCACAGAGAGCCTTGTCCATGATAGCGTCAATCTCAGCTGCGGTGTATGGTTCGTCGTAGAACTCCTCAATACCGTGGTCAGAGAGGCGGCAACCCATCTCGTTGAAGAAGTCGTGACGCTTCTGGAGAGCCTCGTTCAAGGTAGCGAAGTTCTTGATCTCAACACCAGCGACAGCAGAGAGCTTCTCGATATAAGCCTTCCAGGTAGCAGCCTCGATGTTCATGCCAGCGTCAGGACGCCAGGTTGGGAGCATCTTGGTCTTAGCAGTAGGATCGTCCTTTACGATCTTGTGCCACTCAAGCGAGTCAGCAGGATCGTCGGTGGTGCAGACAACCTTGACGTTGTAGTGCTCCATCATGCCACGTGGACAGAACTTAGGATCATTGGCAATCATCTCGTTACACTTATCGTAGATAGCACGAGCGTTGGTTGGATTCAAGGTCTCGGTGATACCGAAAGCGGTCTTGAGCTCGAGGTGAGTCCAGTGATAGAGAGGATTACGGAAGGTATAAGGAACGGTCTCGGCCCACTTCTCGAACTTCTCCCAGTCGGTAGTGTCCTTACCGGTGCAGAAGCGCTCGTTGACGCCGTTGCTACGCATAGCACGCCACTTGTAGTGGTCGCCCATAAGCCAGATCTGTGCGATAGACTCGAAGCGCTTGTTCTCGGCAACCATCTGAGGAATAAGGTGACAGTGATAATCGATGATCGGCATCTTAGCCGCATGCTCATGATACAACTTCTGCGCAGTTTCGGTCTGCAACAGGAAGTTCTCGTCCATAAAAGGTTTCATTGTGGAATAAGATTATGTGTTTATGTTATAAGATAGTCGAAGTATTTTCTTTGCAGGATTTGACAAAATATTTGCACATTTTGTTTCAATCACGGGGCGAAGATACGTTTTTTTTTGAAACAAAGCAAAAAAATATCGAAAATTTTGCACATTGTAAATAAATTTCTTATATTTGCCCTCGAAAAACAACAAAAGCTTATACTATTTACTAACTTTAATCATATATTATTATTCCACATGAAAGCATTAAACAAGCTTACTGCGCCTAAGAGCGTAGCCCCTGAGAAGATCATCCAGTTCGGTGAGGGCAATTTCCTCCGTGCATTTGTTGACTGGATCATCTGGAACATGAACAAGAAGACCAACTTCAACGCCAGTGTCGTTGTCGTACAGCCTATTGACCGCGGTATGGTACAGTGGCTCAATGGTCAGGACAATCTCTATCACGTAAACCTCCAGGGTCGTCAGAATGGCCAGCCTGTTGACACCCTCGATCGTATCGATGTCATCAGCCGTGGCATTGATCCATACGCTCAGAACTGGGCTTATATGGCTCTTGCTGAGCAGCCTGAGATTCGTTTCGTCATCTCTAACACCACTGAGGCTGGTATCACTTTCGATCCTAGCTGCAAGTTCACCGATGCTCCTGCTTCATCTTATCCAGGCAAGTTGACGCAGTTGCTCTATCGTCGTTTCAAGGTATTCAATGGCGATCCTAAGAAGGGTCTCATCATCATGCCTTGTGAGCTCATCTTCCTCAACGGCCATCACCTCAAGGAGTGCATCTACCAGTACATCGAACTCTGGAAGGATGACTTCGGCAAGGATTATGAGAAGTTCAAGAACTGGTTCACCAAGTACTGCTACGTCTGCGCAACCCTCGTTGACCGCATCGTTCCAGGCTTCCCACGCAAGGATATCGCTAAGCTCCAGAAGCGTGCCGGCTATGCTGACAACCTGATGGTACAGGCTGAGATCTTCCACCTCTGGGTGATCGAGAAGCCGACCAATATGTCTATCGCTCAGCTCCGCAAGGAGTTCCCAGCTGATCAGGCTGGTCTCCACGTACTTATCGCAGAGTCTGAGGCTCCATACCACGAGCGTAAGGTTACCTTGCTCAACGGCCCTCACACCGTACTTTCTCCAGTCGCTTACCTCTCTGGCATCAACATCGTACGCGATGCTCTCCACAACAAGGTAGTCGGCCAGTACATCAAGAAGGTTCAGTTCGATGAGCTCATGCAGACCCTCAACCTCCCAATGGACGAGCTCAAGCAGTTCGGTGCAGACGTTCTCGAGCGCTTCGACAACCCATACGTTGACCACGCTGTTACCAGCATCATGCTCAACTCATTCCCTAAGTTCGAGACTCGTGACCTCCCAGGCCTCAAGATTTACCTCGAGCGTAAGGGCGAGCTTCCTAAGGGTCTCGTTCTCGGCCTCGCTGCTATCATTACCTACTATAAGGGTGGTACTCGTGCCGATGGTGCTCCTATCCAGCCAAACGATGCTCAGGAGATCATGGATCGCCTCACTCAGCTTTGGGCAACTGGCGATACCCGCAAGGTTGCTGAGGGTGTCCTCGCTGCTACCGATGTCATCTGGAAGGAGAGCAAGCAGAACCTCAACGAGATCCCTGGCCTTACCGATATGGTTACTGAATTCCTCAACAGCATTCAGGAGAAGGGCATGAAGGAGACTGTTAAGTCGATTTTGTAAGCCTCCATCCCCGGCCCTTCCCCCTTGCATGGGGAAGGGAGTAATTACCATTTGTGGGACAATACAATTGATCTATAATAATTATAGTTCCCCCATCCCTGCCAGATAGCTAAGCTATATACTCCCTTCCCCATGCAAGGGGGAAGGGTCAGGGGATGGGGGCTAGTTTTTTTTCTATGAAATCATTTCTTCGAATCAATCCTGCAGACAACGTAATCGTTGCTATCCAGCCACTGGCAAAGGGTACAGTGCTTGACGTTGACGGCGAAACAATAACCCTTATCACCGACGTTCCTGCCGGCCACAAGTGCGCCCTGAAGGACTTTACCGAGGGCGAGAACATCATCAAGTACGGCTTCCCTATCGGTCATGCACGTCATGCTGTAAAGAAGGGCAGCTACATGGACCATGAGGATATCAAGACCAACTTGGCTGGTACCCTCGACTATTCTGACATCAAGCTCAAGGGCCTCACTCAGCAGCAGCCAAGTGGCGAGCAGCTGACATTTGAGGGCTATAAGCGTGCTGATGGTCAGGTAGGTATCCGCAACGAGGTATGGGTCATCCCTACCGTAGGTTGTGTCAACGGCATCATCAAGCAGATCGTTGTGCAGACCAAGAAGGAGCTCGGCGAGGAGATCCCAGGCATTGACGGCATCTTCCACTTCCCACACAACTTCGGTTGCTCACAGCTGAGCGAAGATCATGAGAATACCAAGAAGATCCTGCGCGACATGGTTCACCACCCTAATGCTGGTGCCATCCTTGTCGTAGGCCTCGGTTGTGAGAACAACCAGCCACGTATCTTCGAGGAGTTCTGCGGCGATTATAATAAGGATCGCGTGAAGTTCATGATCTGTCAGGAGGTGCAGGGCGATGAGGTGCCATACGGCGTGTCTGTCCTCAAGGAGCTCGTGGCTAAGGCTCAGCAGGACAAGCGCGAGACCGTCCCAGCTTCGAAGCTTCGCATCGGCCTCAAGTGTGGTGGTTCGGATGGCTTCTCTGGCATCACAGCCAACCCATTGCTCGGTGCATTCTCTGACTTCCTCTGCGAGACTCAGGGTGGTACCACCATTCTCACTGAGGTTCCTGAGATGTTCGGTGCTGAGATCATCCTCATGGAGCGTTGCGGCAATCAGCAGTTGCTCGACGAGACCATCTCACTCATCAACAACTTCAAGAACTACTTCCTCAGCCATGGTGAACCATGTGGCGAGAACCCATCTCCAGGTAACAAGGCAGGTGGTATCTCTACCCTTGAAGAGAAGGCCCTCGGCTGTACCCAGAAGTCGGGCAAGAGCGTTGTCTGCGGAGTGATGGAGTATGGTGAGCGCCTCAAGAACAATGGCCTCAACCTTCTCTCCGCTCCTGGCAATGACCTCGTAGCAGCTACCGCTCTTGCTGCAGCAGGTTGCCAGCTTGTCCTCTTCACCACTGGTCGTGGTACTCCATTCGGCACCTTCGTACCAACCATGAAGGTTTCTACCAATTCTGGCCTCGCTCAGCGCAAGCCTACTTGGATTGACTTCAACGCTGGAGTCCTTGCCGAAGACAAGACCATGGATGAGACCGTAAAGGAATTTACCGCCAAGATCCTCTCTGTTGCCAGTGGCGAACTCACTAACAATGAGAAGGCTGGCATCCACGAGATTTCAATCTTCAAGAATGGTGTCACATTATAAAGCGTGCGCATTACAATATAAAAATAGCAAATAGCAAATATCCCCAGCTACTTCAAAAATCTAGCAGCTGGGGATATATTATATTAATAAGGAGAGGGAATTAGTGGTTTGCACGGAACGCAGCAATACGCTCAGCAAACAGCGCCTCCTGCTCTGGCTTAAAGAAAGAGGTGCAGACGCGCACACCCTGTTCGTGGCTACCCATCGTATCAAGAGGATAAACCGAGATACCATAATACATCAGCTCACGGGTGAGCTGCAGATCGGTCATACCCGGATACTGCACGGTGAAGTAGAAGCCATCGGCCAAAGGCTCTCCCATATCGTTGTCATAGACGAGGTAGAAATTGTTTTCGAGCAGAACCTTCTTCATGTAAGCGGCACGACGACCATACTCACGAACCTCGGTCACGAAGTCGAAGCGTCCATCACAGGCGGCCTCCATCATAGCAGCCATGGCGTGCTGTACGCTGTGGCAGCAACCGCTCGAAAGCGTGTAGATAATTCGTGCATCGATGAAACGACCGAACTCTCCTACTCCGAACTTCTCCTGCAAAGCTGGATAGACACGGCCATAGAGACCATCGCTCACACAACATACGCCGATACGCTGACCGGCATAAGAGAAAGCCTTCGAGCCAGAGATCGTCATGACATAATTCTGCGTATAGTGAGCCACCGAAGCCTGATAAGGCGCCTGGAATGGATGCGACAGGTCCTTGCGGAAGTCCATGGCAAAATAGGCCAAGTCCTCAAGGATGATGGTGTCGTACTTTGTAGCCAGCTCTCCGATACCCTTGAGCTCGTGATCGTTGAAGCATACCCACGAAGGATTGTTAGGATTGCTATAGACAATACCAGCAATGTTACCCGCCTGCAGGATCTCTTCGAGCTTAGCGATGAGCTTGTCGCCACGATAGTCATGGATGTCAAGGCCGATGTGCTTGAGGCCGATGACATCGCACTGAGTGGTCTGCACAGGGAAACCTGGGTGGATGAAGAGAATCGTATCCTTCTCTGGACAAGCCAGTTTCAAGGCTGTAAATACAGCGAAAGTGCCCTGCATAGAACCTACCGTAGCAATACATCCCTGAGGATTCAGATCCACACCGATATAAGCCTTGATAAACTGCGATGCAGCCTGCTTTAGGCGGTCGATACCAGCATTAGGAGGATAGACGGCGGCACAGCCTTCATCGAGCGCCTTCTTCTCTGCCTCGATGCCGATCTGTGAAGGCTTGAGACCTGGCACACCCATCTCAAGATGGATGAATGGCTGACCGGTCTTCTTCTCGAGAATACCCGCCAGCATGGCGATATCGCGGATAGTAGCTCCGCTAAAATCACCGAGGCGCATCGAATCGATGGCCTCAGTGACAATGTTGTAATCTAAAGGTGTATTCATTAGTTACTTAATTCTTGAAGTTGCGCAGATCCTTGACATGCTTAGCCTTACCCACTGAGCGCTC
>JAZRVB010000140.1:0-10550 GCA_045598885.1 Bacteroidales bacterium
TCTGCGTGATGAGAAGCGTATGACCGACTATCTGAGCGGAGCCTTTCTGAAGGGGTATCTTTCAGATATGGTCATCACACAGGCATACGCCCGATACAACCACATCATGATCCACCGTCTGGTGAGTGGAATCCTTCAGGAGCACTTCGGAATCGAGGTTGTCGATGAGATCTTCACGACTCACAACTACATCGATTTCAAGGATCATCCGATGCTTCGCAAGGGAGCCATCCGTGCTTATGCCGACGAACTCTGCATCATCCCGTTCAACATGCGCGACGGACTCGCCATCTGCCGTGGCAAGTCAAACCCGGACTGGAACTACACTGCTCCTCACGGTGCAGGACGTATCCTCTCACGCTCTGCTGCCAAGATCAAGCTGAAGATGGAGGAGTTCCAGAAGACAATGTCTGATGTTTATTCAACAACGGTATGCGAAGGAACGCTTGACGAATCACCGATGGCATATAAGCCGATGGATGAGATTGTCCGTCTGATTGAACCGACTGTAGAAATCCTCTATTTCGTGCGTCCCAAGATTAACATCAAGGCTACGGACGAGGAATAATAAAACATAATATTCCGATGGCTGCTACATTAAAAGATATTTATCAGAAGCATTATTCTCAATTTTCGGAGGAGGCATTCATGAAGATTGTCTCTTCCGATCCTACATACGATGCGGTGAACCGTCCCGACAAGATGGGAAGGTATGGCAAATGGCTTTTGGTAATGGTGGGGAAAGGAGCCATCGGCATGAATGAGCTCGAAGGATCCTCGGTATTTCTTGATACCTTCCATCGTTATAAGACGCTGCTCGAACAGGGGGATATCACCCAGTACAAGAGTTATGACCAACTTATCGAAGCGGTTTCGCCATATATCACCGACGATTATAAACTGAACTCCAAAGAGGCCAGAATAAGGCAGATCAAGGCGAATGCGGAACACGTCTATATGGATGACGACTGGCTGATTGTAGTCCCTCATACCTGGGAAGCAGCCAAATACTACAGTAAACACACTCGCTGGTGTACTGCCTTCCGTGAGAATGACAGCTATTTCAAGCAGTACAACAAACAAGGGCCACTCTACATCAACATCAATCGTCACACTCACGAGAAATGGCAGTTTCACTTCCAGACCAAAACCTTCTGCAACGCAGAGGATCATAGCATTAATCTGGAAGAGATGCTTGACACCATGACCGAAGGTGTAAGGATGTTCTACCAGTCGAAAGGATATATCACCCAATCAAAGCATAACTGGCGCACATTCAATGAGGCATGGGCGGCATGGCTCGCGGACAGCTGTCAACCCGATGTGGATTTCAGCCGATGTGAGCAACCGGACAACGAGACGTTTACCCCCACAGCTATTCCTGAATCGGTCACCTCTGTCAGCCATCTGTTCGATGGTTGCCACCATCTCAAGCGCATTGATCTAAGCCTTTGGAATGTAGGCAACATAAGAGATTTCAGAGGCATGTTTCGTATGTGTGACCATCTGGAGTTTGTGGATCTGTCCGGATGGAATCTGCAGGACGAAGCGGATCTTTCGTCCATGTTCCAATACAATGCAGTGAAAATCATCAAGATGCATGGATGTCAGATGCAGACTGTTCGCAAGGTATGGGCTTCAACACAGGAATACAGCGGTTTATTCCGCAATCTGCATCTGGAGCTTACGCCCGGCAGTCCGGAAGACACAGCATACCGTAATCTCCAGATTGGCATAGAACGGTTCAAACAAGTTGCCGGTCAAGATTTCATTTCAGTTCCTGATTTGAAGCAGACACTCAAATACCTGCAGGAACTGGCCCTGGCAGACCGTATGCTGACCGAGAATCCTGTTTTCACCCGTGTAGATACGGGGACGATGTCAAATGTTTTGGCCAATATCTGCTGTCACGTAGAAAATGTAATGAAGAAATATGTACCATCTCCCAATTTCAAAACCAGAAAAGTTGGCCCATTTCTTCTATCTCGTCCCGATATTGACGGATACAAAGAGCAGCTGTCTGCTCAATTCCAGAATGTCAGCCAAGCATTGGAGATTGCAGTTTTCATGGCCGGTGAATGGGGAACGGAATTTCCGGAAACCGAAGAATTCCTGCACCAGATTCGCTCCCGGGCAGCATCCGATACTGTTTCTATAAAGCAGCTTGCATTGCAGAGATTCAAAGCACTTGGCTTCTCCGACCGCACATACGTCTCCGTCCCCTGGCTCATGTCCAGGATTGAAAAATGGACAGGTAACATTCGCAACGGAACTCAGCATCTGCGCATGACCAAAGAGCATTTCCATGTGTTTCTTATCTTATCTGCCATATTGATCCCATTTATTTGTATAATAGCATTTCAGCCCCTTCTGGGCATTGTTACGATCATTTACGCTGTGGTAGAGACATTCCAGAAAGAGAAAACAAAGGAAGCTGTGAAAATCGCCGGATTCCTGATCCTCTTTATGGGTTCACTCACCGCTGTCGGTTACTATGTTGCTCGCCCTGCAATTCTCTGGTTGTGGGAAGACAGACAACCAGACAAGACCGAGGTTATGCAAATTCCAATTGAACAGAATGCCGAATCCCTGGACCAATATCATACGCTGGTTGTGTGTGGTGATACATTATCGGCAGATTATGTGCTGGCTGCCCGTCTGGACTCTGTGCCTTTTGGCAGACATGTAATCCGCAATGGAATCACCATAGGAGAATGGTGTGTTTCGGCGATGGCAAAGGAACACATAAGCAAACATCCGGATTATGATCGGAGAACTCTATCCAGAACAAAAGACATTATCAATATAAGGTTGGAGCATATGGATGAAACAGAATTGCGGGACTTCGTTTCCACAAACTATGTCTCTTTAATGGTGTTGATGTTCGGGAATTCCAACGATAGTTCGAAAAAAGACACAAAGACTGAATAAAGTTATTCTCAAATGATATAAAAAGTGATAGATTTATGTTTACATCATTCTCTTATATATCATAAACCAATAAAAAGATTATTATGGCAAAGACGATTTACCGGGTATATGGTATGGATACCTACGACCACGATACTTTCACCGTTGCAGACTTCGACACCAGAGAGGAAGCCGAGGCAAAGCTCCGAGAGTGCAGAGAGTCTGTCATGGATCAGTGTGAAGAGCTGCGAGATTCTTTCTGGATTACAGAGATGACACATAAGCAGCAAGTAGAAAGCCAGAAACACGAAGAAGAGCTGAACGCTGCGCTGTATGCTGCAAGGGCTTTTGACAAGGAGCTGCTGGAAGAGAACTGCAAATCACTTATTGACAGTATCAAGAGCCAGCTAAATGACAAGAGTCTGTCATACTGCTGGGATGGCAGCAACAGCCACAATGATGCAGAAGCAGAAGTGATACCAGAGAAAGAGGTTTGTTATTCTGTAATTGCCATGCATGTGTTCAGCATGAAAAATGGAAGAATAGCGATTCAGATGAAACCCTATTTCCATGAGATAACAGTAGAAAGAATTTTTGCTAGCTTCGACTCTGAAGAAGAGTTCCGCTACTGGCTTAATTCATCAAAAAGTGTTATGGACACTATCCTGACAATGGTAGATATGATTGAAGAATATGTTTAAGCATTCAAAATTATGAAACAGAAATTGTTCTGGCTGGATCTGGCATTTTGCTCATTATGGGCGCTTGCAGTCTTAGGCAGCCGTTCCTGGCTGCAATATCCCATGAGTTTTATCACAGCCTTTACTGTGATGACAAGGGTAGTATTATCCATCTTCCTGTATCGCAGAGATAAACGCAGTTGGATTTCCCTTTCCATGTTCTGGGGATTGGCATTTTTTATAATCTTTTGCGGCCATCCTATAGGCATATGGGAGCTTGGCGTTTATCCTTTCTACTTTTTCAATGCAGTATGTGAAAGGCCGGTGGTGATATGTATGAACAGTGTCTATATGGTCTGGTTCTTTATCTTACCGACCACCTTGTACTTCGTATGCCTGTTCAGAAAGAAACTCTCCGATACCGGATTGACATGGAAAGATGCACTGGGTGCCATATTATGGAAAGATGAATGTGCGAAGACCTATGTCAAGTTGCTGTTGATTGCCATCAGTGCAATCTATGTTGGTCTTGCCATGTACCCTGGACTGTGCCGCTTTGCCTGTCTGGCTCTGCCGTCACTGAGTCTCTACATTCTCGCGAAGCATTACAATGCTCCACTGAAAAGAATATGGGTGATTCCCGTCAGTATGTTTCTGTTCCTGATGGCGCAGACGTACGGAGGGGCGTGGCGCATAATCCTGCTGGCTGTCAGCCTGATTATGGTCGGTTTTCTTTGCTATATGACGTTCTGTCGTAACAGGAAACTCGTTTCCTTGTCTGTCTTTGCGCTCCTGTACCACGGAATCTTCCTTCCAAGTCTTATCATCGGCTATAACCAGTATACATGTATAGACTATCCCCGTCATAGACCACTTGAATCCCTCAGAGGCATTTTCGTGATCAAAGATCCTGAAACTGGCAAGGTCGGACTGAGAGACAGATATGGTCTGCTTATCAAACCAGTATATGACAACATGGCATATCACGGAAGCCGTCACATTTGGGGAGAACTGGAGCTCAGGAAGAACGGCTACTATGATTTGTACCAGATTGCCAACAACCGTTTCTCTGACAATCCAGGTATCGAGCAGTATCTTCAGGACAAGATCTGCCCGGTAATCAGCAGACATACGGAATACTACAACTACACTTACAACGACCGTATTGAAGTGACTGTAACCGAGTATGAAACAGGCACCCGTATCTCACACCTCAAATCCCGAGGTAAGGGATCAACCGCAACATACGACTACAAAGAGCAGACATATATCATCCCTGATACCGCCAACATCCTGTCCGGTGGTTTCAAAGCTGACACACTTGTCGCCATCGACAGATGGACAGAAAAAAATGTGCTGCAATACTCTTACGATGTCATGAATGATTCCGTCCCCCAGTTCAACATCAATATAAAGACAGCTAGAAATGGAATATCCCGACAAGGTGAGCTTCTTGAACTTACCGGCAAGATCGAGGAGCTGGTCAAGGAATGGTGGGAATACAAACTGTTGTAATAATGAAGTACAGGCTTTTACTTATCGTAACACTACTGCTGTCACTTACAGGATGCCACAAGACGGATTCCGGAGAAGAAGAGGACTGGGGCGCAATTTATCACGCAGACATGCAGTATATGGATTTTGACAAGGTCGATGACCTTCTTGCATTCTTTGACTCCGTCGCTACAGTTCACCCCCTTGTCAAATGGCTGACAGTAGAAGACTACGCAGAAGAACAGGCCAGACGATGCATTGCCCAGATTGATTTCTACCGAAGAGGAGAGCGACAGTATTTCCCGGACAGTCTGGTAAATGCCTGCTTGAGTTCTATGGGGTTCAACATTGCCGCTGTGGACAATCATGGTCCTGAATTCACAGACCTTGTCTATGCGGAGTATTTCATGATGTGCGCTGCCTTCTATACCCCGGATATCACCTGTCTGGTAGAAACCCAGACACCGGATCATTGTGCAGGGTTCTATAACTTCGGCAAGTCATACAATCCAAACCCATGGTGGCCCTACCTTTTCCTGAAGAGAGAGAAAGGTTTTGAAGTTGTCTGCCTGGATGACTATTACACTGTCTATAGCATCTATCAGCTGACAGACGATCAGGACAGGACATATTATCTATGTTCCAACAATCTTGAAACATTCGGATTCTGCCAGTGGCTGTACATGAGAAAAGAGGATGGCAGCTACCAACTGGTAGATTCCTGCCTCAATGCACCAACAATCAATGAGGACGAGTGTTACACCTATTATTTCGACCGGGAACATCTGGTATGGAAATATGTAAGAGAAGACAAGTCTTCCGGCAAACTGATTCCCATTTCGGACGAACCGGCAATGACACTGATCCTTGATGGGGAAAGATCCCGATTTCACTAAACAAGAAAAAAACAATGAAACTGGAATATGCCACATTCAGCGAAGCTGGTGTGCGTCCACGCAATGAAGACTACATCCGTATAGTCGAGATGCCAGACAGCAACCGAACCATGTTCATCCTGTGTGATGGCATGGGTGGGCATACTATGGGCAATTTCGCCAGCAGGACGGTTGCGATTTCCATCGCCAACTACTGGGAGAAGACACCCGAGTTCCGAGATTGTGAGAAGAAGGTGCGCGAAGCGTGCCGCAAGGCTTCGGCAGTCTTCGATCACAAGAGCGACATCATGGGACATGTGCACATGGGAACCACCATGGTACTGACGAGTATAGAGGACGGCAGGGCCACCATCGCCCATATCGGGGACAGCCGCTGCTACCTCCTGCGCAGGGGATACTCGGACTGGGACAAGTTTGTCATGTCAGCTGACCTGAACATGATAAGCAGTGACGTGGTCTATCAGACCCAGGATCACGTCAACCATCAGTTCGGATGGGAGACAGTGGCGAAGTGCTTCTTCTCCTATCGTCCTGACGTCGCAGAACCGGAGATTCATGAGTTTGAGGTTCTGCCGGGAGACATCATCTTCCTATGTTCTGACGGTGTGAACAAATATATTCAGCCCGACGTGCTCAAAGAATGTCTTCTGAAGGATCAAACGGCCGAACAGGTCGCCGATGAGATCAGGACGCAATGCGGAAAAGACTCACGGGACAATTATTCAGGCATTGTGATCCAGATAAAGGAATGACATGAAGAGACTTATCATACATCCTCAGGACAGAACAACAGACTTTCTGAAAACCATCTACGATGGATTGGAAGATTCTGTAATCTACACTGAAAGGTTGACGAGCAGGGGGGTGAATCAGCTGTTTCATCACTGCCCACCAACCTCCCAGATCATGTTGCTGGGGCATGGTTCGGACAAAGGACTCTTCTACAGAGAGGATGATACGAAGCCATTGTTTGACTATGTGATGGTAGGACATACACACAGACATTTCCTTCAGCATCGCCATAATATCATAGCCATTTTCTGCAACGCGGATCATTTTGCCAGAGCGGAAGGACTTCACGGGCTGTTCACCGGCATGATTATTTCAGAAATGTCAGAAGCCGAAGAATATGGTATCGCAACAACTCAGGAGGAGTTGGAGAGAGAAAATGTCATGTTCGCCTCCCGTATAAGACAACTGCTTGATGAAAACTGTCTTCTCCACGATATTCCCACCAGAATGAGGGAACTGAATGATACCCATTCGAAACTGACAAACTTCAACTACCAGAACATATACTACCTTTAGGTACAAGATAAGACAAGGAACAGGAGAAAAAAAACCTGCCAGAGCTGCTACAATTACTTTCATGTAACCAGGCAACTCTGGCAGTTTATTTTGTCTATAAGCTCCGTCAACAAACACTTCCACAAAATGCTAAATTTGAATCTCGGCTTTCTACAAAGACATGTTTATTGATATATCATTGTTATCATACTGCGAATATTCTTGCCGCAACATCATAAGAACAATAGTCATTTCTTCGACGGTATTTCACTCTTCTTGAAGTAGTTTATATCTGTCAGTAATTATCTTTAGATCAAACTTACACTTGCGGTCATGTTCAGATTTTTTTTCAATATCGGTATGATACAAATGACCTCTTCCTATACTAATAAGAGCGTACTGAACCAAATCCTCTATTATTCGATTTATAGGTTGTGCTTTTTCTTCAGATATGATCTTTAGAATAGATAGTAGTTCGTTATCCAACTTGGTCGTAAAGCTGGATTTAGTAGGCATTTTCTTAGAACTACCCTTTGGCCTGCCAACCTTCTTTGGAACTTCAACAGCATCATTTTCATTGGCCTGAGTTTTTGAGTAGCTACTCATAACCGACCCAAACATAGAAGTCTTCTGTTTCATGTTTCACCTATATAATTATATGTACGTATATAAAATTACTTTTTCTTTTTCAACCCGTTCTTGGCGACTTTCAGCAACTCATTAGTCAGTGCCAAGAAATCTTTTTCACCATTTGATCGTTTTGCAAGCCTGCCGTCAACCGACAACATCTGAACAGATGTTGACTCACGAATATACGACTCAAAATAGTCACTCTTCTTCATCGACTCCTTCATATAAGCCAAAAGATCAGAAGTCAAATTCTGACCAGACTTACAGAAATTGGCAACGGTCTTAACGAACACAAATTTCTTGTGTCTGATACCCTCTACTTCGGCTACTGCATCTATAGTTTTACTCATACCGTTTGTCGCAAGACGAGAAGGTGTAACAGGTATGATAACAGCATCTGAAGCAAAGAAAGCATTGCAAGTAGCAACACCAAAATACGGAGAACAGTCAATGAAAACAAAATCATATTTATCCTTAACCTTATCGAGTTTCTCCATAAGCTTATACTCTCTGCCCATAGTACCCATCATCGTACGCTCAGTCTCAGTCAGATCAAGCGTCGCTGGAACCAGATCAATATTCTCCCTCACATTCATGATTGGCAGTTCTGACCTTGAAACCAAAGCCTCATAAACAGATACGGTATTCTCTTCTACATTGATATAGAATGAAGACAAGTTGCATTGTGCATCCATATCTATCAGCAACAGTTTCTTACCCATTTTAGCAAGACATTCAGCAAGGCCAGAAGCCAAGCTGGTCTTACCGACACCACCTTTGAAATTTGAAAATGCGATTACCATGATTCCTCAAATTTATAAGTAACAATATCATTCTATTACTTGCAATTATCTGTAATTACAAATAATTACTCTCTTATCATAAAATCATTGATACAAGCAGTTACAACAACGATTTTACAGTGCAAATATACATATAATAATTGACATTTCCAAATAATTACAAAGATTTATTTGTAATTACGTATAATTATATATAATTTCATTTAATTATTAATATTTACATGTCATTCTGAGTGCATATTTGACCAACTGCTTCACTCACTTTCAAGATCTCTCACCCAACTTTCTCTTCGGCAAAGTTATGACCGATGACAAAGAACCAAGCACCAGCAACATGCTTTTCTGAAGGCAATCTTTTGTATCAAAACATTACCTCCTCATGTTTGGTTTGATGTCATCTCTTCGTCATGCCTGGGCCTCGTTACAGTTGAATGATTTATCCTGAAAGTTCAGATAACTGAATTAAGGGAAAAGATAAAAACCAAGAAATTATGCAAGCAATCTACGATGAACGTTGGGGCAATAGAACCCTCTGCTACTACTTCGACTATGTGCCAGCCCGTTTCAAATACGTAAGTCTTCCACAAGAGTCTGCAAGAAACCTAATTTGGAATTTCAAGAATGGGACACACCAAAGCGGAGTAGCACTACACACCGCAAAACTGATCAAGCAGACATATGGGAAGTCTGCCAAGGACATTGCCTTCGTCTGCATTCCAGCTTCAACTCCCGAGAAAAACGAAACAAGATACTATGAGTTCTCAAAACTTGTTTGCGCGATGAGCGGAGCACAAAACGCATATCGCCATATTTCAATCGACGGAGAGCGCATTGCAGTTCATGAGCAAAGAAGGAACAAGAAAAACAGCAGTTCACAAGTTATCGAATTTGATGAAGGATTCTTTTCAAATGGTCGCAAAGTAATTCTCTTCGATGATGTAGTAACTACGGGACGCAGCATCACCTTATTTGCGGAAAAGTTAGAAAGCATGGGCGCAAAAGTCATAGCAGCCTACTGCATAGGAAAGACATTAGTTAAACCATCAAAACCCACTACCAATGACTGAATCAATCATTACAACAGTTTGCTTCACTGGACATCGAACCATCAACCCGAACAAACTACAAACCGTCAAAGAAAAGCTATATTATACAATCATGGAGCTCTACAATGAAGGGCATCGTACATTCCTTTGCGGTATGGCAATAGGTTTCGACCTTCTTGCTGCAGAGATTTTAATCAATATAAAAGAAGCTTACAAGGACATCATTATTATTGCCTGTATTCCTTTCATAGGTCAAGAAAGCAGATTCTCCCCTACTGACCAGAAACGATATAACAGAGTGATTAACTCCGTAGATTCGAAAGTGATCATTGCTCGAGCATTCTCAAAGCAGAGTTACCTACTTCGAAACATCTATATGCTTGAACATTCTTCGATAGTCATTGCATTCTTCGATACCAATATTAAGAAAGGAGGTACCTTCTTCACTTTCAATAAAGCCATAAAGATGGGCAAAGAGGTCAGAAATATCTTCTGACTTCTTGCCACACATGTCCCAAGTGTCTCACATGTCCCAAACGTACCAATATTTCAAAATGTCCCAAGTGTTGCAATCGAACCGAATGCCTAAACTTGGGACAGGACACTTTTACAATATATCATATAATGAAGATAGCAAAAGAGGAGGCTTTTGAATACATATAGACAATCGGGTAGGAGGTAAATGCTAATCATAAAAGGCATTTGCCTTCTACTTTCACATTTACCGACCTCCCACACCACCACGCATGCGGTTCCGCACGTGGCGGTTCCTTGCAGTCTCCCTTAGAGGATAGACACTTTCCG
>JAZRVB010000141.1:0-24302 GCA_045598885.1 Bacteroidales bacterium
AGGACGACGATGTTCTTGCCAGCGAACTCAGGACGCTGAGCGATGACCGAAGCAGCGTATGCTGCTGCGCCGGAACTGATGCCCACGAGGAGGCCTTCTTCTTTGGCGAGGGTGCGGCCGGTGGCGAGGGCTTCTTCGTTGCCGACAGGGAGAATCTCGTCTACGACGTCACGGTCGAAGTTCTTTGGTACGAAGCCAGCACCGATACCCTGGATCTTGTGCGCGCCACTCGGATTGCCACTCAGCACAGCGCTGGTGGCAGGTTCGACGGCTACGACATAGGCGTTAGGGAAATGTTTCTTGATGGCCTTGCCCGTACCGCTGACGGTACCGCCTGTGCCGACACCTGCTACAAAGACATCGATCTGCTCACCTGCGACTGCAAAGTCGGCTGAGATCTCCTCGCCGGTGGTAGCCTCGTGGATGGCTGGGTTGGCTCCGTTCTCGAACTGCTGCAGGATGACGGCTCCCGGAGTAGCATCGCGCAACTCCTCGGCCTTGGCAATGGCACCCTTCATGCCTGCTGCGCCTGGGGTGAGGACGATCTCTGTGCCGTAGGCTGCGGCGAGCTTGCGACGCTCGATGGACATGGTCTCGGGCATGGTGAGGATGACCTTATAACCCTTGACTGCACCTACGAGGCTCAGACCTACACCAGTATTGCCTGAGGTTGGCTCGATGATGGTGCCGCCTGGCTTAAGGATTCCCTTACGCTCTGCGTCTTCGATCATGGCAAGGCCTACACGGTCTTTGACCGAGCCGCCAGGATTGAAGAACTCAACCTTAGCGATGATGTTAGCCTTGGCGCCACGATTTTGTGCGAACTTATCGACCCTTACAAGGGGAGTATGACCGATGAGGTCGGTGATTTTGCTATAAATTGCCATAGTTTCTTTGTTTTCTTAATATAACGCTAATGGTAGCATATTATTTTATACAAACCGTAATTACTGTCTTCAGATCTGGTCGAGAGCCTGACGGAGATCATCGAGGATGTCGTCAATATGCTCCACACCGATAGAGAGGCGCACGGTGCTTGGGGTGATGTGCTGAGCAGCGAGCTCCTGTGGAGTCATCTGCGAGTGGGTGGTGGTGTATGGATGGATGACGAGCGACTTGACATCGGCCACATTGGCGAGGAGTGAGAAGATCTGGAGTGAGTCGATAAATTTCCACGCATCCTCCTGAGTGCCATTGATCTCGAAGGTGAAGATACTGCCTGCACCCTGAGGGAAGTACTTCTCGTAGAGGGCATGATCAGGATGGCTGGCGAGAGCTGGGTGGCTGACGCTCTTGACCTTTGGATGGTTGGCCAGGAAGTCGACGACCTTGAGTGCATTCTCGACGTGACGCTCGATGCGGAGTGGCAATGACTCGACGCCCTGCAGGAGAATCCAAGCATTGAATGGCGAGATGGCTGCACCAGTATCGCGCAGGATGACGGCACGGATGCGGGTCACGAAGGCTGCGGCTCCGGCTACATCGGCAAAGACTGCGCCATGATAGGATGGATCTGGCTTGGCGATAGATGGATAACGGTCCGCGTTGGCCTTCCAGTCGAACTTGCCACTATCGACGATGACACCACCGAGTGAAGAGCCGTGGCCACCGATGAACTTGGTGGCTGAGTGTACTACGATGTCGGCACCATGCTCGATAGGACGGATGAGGATCGGAGCAAAGGTGTTGTCGACGATGAAGACAATGCCATGCTTGTGTGCAATGGCCGAGATGGCTTCGAGGTCGGTGACGTCAGAGTTTGGATTGCCGAAGGTCTCTGCGTAGATGACCTTGGTATTTGGTTGGATGGCAGCTTCAAGCGCCTCGAGGTCGTTGACCTTGACGATGGTGTTGGTGATACCCTGGGTAGCGAGTGTGTGGGTGATGAGGTTGAACGAGCCACCGTAGAGGTTGTCGGCTGCTACGATATGATCGCCTGCCTGAACGACGTTCTGCAAAGCGTATGTCACAGCTGCTGCGCCACTGGCTACGGCGAGGGCTGCTACACCGCCTTCGAGAGCTGCGATACGCTCCTCGAAGACTCCCTGGGTAGAGTTGGTGAGTCGGCCATAGATATTGCCTGCATCACGAAGTCCGAAACGGTCAGCAGCGTGCTGCGAGTTGCGGAAGACGTAAGAGGTGGTCTGATAGATAGGTACAGCGCGTGAGTCGGTAGCTGGATCTGGGGTCTCCTGACCTACGTGAAGTGCGAGTGTCTCGAGGTGATAGTTCTTAGTGCTCATAATAGTCTATTTTTAAATTGTTAATAATGTTCTTTTAACTTGTCAATTTTAGTAATTTTGACGGTGCAAAGTTACGGGGAATTTAATTATCTTCCAAGAGAAAAGTTTTTTTTGGAAAATATTCCTATTTTTGCAACTGGTAAAAGAACATTATTCTAAAAACAGACGATTATGACTTTCGAAACAGAATCATATAAATTGGACGAGAAGGATATGGATATCCTCCGCGCCCTGCAGGAGAACGCCCGACTGACCAACAAAGAGCTGGCCACCAAGGTACACCTATCTACTACGCCTACGTACGAGCGCGTGAAGCGCCTGGAGCGACAGGGATTCATCAAGCAATACGCTACCATCCTCGACGCTGCCAAGCTCAACAAAGGCTTTGCCGTGTTCTGCAGTATCAAGCTGCGCCGACTCAACAGCGAGATGGCGCTGGCCTTCACAGAGATGGTGAAGGAAATACCGGAGGTGACGGAGTGCTATAACATCTCAGGCAGCTTCGACTACCTGCTGCGCATCCAGTCGCCTGACATGCGCTACTACCAGCAGTTCCTCCTCAACGTCATCGGGCGTCATGAAAACATCGCCACCATCGAGAGTACGTTTGTGATGGAGGAGGTGAAGCATGAGTACGGGGTATCTGTTTAGTTTAGAGTTTAGAGATTAGAGTTTAGAGTAGTTTTAGAAGTTTAGAGTTATTTAGTGTCAAGCTATGCACTAACTTACTTTATTACTTTACAACTACTCTAAACTCTAATCTCTTAACTCTAAACTATCTCAAAGGACTAGTTTCTGTGAAATCTCCGAAGGCAGCTCCTCCACATAGTGTGTCACCATGATCAGCGTCTTGTCAGGGCGCTGGCAGAAGGTGGCGATGACGTCACGAACGAGGTTGCGGCGATAGGTGTCGAGACCGTGGAGCGGTTCGTCGAGGATGAGCAGAGCTGGATCCTTGACGAAGGCACGTGCCAGGAGGCAGAGACGCTGCTCGCCGCTGCTGAGCGTGAGGAACATACGGTCGCGCAGATGGTCAATGCCGAAGACGCGCATCCAGAATAGACATGTATCGACCTGCTCAGGACGTGGTCGCTTGTAGAGGCCTACCGAGTCATGGAGGCCTGAGGCGACGATGTCGATGGCCGGACGGTTCTCTTTATAGGCGCGGTGGAACTCTGGCGACACAAAGCCGATGTGCTTCTTGATTTCCCAGATGCTCTCGCCCGTGCCACGTCGGCGGCCGAAGAGCGAGATATCGCAGGCATAGGCGGCTGGATGGTCGGCACAAATGAGACTAAGAAGGGTACTCTTGCCAGCGCCGTTGCGGCCCTGGAGCGCCCATTTCTCGCCACGACAGACGGTCCAGTTGAGTCCGTTGTAGAGGACACGATCCGTATCTGGCAGCGGGAGGCTGAGGTTGCGGATAGAGATGACTTCGCTGGTCACCGAACCGTCCTGGGTGAGGTTGGCCATCTCGTGTGTAGGGAGGTCAAGGATGGCCTGGCGCAGCTCTGGGGTGAGCTGGCAGGAGAAGTCGGGCTGCGAAGCCAGGTACTCCTCACGGGTCTGCTTCTCCCCTACCTGCATATTATCGACCGTGACGACATGGGTCATGAACGGTGGGACGCTGTCGAGCATTGAGAGGATCATGATGATCTGCACCTCGTGACTGTCAACGAGCTTCTGGAAGAACTCGCTGAGCTGGTCGCGCATCGGAGCGTCGAGACCGATGAACGGATTGTCGACGATGAGGACGCGAGGCTTCTTGATGAGGTACTTGAAGAGCTGGTAACGGCGCATCTCGCCACTGCTGAGCAGCACCATGCGCTTCTGGAGGAGGTGGCGCATCATGAAGGTGTCGAGCAGAGGGTTCTGCAGGAACTCGCTGTCGTCTTCGCTGCCTGCGGCACGTGCCTCGTCTTCGGTAAGTCCGTGGCCGGCCATGCGAGCCTCATCGGCAGAGAGACCCGTGGCGGTGACATTGCCTGTGGCCATGGCGCGCTTGAGGACGGTCATGACGAGGGGCGACTCATCGCGGTCCTGACTGTTGAAGCGCTGCTGGAAGTAGTATGGCTTCTCGACCGAGCCCAGCGCATCTTCGAACGTGAGCTGCACGATATTGCCATAGGCGGTAGGCTTGACACCAGGGCCAAAATCATAGGCAAGAGTACCCTGCATGAGGATATTCTTGCCTGTGATCATATCTATGAGACATGACTTACCACCACCATTAGGACCCATGATGGCTATATGCTCGCCAGCACCGAGACAGAAGTCAACGGGCTTCTGCATACGGTTCTGAGGCATACGGCCCAGGGCGTTAGATAATTGGATAGTATTCATATTTTATACTTGAGCATCAATAGGCTCACGGAGGTCAATTTCGTTGCGGTTAGCATCGACGACCCTATACTGCAGAAGCTCCAGCGACTGGTCTGGGATGAGTTTCCAACCCAGGCCGAAACGGCGCTTCCACTTCCAGACGCGACTGCTGAAGAACCAGCCTTCGCGGAGGGTTGCTACAATGAATGGATGTACGTAGAGGGTAAAACGCTTCACTTTCATGTCGTTGACCAGATGGTCGAGCTTCTCCTCCAGACGATCCGGGAAGAGGAGGCTTGGCTTGACAATGTGCTTGCCGCCACAGACGGGACACGCCTCAGCGGTCTGCGGTTCAGAGACCGGACGGACACGCTGGCGGGTGATCTGCATCAGACAGAACTTCGAGAGTGGCAGGATGTTATGCTTGGCACGGTCATTGGCCATGAGTGTACGCATGTACTGATAGAGCTGCTCACGGTGCTCCGCCTTGACCAGGTCAATAAAGTCAATGACCACAATGCCGCCCATATCGCGCAGACGCATCTGGTGTGCAATCTCCTCAGCTGCAGCCATATCGGCCAGCAGCGCGTTCTCCTCCTGGTCCTCGGCCATCTTGCTCTTATGGCCTGAGTTGACGTCAATGACGTGCAAGGCTTCGGTGTGCTCGATGATGATATAGACACCTGACTTGCACGAGACGGTCTTGCCCATGGAAGACTTGATCTGGCGCGTTACTGCGAACTTATCCAGGATTGGGATTTCCTCCTCGTACAGTTTGACAACGTCCGCCTTTTCAGGGGCTATCAGACTCACATACTCTTTGATCTGATTAAACGTCGCTGGGTCGTTAACCCAGATGCTCTCGAACGAGGGGTTGAAGATGTCGCGAATTAATGCCGTGGCACGGTTGGTCTCCTCATAGCAAAGAGATGGCAACTTGCCTTTCATGAGAGTGCGGACAGTGGATTCCCAATGTTTCACTAAAGAGTTAAGTTCCTGTCTCAACTCTTCCTCTCCAACGCCATTGGCCGAGGTGCGAATGATCACACCGTAGTTCTGTGGCAGCAATGGACGGATGATTTGCTTCAGACGGTTCTTCTCCTCCGAAGACTTGATTTTCGTCGACACCGACACCTTATCCTGAAAAGGTATCAGCACCATGAATCGTCCCGGGAGGGACAGGTCGGACGTCAGACGCGGTCCTTTGGTACTGATAGGTTCCTTGGCAACCTGCACCAGAATCTCCTGCCCTACGGTGAGAACGTCAGAGATGGTCTCTTCCTTGGTCAGTTCGGCTTCGAACCTGAACGTCTCAATGGGGATGAGATGCTTCTGATCTGAAATCTGCTGCTTGACATACCTGGCCAGCGTGCGAAACTGCGGGCCAAGATCCTGATAGTGAAGGAAACCCTCCTTTTCGTAACCGACATCCACAAAAGCAGCGTTGAGACCCGGCATCAGCTTCTTGACTCGGGCCAGATAGATGTTGCCGACACTATAGGTGGCGTCGCATGACTCGCGCTGGTACTCTGCCAGCTTTCCGTCTTCGAGCAAACCGATAGTGATCATCGACGAATTAACATCTATCACTACTTCATTGGTCATATCGATATTGAATATAGGATTAAAAAATAAGGCGCCCTATACGGGGCGCCCAAATGCCACTGATGGCGCACTGATTAGTGCTTGTGACGATTCTTGCGAAGACGCTTCTTACGCTTGTGCGTAGCCATCTTATGACGCTTGTGCTTCTTACCGTTTGGCATACCTTAATTATATTAATAGTTTAACAATATATTGTTCTGTATTCTTTTGTAGGAATTAATCCTCCTCCTCAGTTACGAGCTCACCACTGACCTCAGCCATAAAGCTCTTAGCTGGCTTGAATGCTGGGATATTGTGTGCTGGGATGATGATTGCCTTATCCTTGCTGATGTTACGTGCGGTCTTAGTAGCGCGCTCCTTGATGATGAAGCTACCGAAGCCACGGAGGTAAACAGGCTCACCCTCAATGAGAGACTCCTTGATGGTACCCATGAGCTGTTCAACTACAGTCAAAACCTCTTCCTTATCAAGACCGGTCTTCTTAGCGATCTTGGTTACGATTTCTGCTTTTGTCATTTTATTGAATCTTTGATGTATTTTTTAATTTTGGCATGCAAAGATAGTGCTATTTTTTGAAATTACAAATAGCATCGTCCATTTTTTTGAAAAAAATACTATCTTTGCACCCGAAAAACTGATAATTGACAACTAAAACATAAGAAAATGAACGATATAAGTGCCAAAATAGGTCGTTGGTACGATGAAAATAAGCGAGATCTACCCTGGCGTCATACGAAAGACGCCTATCGTATCTGGCTGTCGGAGATTATTCTACAGCAGACACGAGTGGTGCAAGGACTTGATTATTATCAGCGTTTTGTAGAGCGTTTCCCTACCGTACGAGATTTGGCACTGGCTCAACAGGACGAAGTGCTGAAGCTCTGGCAGGGGTTAGGATACTACAGCCGTGCACGTAATCTGCATGCGGCTGCACAGCAGGTATGGGGAAATGAAAAATTAAAAATGAAAAATGAAAAATCATTTCCTACCAGTTACGCCGATCTGATCAAGCTCAAAGGTGTGGGTCCTTACACCGCTGCTGCCATTGCCAGTTTCTCGTCCGACGAGAAGGTAGCGGTGGTCGATGGCAATGTATATCGCGTCCTGTCCCGGCTCTTCGACATCGACACTCCGATCGACACAACAAAAGGACAGAAGGATTTCCTGGCACTTGCGACTCAGTTGCTACCAGAGAAGCATACGGGACACCATAATCAGGCAATGATGGAGTTTGGTGCGCTCTGCTGCACTCCTACCTCTCCACAATGTGAAGCCTGCCCTGTCGCTGATCATTGCATGGCGCTGGCCAATCATACCATCGGACAGCGTCCTGTCAAGGCAGGCAAGGTGAAGGTGCGAGAGCGCCATCTGCACTACCTTATTTATATATATAAGGATATGCTATGGGTACACCAACGAGGAGAAGGTGATATCTGGACGGGGTTGTGGGAATACTTTCTTAGTGAGGAGTTAGGAGTGAGGAGTGAAGAATTATTACCCACTTCACGCGAAGCTGCTCACTCCTCACTCCTAACTTATAACTCCTCACTATTGAAAACTGCGATGCAGTTTTCAATCAAGCACCAGTTAACCCACCAAACCCTCTTTGCCGACTTCCATGTCATCCCCGTGAAGACAGAAAAAGAGGCTGCAGCCTTGGATGAGAAACTGCAGCCTATGGGATATAAGCGTGTGACGTGGATGGAATGGCAGGAACTGGCCGTCCCCCGACTTATCGATGAGGCCAATCGACGGATAGCTGAAGCGTGGTTTTGAAACGATCCCCTTCTCGCTGTGCCGTAAAACTGTGCTTGTCTGGATAAAGCAGGCTCAGTCGACGCTGCAAGACCGTAAGGCCAACGCCATGAGGATTCGCTGAGGACTTGACAGGACTCGGTTCCTCGTCCTTGACATTATTATCGGTCGTAAACACCAGCTGTCCGTCATTGAATGCCAGCTTGATATGGATCGCATTGCTTGCATCTATCTGTCCGACATGCTTGAAACAGTTCTCGATGAGCGGTATGAGTAGCAATGGCGCGATGGTGGCATGCAATGAAGTGTCTACATCCGACTCAAAGATAAGACAGTCTTCTCGAGACGTACGGAGACGTTGAAGCTCCACGAGCTGCTGCATGGCCTTAAGCTCTTCTTCGATGGTGACCCGTTCCTGTCGACTGCTATAAGTCATATATCGCATCAAACTCGAAAGGCTTGTCACCGCTGCAGAGGCGCGCTCCTGATCCAACCAGATGAGCGCGTCTATGTTGTTTAATGTGTTGTATAGGAAGTGAGGATTGAGCTGCGCCTTGAGCAACTGATTCTCGCTTTGCGCATTGCGCAGACGTATCTCCTGCAGGTTGACGCTACGGACGATGCTCATAAGCGCGCTCACCGTCAGGAAGATGCAGCTGACATAGAAAAGAATGTCGAGGCTATGCAGCAAGTCCTGGATATAGTCGGCCAGCAGATCGTGCATCCAGTAGTAGACCACGCCAAGCACCAGGCCTGCCATGACGACCGACCAGCAGCGCAGATAGAGCCACAGCAGATTGCGCACGCCATACTGTCGCATCAGGCTATCCTCGTCGATACTCCTGTACTGCACCCAAACATTGACCACTCCCACCACAGTGAGCAAGACCGTGACCATCAGCATGGGCAAAAGCAGGAACAGCCACAACGGATCGGTATAATTGACCACACGCTGCACCAGCATGGTGGTAACTATACCGCCGATTCCCAAATAGAGCATGGGGAGTATGAAGTAGCGGAGCTTATGCATTGTTATCTTTATTAATCCTTAAAAGAATTACCAAAGAAAGGAAAAAGATCTCTGCGAGCAAAGCCTCTATCACCGAAGGATAAAAGTAGAGATGACCTCCGAGGAGGAGTTGCTCAAGCTTTCCGATACTGTCTGCCATCAGTTCCATCCATGAGCGGAGCGCCTCGACAAGATAAGATAATCCAAAGAAGGAAGGAAAGCAGAGACACAATAGTAGAAGCGTGACGAAAAGTGGCATCAATGGTACAACCAGCAAGCCTTGCAGCCATCCGAAGAAAGGTACTTGATGAAAGTAATACGCCACCACAGGAATCGTCAGAACCTGTGCAGCAAGTGACAACAGGATAGCGCGAATGCTCCAATGCAAATTAGGATCATTGAGCCAAGGCTGACAAAGGATAATCCCACCTACCGCCAAGAAACTCAACTGAAAACCAACATTCTTGATGAGCCATGGATCCCAAGCCAAGAGCAGCAACGCTGCAAATAGCAGACATCTCGCTGCAGAGGTTGGTCGATGGAACATCCAGCCGAGCAGGCAAAGGCTGAGCATCAGTGTAGCACGAACAGCACTCGGTGGCGCTCCGATGCGATAGACATAGACACACGTCAGCAGGATGACCAGGACGCGCTTCGCAGCTCCTATGATATATGCGATCTTCGGACTTCCAACTCTGCACCCCAACTGTGGCAATGATGTCAGACAAAGCGCCAGCCACTCCAGCGGCTTACACACCAGCCAGATAAGCGACATGATGATACCAACGTGCAAACCCGACACAGCCAGCAGATGACTCATACCTGCCGTGCGAAAGCTCTGCATCACCTCTGGCGAGATCTGCGACTTATCGCCAAGCAGTATTCCCTGTGCCAGCGCAAGTGTCTCCTCCGAGAGACCCAAAGCCTCCTGCGAGAGCGTTACTGGGTAATCCATCCGCCAAAGTGGCCAGAAGCATCATAGAATGTCTCCGCCTCCTTGACCATCGTGGCAACGCCATCAGTTACATCGAGCGTCGTGAGACAACAGTTGGTATAGCGTGTGCGCCAAAAGTCCTTGACCTCTTTGAGGCCGAAAGCGCAGACAAGGCCACGGATCAACGCGCCATGAGCCACGATGAGCACATTCTGCACGCCTTCATTCTCCAATGGCAGCAGTTCCGACTCGATGAAAGCTCGTCCACGACCTACAAGCTGGTCAAACGACTCTCCTCCTTCGGCTGGCACATAGCTCTCCGGATGATGCAGCAGGTTATACATCGGATGGTTCGGATCATTACCAGCCTCATCAATATTTAATCCTTCGCACACACCGAAACTGAACTCTTTGATACGCTCATCATAGCGGATCAGATCGAGTTCAGGACGACCCTCGAGGACGATACGAGCCGTCTCAGCCGCGCGACACAGCGGACTGCTATAGACACGGTCATACTTCACGATCGGCCACTTGTCACGTGTCACGACCGCCAGCTCACGGCCATAGTCGTTGAGCGGAATGTCAATCTGTCCCTGAAAGCGATGAGCCTTGTTCCAGTCAGTTTCGCCGTGGCGCAATAAATAGATCTTCATAGTCGGAATGAGTCGCAATCAATAGATTATGAAATGCCGAAACGCTGCTTGATGACATTCGCAGCCTTCTCGAGCTGCACGCCGCGGCTACCTTTCACGAGGATGGTGCCACCGAGGTTGCGTATCACCTCCTCATCGTCGATCAGGTCCTGCACACTTTCGTAGCAGCGCACGTTCATGCCGTTCTGAGCCGCATAGAGCAGGCCTTTGTTCTGGAACGCCTTGCAGAACTCCTCTCCTACCAGCACCGTCATATCGAGCTTGATGCCTGAGGTGAAGAGGAAGTCGAGGATCACCTCATGCTCCTTCTGCGACTCAGCGCCGAGCTCGCGCATGTCACCGAGGATGACACTCTTGTGTGGTGCCTCGTTGAGTTTGAAGCTGGTCAATGCCGCGTTCATCGAAGTAGCGTTAGCGTTGTAAGCATCCATGATCAGCTGATTGCCGTGACCAAGCTCCACGAGCTGGCTACGCATATTCTGTGGCTCATAGCCTTCGATAGCCGCCTTGACCTGCTCCAGACTTACCTCGAAGTAACGGCCGACAGTAGCTGCCGCCTGGCAGTTGATAGCATTATAGCTGCCAATGAGATGTGTCTCGATGCAGACAGGTTCGTCAGCCTCAGTGTCGAACAAGCTGAGCGACAGGAAAGGACTGCAAGACTCCACGTTGGCTGGAAGATAAGGACGGCAGCTCACGCCATACTCCATCGCCTTGAAGAGCAACTGCTGGTTGAATGAGTCGATGAAGGCAATACCTCCATCGGCTGCCAGGCTCTTATACAGCTCTGTCTTAGCAGCAATGACACCTTCGAGGCTGCCAAAGCCAAGTAAGTGCGCCTTGCCGACATTGGTGATCAATCCGAAGTCAGGATGCACCAATGCACAGAGCTCTGCAATATCCATCGGATGGTTGGCTCCCATCTCGACGATCGCCATCTCATGCTCCTTGTTGATCTTGAGCAAAGTCAATGGCACACCGATCTGGTTGTTGAGGTTACCCTCCGTTGCCAACACATTATATTTCTGGCTCAATACCGCGCGAAGCAGCTCCTTGGTCGTCGTCTTGCCATTGGTACCCGTCACGCCGATGACCTTGACCGGGCGCTCCCAGGTCTTAAGTTGCTGACGGTGATAAGCCGACAACTGCTGCAATGCTGTCAATACGTCAGGGACGAGGAAATAGCTTCCTTGCAGGCCGTCTACACCCGTTCGCACGTCAGCAGGAATGACATTCACATCATCGACCACTGCTAGCGCTGCCCCTTTCTGCAATACGTCAGCAGCATACTGATTGCCATCGAAACGCTCTCCTTTGAGAGCAAAGAAGATCTGACCTGCATCGACCTTACGACTATCGGTGGTGATGCTCGAATGCTGGAGGTATATATTATATAATGACTTGGTCATTTTAGTTTATAGTTTAGAGATTAGAGTTTAGAGTAGTTTCGAAGTGTAGAGTTGTATTGAGAAAAGCTATAGAGAAGGGGAACCAGTAAAAAACTTATTACTATAAAACTAAATAACTTCTCTAAACTCTAAACTTTCAACTCTAAACTACTTAAAAATACTTCTTAATCTTCACCAGATAATGTGTCATCTCCTGACGCTGCTTGCTCCAGATACCCTCCGGACGCAACTCATCGAAGTGCAGGAATCCGCTGACGTGCAGCACGCGTCCGTTATCCGCTACGAGTCCTACGTGCGAGATCTTATCGCTCCCCTCCTGCGAAGAGAAGAAGGCCAGATCACCTGCCGAAGCATTCTCAAAAGAGATCTCCGAACCTACCAGCGCCTGCTGCGAAGCATCACGTGGCAAACTGATGCCAATGAAGCGGAAGAGCGTCTGCGTAAAGCCAGAACAATCCACACCGAAAGCCGCTGTGCCGCCCCAGAGATAAGGCGTGTTGAGCAACATCTGCGCCTGCTGAAGCAAGTACTTCGAGAGCGCCTTGCGCGACATCGAGTTGGCATGCAGCGGATTGACATAGCTCATGGCTGGCACATCGAAGCGCACGCCATGCATACGGAAAGTGATACCCGTATCGTCCATATCATAGATGCGGCTACCCCACGACAGGTGAGCGCTACCCGACTGTCCCTGCTCGGTACGCTGCACCGGATTGAATGGCAGACGGAGCAGCAGTGCATTGCTCGATTCATTGACATAATGCTCATACTCACCATGTTCGATGACGGTAGCAGTCTTCCAGTCGATCCAACCCTCATAGCCATCGCAGTCACGTACGATACGATACCAGCGTGGCACCTCCTCCACAATCTGGAAGGTATCACCGAACAGCAGCTGACTGATCATCTCTGACGTCTCAGCAGCGGTGGCGCGCATAGGGATATAGGGTTGCAGACAAATTGCGTATTTCATTTCTATATAATTATCTTTTTGTTTCTTATTTGAGCAATGCCGCGAGTGCATCGCTATTAAGTACTGTCATGACCGGATGGCCGTCTGGGGTCAACTGATGTTCCGGCAATGCCATGAGACTCTCCACCAGCTGCGTCATCTCCTCCTCATTGAGCGAGCGACCATACGGGATGGCTTCAACGCTTGAGAGACGCAATGCCAGGCGCTTGTCTAGCTCGTCGCCAATGCCATGCACCTCCTCCTTGGCCACCTCGATCATTTGTCGGATCAGTTCATGGATATTGACCGAGTTCTCGAGCGATGCCGGCTTGCCATTGATGGCGAAGCTTCCTCCTCCGAGGCTATCGATCTCAAAACCGAGATAACGCAACTCCGGCAGGATGGCGTCCAGCTGTGGCACGTCAGACGGTGCTACCTCCACGATCTCCGGGAAGAGCTCCTGCTGCGAGAATCCCTGTCGATGGCTGATCTGCTGATGATAGCGGTCAAACAATACACAGAGATGTGCACGGTGCTGATCGATCAAGGTCATTCCCTGGCGATTGCCAGTGACGATGTAGCGTCCTCCCACCTGCAAGTAAGAGACTTTGCGCTGCGCCGCAGCCGTCGTCTGCACCTCGGTCATCAGATCCATCGCACTCGGGATGTCTTCCATTGTATCCTGTGTTGAGAGGCGCGAAGGTGCCTCTACCGACGGATAATCCACACTGTCGAGACGAGACACAAAATCATCAGCAGGAGCAAATGACTCCATACGCGATGGCATCTCACCACCCTCCATGCGAGAAGACATCTCTTCTCCATCGGTCGACAATCTCTCCGAAGCGAAGTCCTCATACAGCGACTCCCAGTGATCGGCGCTCTTCATGCGGAAAGGATTATAGTCGCTGAACTGAGGCGTAGGCTCAGAAGCCCGTCCTTCGCCTCCAGAAGCGCGATTATAAGCAGGGATGATCTCCGGTGCATCTGCCTGATCAAAGTCGATCGTAGGCGTGGCATTAAACTTTCCTAAGGCCTCACGGATCGTTGCCTGCAGGATGTGCCAGCGTGCCGGCTCATTCTCAAACTTGATCTCCGTCTTGGTCGGATGGATATTGACATCGATCGTCTGTGGATCAACGCTGAGATAGATGAAATAGTTCGGCTGATTCCCCTCCGGTATCAGGTCCTGATAGCACTCCATCACCGCCTTATGGAAGTAAGGATGCTTCATGAATCGGTCGTTGACAAAGAAATACTGCAGCGCTCCTTTCTTGCGCGAACCCTCAGGAGCACACACGAAACCCGAGATATGCAGCAGGTCATTATCGACCGAGAGTGGCAACAACTGCAGGCCAAGGCTCTTGCTGAAGAGCTGGATGATACGCTGCTTGTGACTGCCGCTGGTGAGCTGCAGGAGCTGTGTGTCGTTATGGATCACCGTGATCTCGACATTCGGATTGGCCAACGCCACATGCTGCACCTCGGTCATGATGTTCGAAAGCTCCGTCTGGTTGCTCTTGAGGAACTTACGACGCGCTGGTACATTAAAAAAGAGATTACGTACCTGAAAATTAGCACCTACCGGACACGCGCAAGCCTCCTGACGCGTCAGCTGACTACCAGCGATCTCGATGCAGACACCCGTCTCGTCCTGCTGCCGGCGCGTACGCAACTCCACCTCTGCCACCGCAGCAATCGAAGCCAAAGCCTCGCCACGGAAACCCATCGTATGCAGGTCGAAGAGATCTGCGGCCTTCTGGATCTTGCTGGTCGCATGCTTCTCGAAGGCCATACGCGCATCAGTGGCACTCATACCCGAACCGTTGTCGATGACCTGTATCAGCTCACGACCTGCCTCACGCAGAATGATCTGCACAGCGGTGGCATGCGCGTCGATGCTGTTCTCAAGGAGCTCCTTGATCACGCTGGCAGGACGCTGCACGACTTCGCCGGCAGCAATCTGGTTGGCTACACTATCAGGTAAAAGATGAATGATATCCATTTAATATATAGAATGACAAGCGATGCTTGACAATAACGCGTTTTACTTGATGAGATAATAGAAGATGATGCAGAGCAGGATCAAGGCCACGCCGAGCTTGACATAGCGGTTGTTCTTCGAGGTTCCCTCTGCCTCATCACGCTCCTTGCGGCGCTTGAGGTGCTTGGTTCCTTCGATGAATGTGCCACGGATCACCTCCTCTGCCTTCAGTTCTTCGTCTGGCAATTCTCCCATCTCGCGCTTCACTTTACGGATACGAGCCTCCAGCCATTCCTTGCGCTCATTGCCGAAATATGGCTTGCGCTCGAAGCGGCGTGGCTTGCTGGTGGTAAATATCGTTGCCATAGTATGTTTTTTCTGTTTACTTTTTTTAAGTAGTCATCTTTCATGCAGGCATCTCCTACATGGTACCGTGGGGAGGATGCTTTCATCGCGGCATATCTGTCACGGTACCATGGAAAGGATGCCTTCATCGCGGCATATCTGTCACGGTACCGTGGAAAGGATGCCTTCATCGTGGCATATCTGTCACGGTACCGTGGAAAGGATGCCTTCATCGTGGCATATCTGTCACGGTACCGTGGAAGATATGCCACGGATCAATATCCGTTCAACTCATCATCATCGAAAAGTTTCACAGGAATGACGACGTCCTCCTCCTTCATCAGGACGCCCTTCAGCACGTCGAGCGGACTCTTTGGTCGTAGATAAGACATCCATCGGAAACCATCGAGGTAGAGAATATCATCGGTGACGAGCTGGATCGGTGTCAACGAACCTACGACGTTCGGCCAGAGGAGGAGCTTCTCCATCTTCTGCTCCTTGAACCATACCTTGAGGTAGTTACCTACCATCTGGTTCAATCCGATCATCGACTTGTCCTTCTCCTCCGGATAGTAGATGATCTGCACGTTGCCGCTCATGTCCATCTCGCGAATCTTTCCTTTCTCGAAGAAACAGATGAGGTCGTTGCCCGAGATCTGGTCATAATGTAGGGTATCGATGCGTATCTTCTCGCGCTGACGCTCGGTCAGGGTATCCATATCGACAGACAATGACTCGTCATGACTCTGTGTCAGGAACGCGTTCGGATGGATCATCGCACGCTTGATACCTCCCTTCAGTACGATGGCCTTGATGGTGTCACCAGTGATCTGATACTGATTATTCCACATCACCGGATTGCCGACAAAGGTGGCCAGCGTATCCTTGACCGAGTAGATCAGTGAGTCGCAGACACCCTGCAGGTCACTGCGATAGTATCGGACACCATGATAGGCCTGCATGAAGCGGAGCGTATCATTCTTGGCAGGGGTGATGGACTTGATGCGACGCACCGGCTCTTTGGTCTTAGTTTTCTTGCTTGCCTGCTCGCTCTTGCCTTTCTTCTTGGCAGGTTTCTCTACAACTGGTTCTTCGACAACAGGAGCTGCAGGAGGAACCGTGTCGACTGGAACTGCAGGTAAAGATTCCACTGGAACTGCAGGTACAGAATCCACTGGAACTGTAGGTACAGAATCCATCGGAATTGCAGGTACAGAATCCATCGGTAATGAAGGGAGCGAATCAGCTAACACGGGTGTGATAGAATCTGGCAATACAGCGGCCTCCACGATTGGCTCTTCAGGAGCCGGAGGAGCCACGTTCTCATCTTCATAGTAGATGGTATCAGCCTTGACCATCTGATTGATTATAGAGTAGGCTCTGAGCGTATCAGCGTGCAGATAGAGCGTATCTCCCTCGCTGTATTCCATCGCCAGGGCATGGCCAGTGACAAAGCCGCTCTGCGGGATGGAGTCATTGTCGATATAGAATCCATAGTCACCCTTGACGCTCATGTAGTCGGTCGAGTCGATGGCATGGATATGACCACGCGCCTCTCCCCAGTTCTTCTTCGAGTCGTAGTACATCGTATCGGCAATGGCATAGCGGCCAGGCGCGGTAATGTAGGAGCGACGGTAGAGGGTTGCCTCGTTGGTGTCGGTATTGAAGTAGCCACGGCGTGTATGGATCACAGTGCTGTCCTTCACGATGCGCGATGGGCCCAGGACGGTAGCCAGACGCTGCTCGAAGTTGTATCGTAGCGTATCACTATAAAGATAATGTGTCGGCGTGAGCTTCTTGTCATCCGGATTGTATACATGCGGTGGCATGCCACCTACAGCGTGCCAGGCGGAATCACGCTCATAGACACGGCCTTGCACATCGAACTGGAAGAAAGCCTCCTGGGTGTTCGGATAGTACCAGCCGATCTGGCTGCGAAGATGTACGAGCGAGTCGACCATGACACCGGTCTCAGGGTACTGCGCCTCCTCGATCTCTCGGTCATAGGTCATGTAGTCGGTGTAGAGGTGCGTATTGCTCTTGGTCTTCTTCGAGCGATGCACCATGTGCACGTTGTCATAAAGCTGTCCGTACATGGTGTCACCGTTGTAGTCAAGCGAGTCGCAATAGAGGAACAAGGTATCGCCCTGTTCCATCCTCACGTTGCCGAAGGCGCTCATCGAGTTGGTACTCTGGTAGAAATAGGCCGAGTCGCAATACATGTAGCAACCTTCCTGTCGGAAACGGACATCGCCTCTCAGCGTCTGTCGCTCCGATTCGACTGTCTTGCTCAATGTATTGGCATGCAGCAGATGTATCATCTTTCGCTGCGGATCAGAAGGCGGAGTAGTCTTCTCCTTCTTCTGCTGCGCGAAAGATGTCACGATTGCCACAAAGGCCAGGAATATGCAGAGATATTTCTTCATCAATCGTTATTCTTCTGTGTTCTGCTGACCCCATCCTGGGTACTGGAATTCAAACTTCTCCCAACCCGGTTTGATGCGGACGTAGGTCGTACGCTGCTTCTCGCGGATGAAGTTTTCGATGATCTCCTGATTGAGATATGCCTGATACATATCCTTGATCACCTGATAGTCATCGTAGTAGGTTGCCTTATGACCGTCAATGCGATTCTTGAGCTTGACGATCACCACCTGGTCACGGCTGGTCTTAGGATCCTTCATCGAGAATGGCTTGCTGATCTCTCCGATCTTCATCGTAGCCACCTGACGAGCCACCTCGGCAGGAAGCTCCTCCATGGTCATACGCGAAGCACCTGTGCGGCTACTGGTCATAAGGCCACCGCTGTTGCGTGTATCCTTATCGCTTGATAGATAGCGTGCTGCTTCTTCGAACGAGAACTTAACGCTATCAAGATCCATGCGGAGCGAATCCATACGGCCACGTGCATCGTTCATCTCCTTGGCGCTCACCTTAGGAGTAAGGAGGATGTGACGGAAGTTGGCACGATCTCCACGACGCTCGATGAGCTGGATGATGTGGTAGCCGAACTCTGTCTCTACGACCTTCGAAATCTTGCCTGGCTCTGTCAGCTGGAAGCCGGCAGCCGAGAACTCTGGCACGAACTCACCCTTGCCCTTGAAACCAAGCTCACCACCCATGGCTGCACTACCAGGATCCTCACTATAGAGAATGGCCAGGGTACTGAACTCGCTCTCTTTGTTATTGACACGCTGTGTGAAGTCTCGCAGACGGTTCTTGATGCCGTCGATCTGCTGCTTGCTAACCTGTGGCTGCAAGGCGATCATCTGCACCTCGACCTGTGTCTCGACGAATGGGATGCTATCCTTTGGCAGACGCTCATAGTAGCTGCGCACCTCGCTTGGAGTCACCGTCACGTCCTCACAGAGCTTGTGCTGCATCTGCTGCTGGATGCTCTGGTTCTTGATGCCTGTACGCCACTCGCTACGCAACTGGCTCAGTGGCTTGCCGAGATATTCCTCGAGCTTCTCCTTCGAACCGATCTGCGAGATGAACATGTTCATCTGTGCATCGACTTGCGCCTCGACCTGCTCGTCACTGACCTCGATAGAGTCGATGATGGCCTGGTTGATGAAAAGCTTCTGGATAGCCATCTGCTCAGGGATGACAGCGTATGGGTCACCGTTGATCTTCTCGCCTCGGTAGAGCATGTTCTTGCGCTCATTCTCCACCTCACTGCGAAGGATTGCCTCATCACCAACGACCCAGATGATCTCATCGATGATGTTGTCGGCCACTTGGGCCATCAGCTGCACGCTGCCGATGAGCAGCATTGCCAAGAGGGTTGTGAATTTTCTCATATACTTGTTTATTCTTTTCTTCAAAAACGTTGTTCCTGCCTCTTTTAGGATTTATCAGCGGCGGAGCTTATCGAGTTCCTTCTGGTTGATCTTCACCTTGAACTTCTCCTTGAGCTGTGCTACCCACTCCTTCTCTAGTTCCATCTGGTAGTCACCGATCACTGCACCTCTCACGTCATTGACGCTCTCAGGAGCCGTGATGACGCGGCCGTAGGTCTTGGCCAATGGCATACGCTCACGAGCATTGAATGTTGCGCCTTCGATATGGAACTGCTCCACGTCGACCAGATCATTGTCGCCACGCGAGAAGATACCATTGATGATATGGAAGCGTGGTGCCTGTGGATTTGGTGTCAGGATCGAGTCGGTCAGAATGGTACTGCGGACGAGGTCAGCAGCCTCCAGTGCATCGTTATTCTCGTAGATCTTTGTCAGTGCATCATAGAGCAAAGAGTCATCGACACACTCGACAAAAGCGCCTTTGAACTTCGGCTGTTCGTAAGCGTACTTGGCACGGTTCTGCTCGAAGAACTTCTCCTGACCGATGGAGTCGAGCTGCGCCTTCTCCCATACAGCCTTGTTGCTGACTTCGAAGAGCATGAGGCCGTCGTGATACTCACGGTAGATATTGCGGAAGTCAGGTTCACGCTCCTCCAGGTTCTTATCGAGCCACTTGAGCAAGCCCTCATCACTCCACTGTGCTACGGTCTTGGCCAGCTTCTTATCCTGCATCAGCTCCTGACGCTTCTGAGCGAGGAACGCGTCCTGACCAGCCTTCATGCGGTCTTCGTCCTGCATCAGCTGCTGCTTGAGACGCTCATCATTAGCGCTGTCGCGTGGTGTCTCGGTACGCTTGTCTATGAGTTTGAGGAGATGCCAGCCGTATGGTGTCTCAAAAGGTGCAGAGAGCTCATCCTTCTCCTTGAGCGAGAAGGCAACATCGAGCCACTCCTCAGGGAAACGTGACTGTCGGCTGATCCAGTTATAGACACCTCCGTCGGCTGCTGTACCCTGATCATCGCTCGTAGCCATGCAGACCTCAGCGAAGTCAGCGCCACCTTTGAGCACCTGATAGATCGAGTCGATCTGCTGCTTGGCAGTGGCAACGCCTTCCTCCATGAAGCGTGGATTGAGCTTCATGATGTGAGCCACCATCACCTCGCCTTCGGTGCGACGCTTGTCATAGACTTTGATCAGGTGCCAGCCGAAGCTCGAACGGACTATGGTCGTCTCTCCGACTGGCGTATTGAAACAAGCCTGCTCAAAAGGATAGACCATCTGCAACGAACTGAAATAGCCGAGATCACCGGCATTCATGCGAGCCGAAGGATCCTGGCTGAAGTTGCGTGCCAGGCTGTCGAAGCTTGCTCCTGTCTTGACCTCATGCTGGTAGCCAAGGACGACGTTATAGAGGCTGTCGACCACCTGCTTTGGTGTCTCCTTGTCGCAGGTGAGCAGGAGATGCGAGGCCTTGACCTCCCACTTGCGACGTTCGTAAGCCTGATTGACCAGTGTGTCACCCCATCCTGCCATCGTGAGATAAGGCTCGGCCAACTGCTTACGATAGCCTGCCAGCTCGTCGATGTAGGCCTGAGTGGTGTCTACACCCTGAGCATAACCCTCAGCGACCTTGAGGCGATAGTTGATAAAGAGATCGACGTATTCGTCAAAAGACTTATCCTCAAGCGTCTCCAGCTGGTTGTTCTTATTATAGAAATATTCGAACTCCGACGCCTTGACGTCACGACCGCCGATATTGAAGACCACAGGATCCTTCTTGTCGTCCTTCTTGGCAGACAAGTCCTGAGGCAGGGCGCTCAGCGCCATCAGCGAAACCAGGCTCAGTATTGTTGCTTTCATTTTCTAGATTTGCTTTTGTTTAGTTTCACGCTCACACGCTCATAATGCGCCTTCGCACATACGCGTATAAAGCGGCGCAAATTTACTCAATTTTCGCGACATTTCCAAATCTTTCGGCTTTTTTAACTAAATATCACCAGCCTTGCTACGATGATTGTAGCACGACTGGTGATATTTGTTATTCGATATTTGATATTTACACGTCCGTCGACAGGCTGCCGACGAAGGTGCAGCGTCGCTTGACACGCTTCGGCTCGAATCCGACCCACATGTTCTGTACCTTCATATTGGTCTCCAGCTCATTGGTAGTCTCTACCCATTTGTAGCCATTCCGGATAAACTCAGGGATGAGTTCCGTGAAGAGCAGTGCATTGACGCCTTTGCCTTGATACTCAGATCGGATGCCGATCAGATACAGTTCGCACGTATCGGTCTGTCTGCGGCACATCAGCGTCTTGAGCAATGGGATCCAGCCGAATGGCCAGAGGCTTCCCTTCGCCTTCTGCAGCGCTCTGCTGAGCGATGGATTGGCCACGCCGAAGGCCACCAACTTATTCTCTGCATCGACAATCAGTCGGATATGATCGAGGCGGACCTGTGGCAGGAAATAGTTGATATAATAAGTGATCTGGTCAGGCGTCAGCTTAGCCGTGCCATAGAGCGGATCATAGCACTCATTATAAAGCTCGAAGACCGGCTTACCCCATTCCTCCACCAGTTTCTTACTACTGGTCGGCTTGATGATGCGGAGGCCAAGTTTCTGCTTTACGATCTCTCCGATACGCGAATAGCGCTCAGGGATGCCGTCGATCATCTCCATCCTGTACTCGCTCCAGAACGCCTCAGGGTGCAATCCGTAAGCCTCGTAGTGTTCGCTATAATAAGGATGGTTATAGATGGCGATTGCTGTGCAGAGACGGTCGAAGCCTTCGATCAGACAGCCTTCCATATCCAGATCCGTGAAACCCATAGGGCCTACGATCTCCGTCATTCCGCGTTCTTTGCCCCACTGTGCCACTGCATTGAGCAACGTGTGGCTCACCTCACGGTCATCAATAAAGTCGCAGTAGCCGAAGCGTACGCGCTTCTCTCCCGTCTTCTCATTGACGTGCGGATTGATGATACCTGCGATCCTTCCCACCGCCTTGCCATCACGCATGGCCAGCAGGCAGATAGCCTCACAGAATGCCAGCGAAGGATTCTTCTTAGGATCGAACAGATCGACCTCCGAATCGACGATAGGAGGCACGTAGCAGTCGTTACCACGATAGAGATCTATGGCAAAGCGTGAGAACTTCTTCAGTTCCGCACGAGACTTACACTCCCAGAGTTCGATCATTCTCCTAACTCTTAACTTTTAACTCCTAACTTCGTAAATATGCGATTACTTCGCATATTTACGATGATGTGTCTCCGGATCCTCCACGACCTCACGAGCACGTGCCAACGCGCTGTTGATGTTGTCGTAGATGTTCTTCTCGCCTACCTCCTTATAGAGCGAGGTATGCTCGATGACACGCATCACCTCAGGACGTACACCCGAGAGGATGACATGCATGTGGTCCTGATGGCTCTTCTGCACGAAGAGCTCGAGGTTATGCAAGCCGGTAGCATCGACGAATGGAACCTTACGCATACGGATGATACGCACCTCAGGAGTCATCTGGTTCTCGAACATCGAGGTAGCTGCCAACTCATCAAACTTATTAGCAATGCCGAAGAAGAATGGGCCATCGATCTCATATACCTGCACGCCGTCTGGGATGTGGAGGTGGTCGATCTCAAGCGTGCCAGCAGCGATATCTGTATCATCCGAGATCGATACCTCACCATTGAGCAATGAGATATGCGAAGTAGAAGCCACACGACGGAAGAGAAGCAATGCAGCCAGGATCAAGCCGAACTCGATAGCGATGGTCAGGTCGAAGATCACAGTGAGCAGGAAGGTCACGATCAATACAGACACATCCGACTTAGGATTGTGCATCAATGCACGGCAGGTACGCCAGCCAGACATGTTATACGATACGATGATCAATACGCCAGCCAGGCAAGCCATAGGGATGTAGTTAGCGTATGGCATCAGTACGAGAAGGATGAGCAAAAGCACCACAGCATGCACGATACCAGCCACTGGCGTACGGCCACCGTTGTTGATGTTGGTCATCGTACGAGCGATAGCACCCGTAGCAGGAATACCACCGAACATAGGACAAAGGATATTCGCTACACCCTGGCCGATGAGCTCAGTATTTGAGTTATGACGGTCACCGATCACACCGTCGGCCACAGCGGCAGAGAGAAGGCTCTCGATAGCACCGAGGATGGCGATGGTGAAGGCGATTGGCATCAGGTTACGCACCATGTCGTAGGTGATGGTTGGCACGACCATATCCGGCAGCTTAGCCTCGATCTCGTAGCGGTCACCGATGGTGTCGATACCCTCGACACCCAAGAAATGCTTGAGTGCAAGTACGACCAGCGTCATCAGGATGATGGCATAGAGCGAACCAGGGATCTTGTTGAGTCCTGGCACCTTGCCGATCACCTTAGGACTGAAGATGATGATCAGCACCGAAGCGATAGCCACGACAAAGTTCCAGAGGTTGAAGGTCTCAAAGTGCTCGAAATAGCAGATCCACTTGCCGATGAAGTCACCAGGAGTCTTCAGCGGAGCCATCAGCGTACCACCTGTCTCAGGATCGATGACCACATCGCCTGTCAGAGGATCGATGACACTCTGCTTGAGGCCGAAGACATCACCCATCTGTGTGGTGAAGATAGTCACAGCGATACCAGCAGTAAAACCGATGATGATAGGATAAGGGATGAACTTAATGACCGTACCCAGCTTGAACACACCCATCAGCACCAGCAAGACACCAGCGAGAATAGTGGCAATGGTAAGGCCTGGCAAACCGTAAGCAGGATTGCTCACGATGCCGTAGATAATCACGATGAAGGCGCCTGTAGGACCACCGATCTGCACCTTACTACCACCCAGCAGCGAGATGATGAAGCCTGCCACGATAGCAGTGATGATACCTTCCTGTGGCGACACACCACTGGCAATACCGAAGGCTATGGCCAATGGCAAGGCCACAATACCTGTGATCAGACCAGCCAGCGCATCCTGGCTGAACTTCTGCTTGTTATAGTCCTTCAAGCAAGAGAAGAACTTAGGTCTGAAGTCAACGAATTTCAAAACGTTTCGCATAACCGTTACTAAATAACGCAATTAATATAATTATTTTCCTGAATATTTCCTATAACCCATTCTAAAAAAAATCGGGTAGGAGGTAAATGCTAATCATAAAAGGCATTCGCCTCCTACTTTCACATTTACCGACCTCCCACACCACCACGCATGCGGTTCCGCACGTGGCGGTTCCTTGCAGTCTCCCTTAGAGGATAGACACTTTCCG
>JAZRVB010000142.1:0-3807 GCA_045598885.1 Bacteroidales bacterium
AGTAAGTAAGACTACTAAGGGTGGTCGTACCTTTACTTTCGCTGCTATCGTTGTAGTAGGTGATGGTAATGGTATCATCGGTTATGGTCTTGGTAAGGCTGGTGAAGTTCAGGCTGCCATTGCAAAGGGTGTTGAGTCTGCGAAGAAGAACCTCATCAAGGTTCCTGTTCTTAAGGGTACCATCCCACACGAGCAGATCGCTAAGTTCGGCGGTTCATCAGTATTGTTGAAGCCTGCATCTCAGGGTACCGGTCTTAAGGCTGGTGGTGCTATGCGTGCTGTGCTTGAAAGTGTAGGTGTAAAGGATGTCCTTGCTAAGTCTAAGGGCTCTTCTAACCCTCACAACCTTGTAAAGGCAACTATCGCTGCTCTTGCTGAGCTCCGCGATGCTAAGGAGGTAGCTGAGAACCGTGGTGTTTCACTTGAGGTTGTATTCAAAGGTTAATTAATTCAAAGTAGATTATGGCAACTATTAAGGTAAAGCAGGTTCGCAGCCGTATTAACTGCCCAAAGACTGAGAAGTTGACCCTTGATGCACTCGGATTGACCCGTATGGGTCTCGTCCGTGAGCTCCCTGACAACGAGTGTACTCGTGGCCAGATTCGCAAGGTGTCTCACCTCGTCGCTCTTGTTGACTAATATAAGACAACACGGATAGGATTGGCGATTATAGGGGAACCAAGTCGGTCCTATCCGATATTACTAACTCAAAAATAACAATTCAAGATATGAATTTGAGTAATTTGAAGCCTGCTGAGGGTTCTGTTAAGACTCGTAAGCGTGTCGGCCGTGGTGCTGGTTCAGGTCTCGGTGGTACTTCAACCCGTGGTAACAAGGGTGCTATGCAGCACTCAGGTTACAAGAAGAAGATCGGCTTTGAGGGTGGTCAGATGCCTATTCAGCGTCGCATGCCTAAGTACGGCTTCAAGAACATCAACCGTGTAGAGTACAAGGCTATCAACCTCTCTACCATCGATGCTCTCGCAACCTCTAAGTCTTTGACTAAGGTTGACTTCCAGACTCTTCGCGAGGCAGGTCTCGTTTCAAAGAACGATCTCGTTAAGATTCTTGGCAATGGCGCTATCACTGTTGCTCTCGAGGTTTCTGCTCATGCTTTCTCTAAGAAGGCTGAGGAGGCTATCGTTGCAGCTGGTGGTTCAGTAGTAAAAGTTAATGCTTAAATCCTATGAGAATCGTTGAGACATTCAAAAACATTTGGAAGATTGAAGAGCTCCGCACACGTATCCTTTGGACTGTAGGCCTCTGTGCAATCTATCGTCTTGGTTCGTTCATCGTTCTGCCAGGTATTGATGCAAATCTCCTGTCAAACCTGCACAATCAGACACGTGGAGGACTCATGGCTCTCCTGGATATGTTCTCAGGTGGCGCATTCTCGAA
This sequence comes from Bacteroidales bacterium, assembly GCA_045598885.1. Classification (GTDB taxonomy): domain Bacteria; phylum Bacteroidota; class Bacteroidia; order Bacteroidales; family UBA3663; genus Liminaster. Next base: position 1,399 of record JAZRVB010000142.1, read on the forward strand.
TGCCTCAATCTTCGCATTGGGTATTATGCCCTACATCTCTGCTTCGATCGTTATCCAGCTTCTGACGATGGTACTTCCATCACTCCGTAAGCTTTCGATGGAAGGTGAGAGTGGACATAACAAGATCAATCAGTACACACGTCTGCTCACCGTAGTCGTTCTCATTTTCCAGAGTTTCGCCTACCTGACCAACCTGCGTTATCAGATTGGTCCTGCAATTATCAATAATGACTGGTGGTTTAACTTCAGCAGCATCATTATCCTTACTGCAGGCAGTATGTTTGTAATGTGGCTTGGTGAGCGTATTACCGACAAGGGTATTGGCAACGGTATTTCGTTCCTTATCATGATTGGTATCATTGCTCGTTTCCCAACCGCTATTTCACAGGAGTATGCACAGGCAGTTTCCTCTTCAGGTAACTTGATCCTCTTCCTCCTTGAGATCGTGTTCTTGCTCGTTGTGATTGGTATCAGCATTCTCTTGGTTCAGGGTACACGCAAGGTGCCTGTGCAGTACGCTAAGCAGATCCGTGGTAACCGTCAGTTCGGTGGTGTTCGTCAGTATATCCCTCTCAAGGTGAATGCTGCAGGTGTAATGCCTATCATCTTCGCACAGGCTATCATGTTCATCCCTATCGTTCTTGCTAACTTCGGTTCACAGGACACCCAGAGTTTTTGGTCAGGCTTCTTTGACAATACAACTTTTACTTATAATTTTGTATTTGCTATTCTGATCATTATCTTTACCTACTTCTACACCGCTATCACTATGAACCCACAGCAGATGTCGGATGCAATGAAGTCACAGAATGGTTTCATCCCAGGCATCAAGCCAGGTAAGAAGACTATGGAGTATCTTGACACCATCATGTCACGTATTACTCTCCCAGGTTCTATCTTCCTTGCTTTCGTGGCAATCCTCCCATGTTTCGCTCGTCTTTTCGGCGTTACTCAGGAGTTCTCACAGTTCTTTGGTGGTACCTCACTGCTGATTCTCGTAGGTGTTGTTCTCGATACTCTCCAGCAGGTAGAGTCACACTTGATGATGCACCATTACGATGGTCTCATGAAGTCAGGTAAGATCAAGGGTCGTACAGGCTCTGTAGCTGCTTATTGATAATTCCACAATGATATTTCTGAAGACAGACGAAGAAATTGATTTGATGCGTCAAGCAAATCAACTGGTTGGACGCACTTTAGGCGAAGTCGCCAAGTGGGTCCAACCAGGAATTTCTACTAACCGTCTTGACGAGATCGCAGAACAGTTTATTCGAGATAATGGTGGTGTTCCAGGCTTCAAAGGTTATGAAGGTTTCCCTGGGACTCTCTGCATCGAAGTAAACGATGAGGTGGTTCATGGTTTCCCTTCTGACTATATCTTAAAGGAAGGCGATATCATCGGATGCGACTGCGGTGCAGTCTTGAATGGTTTTAATGGCGACAGCTGTTATACCTTCCCAGTTGGAGACATCGACCCTCAGGTTCTCCGTCTCCTTAAGACCACCAAGGAATCCTTGTATGTTGGTATCGAGCAGGCTAAGGCAGGCAACCGTACCGGACACATTGGTTTTGCAGTTCAGGACTATTGTGAGAAGCGTGGCTACACTGTAGTACGTGAACTTACAGGTCATGGCATCGGAAAAGTACTTCACGAAGATCCGGATGTTCCAAACTACGGACGTCGTGGTGTGGGGCCTCTCCTTCGTCCAGGCATGTGTATCTGTATTGAGCCAATGATCAATATGGGATCAAAGAATGTGACTATCGACCGTAACGGTTGGACAGTACGAACCCGAGATCACAAATGGTCTGCTCATTATGAGCATTGTCTTGCTATCCGCGAAGAGTGTACAGAGATTCTTTCAACCTTCGACTATATTCAGGAAGCATTAGGGGATAGATTTATCTAAACAATTAGTTAATATAAATTAGTTAATGGCAAAACAAGCAGCTATTGAACAAGACGGTACAATCGTCGAAGCTCTCTCAAACGCTATGTTCCGCGTAGAGCTTGAGAACGGACACGAGATTACCGCTCACATTTCTGGCAAGATGCGTATGCACTACATTAAGATCCTGCCAGGAGATAAAGTTCGAGTAGAGATGTCACCTTATGACCTCTCGAAAGGCAGAATTGCTTTCCGCTACAAATAAAAATATTCTTACGATATGAAAGTAAAAGCATCGCTTAAAAAGCGCACTCCAGATTGCAAAATCGTTCGTCGCCACGGCGTTTTGTACGTAATTAACAAGAAAAATCCGAAGTTTAAGCTTCGTCAGGGATAAATTGCGTATATTTGCAGGCATTTTTTCGCAAAAACACATTTTATTTTTAATTAAATATGGCAGTTAGAATTGTAGGCGTAGATCTTCCGCAGAATAAGCGTGGAGAAATCGCGTTGACTTACA
>JAZRVB010000143.1:0-4386 GCA_045598885.1 Bacteroidales bacterium
AAAATTTCAGTAACTTTGTCCTCGGTAAACATAGCGATATTGTTTGGTTTTATTTGTTTTGTGGTTATTACAAATATACGAATAATATCGCTATTTGCCAAATTTTCAATCAATTATTTTTCGTCGAACTCACGTTAATTATGTGCTATCTTTCCGATTACCGTTTCTGCCAGGTTGGCGTATGTATTAGTGGTATGTTCGGCATTGTCCTTATAATACTTCCCTGAGCAGCATGACTGCGAGCAGGTGTAATAAAGCTTGTTGCCAGCCTCTGTGCAGGTTGCGTCATGAGCAGCATGTTCTGTCATGATGTGGTTGAGGGCCTTATCCTTATCATCAGTGCTGGTATAGAAGCTTGTAGTGCTCTTGTCATCACAGCGTGAGCACTTATACCAGTAAGTTGCAGCTGTGGTACAGGTGGCAGCATCATTCAGGTAGGTTGCCGTTGTGGTCTTGCTGCTATGGTCATGACCGAGAGCTGTGCCTGTCTTCGTCCATGTGGTAGTTCCCTTGCTGGTGCATCGACTGCACTTGTGGTAATATACAGCATCGTCTGTACAATTGGCTGCAGACTTCAGGTAAGTATCTGTTTCTGTCTGGCTGGTGTAGCTATGACCGAGGGCAGTGCCTGTCTTCGTCCATGTGGTAGAACCTTTACTGTCGCAACGACTGCACTTGTGGTAATATACAGCATCGGCTGTACAATTGGCTGCTGACTTCAGGTAAGTATTTGTTTCTGTCTGGCTGGTATAGCTGTGACCGAGAGCTGCAATATCCTGTACATCCTTTGTGTCAGAGAAGTCCTTTCCATTGCTTGTGACCTCAGCTTTATAGGTTGTCCAGCCCATTACGGTACAAGTAGCAGCTGCATCAGACTTCGGTGCTGATGTAACTGTGCAAGCGAGGTTTGAATGGGTGTCGCCACAAGAGCAAGAAACGGTTGCCGTACATGTTTTGCCGTTAGTTGCCCAGCTGAAAGCTGCTGTATAAGCGTGGGTGTGGGTGGTGTAGGTGATGTAGTTGAATGTACCACCGCCACCTTTGTTGGTGTCACCAAAGTCGCTGAGCTTTGAGAGCGAGTATGTACCGTTGGTTGCGGTTCCATTGCCACCGTATAAAGGCACAACACTCAGACCTGCAGGATTAGCAGTCAGTTCACCGCGGTAAGCACCCAACGATGTTATCAGTTGCGCACCGTTAGTGGTGTTGCCATCCTTGGTATAGTACAGGTACACAGGGTTTTTGTGTGTCTTGTTACCATGATTCATGTCGGCATAACCACCCCATTCTGCAAGATAGTATCTCTTGCCGTCAACCATCATGGTCTTAGCGCCGCCAGCCTTGAACCCGCTATCACCGTAGGTTGACGAGTTTGACTCTGTGTCGTTTGTTACTACGAGCAGTCCTGTAATGGCATCTTTTGCATTGGTCGATGTCTTGTAGCCGATATAGACCCAATCGCCCTTCGTGTCGTTGTTGAAGTCGTGATCGATGATGGTGTAGCCAGAGAGGTAGCCTTTAGCGGTGTTTTGATTGCCATCTACACCATACTTCACCTCACTGATGAAGTCCATTGCCCACGCCCCTTGTGGCACGAGCATGGCGATGAGGAGCAGCATGAGGCTCACCATCGACTTGGCGCTCAGTGGGAACGCCGTTCGTTTGAAATGTTTTGTTTTGTTCATTACTTTTTGTTTTTATTTGTAAATTACTTTTTGTTTTTATTTGTAAATTACTTTTTTCAAAAGAATATCAATTGTCAATTATCCATTATCAATTAACACTTGTGTTTCTACCATTGTTTCACGAATCCACTGAACATCGGGATGTCAGTGAGCCAGGAAATCTGGAGGCGTTTCTGCTTGAAGAGCTTCATCTCGCGGCTACCCTGCTCGGTACGCAGGTATTCCTCGCTCTTCCGGATGTTCACCTCGGAGTCGTATGCCAAGGCGCTGAAGCCATCCAGCGCCTTGTAGATATAGGTAAAGATACCTACGCCCACGAACATCAGTATGGTGAACGGCGTGGTGTCGTTGGGGAACAGCAGCGTGACGGCAATGCCGCCGATGCCGAAGAGGATGATGAGGTGGCACGAGAAGAAGAGCCAGCGCACATCACGGTCGGTATCGTTGACGAAATAGTTGGCATAGTTGCCCAGCTGCTGATAGATGCGGTGGAAGCTCTGATAGAACTTACAGGTCAGGAAAACGATGTGCAGGAAGAACAGCCCGAAGCCTATATATAATAAGGTGTAGCTCTGGAGCAATGCGCTGATGGCGTAGATGATGACGGAGAGAAGGAGTATGACGACATCGCGCACCACTACCTTCAAGTTGAGGTAATGGCGGTCGATGAGTCCGGTGTGGCTCATGGAGAAGAGCGTGCCGCCGATGTGGAAATAGCCAAGCGAGAGTGCCGACGCTGCTATGGGGTTATAGAACCTGGGCATGAACCACCAGTGCAGCGCGAAGCCTGTACCGAAGACCAGGAGCGACAGGGCGGTGAGATAACGCGACCGGTAGTAACGTGGTGTCTCAGTATAGAGGAAGTTGTCTGGATCGAAGAAGAGCATGGCAGCCAGCACCCAGTTGACCACAGCGCCGACAAGGAGCGACACGCTGTAGAAGTACTCGGGGGGAAGGGCAAAGGGAGTTTGTACAATTTGATAATCCATTATCCGGAAGAATAGTTTGTAAATTCGGGCGCAAAGATAATAAAAAGAGGTGGAAAAGGTTATTGCATGAATCGAGTTGTTATTGCATGAACATAAAAAAGTTATTGCATGAATTTTTTTTCATGCAATAACGGTATTGTATTTTCTTGATTATCAGGCTTCCTTTTGATTGGCACAAGATTGCGCCCAATCTTTGGGAGAAATGCCCATAAGGGTCTTGAAAGCGCGCGAGAAGGTTGCCTGTCCGGAATATCCGCAGGCGTTGGCGACGGTCTCAAACGAGTATTCCGGGTGCTGCAGAATGAGGAGCTTCGCCTCTTCGATGCGGAGATAAGGTAGCCACTGGCGGTAGTTGCCGACCGTGGTGTGCTGCTCCAGATAGAAATTAAGTGCTGCGGAAGAAATGCCCATCTCTGCGAGGGCGCCGCCAATGGTTACGTTCGGATCGGTGAAATGGCGCTCGCTTACCCACTGCTCGATGCGCTGGCGGATCTGCTCGTTATGATTCTCTTCCTCCGTCATCACAGCGTCTGCTATCTCGTCAGTTACCTTGATGCACTCTGCCATGTTCCAGCCATAGACTATGAACGTGACAAAGAATATCAGCAGGAGCGTGAAGATGATCAGACCATAGATGGAATTGAGCGCAAGCGACGACGACATGCCTACCCACGGCGAGAAGAGCGAGAAGAAGATGATCCACTTCATGACACGGGCGGTGAAACGGAGCACGCTGTGTCGCTCGGTCAGCTCTTCGTCTGTCAGGCGCGTATCAGCCACCTTCATCTCCTTGACGAGCACCCATGAGAGCTCAATGACCTTGAGGAAATAGAGTAACGCTACGACGAACGTAGCCGTCAGCCAGGGCTGGGCATCGTTGACAAGGGTGTCGGTGAAATAGCCGATGGCGAGGATGACGTAGCAGACAGCCATGAAGATTCCGTTGTGCCTGTATCTTGGTTTCATGTCATGACCGGCACGCAGCAGGTTGAGCTCCGCCATGTTGTAGAGTGGGGTGACAATGACATAGGTCATCATGTTGAGCGTCCAGCAGAGGGTGACGCTCTGTTCGCGCAGCTGCCCCACGAACTGTATGGCGAAGTGGACACCCAGCAGAAGGGTGGCTGCAGCGATGAGCCAGCGCGAACGGTCATACACCACCGACTGCAGCTTGCCCCGGTTGAATAAGATAAGGCAGGCAGCAGCGACAAACATGGGCAAGGCGCCCAGGAAGCGCACGCTTGATATGATCAGTTCTTCCATGCTATCGTAGGAGTTGTGGATTTATAGACTTGACATAGTGTGCAGACACAGAGAAGCCTTCCAAAGATGCCCGTAGGCACCTCTGGAAGGCTTTGTATTCGACGAAAATTCTCTGGGTTAGACGCTCCGTGATACCCCCCCCCCCCCCTAAAATGCGGTATTTCAGCGCGTTATAAGCGTATAGGCGCAACTCGCGGCAGCCTTCGGCGAGGGCTGGATGGATTGAGGAAGTGGGGTGAAAAATGGGCATGGGGTAAGCCGTTGTGGCAATTTGTGATTGCGATTCTTACATCATTGATGCAAGTGCAATGCCAAGCACAGAAGCAATACTGCTAAGCATTACGGATGAAGGAAGCTTATGTCCCTTGAGGATTGACGAGAGCTCTGTGGTGCTGATTCCCAGACGCTCAGCAAGGGCTGGTTCTGTAATGCCCTGATGCTCCATGGCA